>NZ_JBCPXY010000005.1:0-415478 GCF_039581425.1 Flavobacterium movens
AAAACCAGCCAAGAAAACCTGACTGGTTAATATAAATTTTTATTGTAAAATCTGTCAATCTATTTTAGGACGACTCACTTTTAATAAATTTCTGTGTGTATTTTGCTTTGTCAGTTACAATATTGATTATGTAAAAACCTTTCGCAAAATCACTTACATCAATTTGATTATTATTTAGTCTCGTATTGATCGTTCTTCCATTAACATCATAAATCACAACATCGGTAATTTCGTCTTCACTGCTGATATTCAAATAATCTGAAACTGGATTTGGGTAAATAGATAATTGCACTTTCGTGAATTCGTCTCTGCCTAAAACTGCTGTATCAACCAAAATCGATTTTTCGACTATTTTTCCATTAGAATTAAAACTGATTACAATTGTCGCAGTTCCTCCTATTTTCGGTGTTAAAATCAGTTCTTCGTTTGCATTAATTTCTGCCGAGACAATAGTTTCATCACTATTTGATTTTATCGTTTTTACAATCGCTGCAGACAGATTATCTTCATCTGAAACTACTGTTTTTAAATCAATAATTGTTGGGCTTCCCGTTGAAACTTCTGAAGGCAGAATTGCATTAACAACTGGAGCTGCATTATCTGGAAATACCGTCATAGCAGGAAACCAGTAATAATCATTTAACGTTTTTGTATCGATTAATTTTCCTGTATTGTCAAAAGTATGAATCCAGTTTTTTTGGTAATGTGCCCCAAAACCGCTTTCGGTTGTGTTTACAATAATCTGATCTGAAATAGGATCAATTCTCAATGCTGCTCCATAAGGAATTTGTTTAAAAGTTCCCGTTTGTCCAGGAAGTGTTGCAAAGCTCTCATTGAATTTTTTGGTTGCCACATCAAACTTTACAATTTGAACTCCCGAAGTAAATGCGTTGACAGAATTCATCCAATACAAAGCATTTTCTTTATTGCTGTACGTAAAACTACCAGCGTTCCAAGCGCCCCAAGAGCCTAAATATTGAGTAGTTGGAATGGCATATTCGATAGTTGCAAAAGTTATGGGGTCAATATTAATTATTTTCTTATTCTGGATTCCCCAAATGCTACCGTCCTTAGATTGCGTAACCGAATGAAACGCACCAGCAATTGTTTTTACAACGCTATTTGTTTTAGGATCAATGACCAAAATTCCACCATTTTGTTTTACTGCAAATACATATTGAGAAGTACGAATCATGTTTCCAATCTGCCCCGCATACTGACTTCCGCCTCCTGTTCCTGTAATGAGAGTTCCCACTTTCATATTGGCAATGTCAAAAATAAAAACTCCGTTTGAAGCGCCTATATATCCCGTTTTTTCATCAACTCCAACAAAAGAACGTCCATCTCCTCCACCTACATTATCAAATTCGGCAAGGGTTTTCATCGTTAAAGCATCGGCAACAACTAGCCTTCCGCCAGGAGTATATTGTGTATCGCCTCCATCTTTAGCTTGTTTAGAAACAAAATAAAATTTATCGCCATAAATAGTTCCGTATTGCGTTGTAGCGCCAAAAGCTTTATTTTCGTTTACATCGCTATATACTCTATAATTAATTTTTCCGTCATTGGTTATAAAATTTACAGATCCGTTGGTATGGCCAAACCATTCTTCGTTTACCATGAAATATCCTTTTGTAAAATCTATGGCATTCGAATACGGTGTTACAGGCGTAAATGCTGCAATTGGTTCTTCTGCAAACGAAACATTAAAATTCCAGACATCCCAAGAACCATCTTGTAAAACTCGGCTCGATGCGCCTAATCCAGAATAATCAAAACCATTGTTAACGTCATCTCTTACCCAATAGGACCAATATCCTTTAGTTGTCCAGCCCGATTGCCAGTGATCGGATGCATCAATTGTTGTGTATTCGTCAAAATCATAAACGGTTGTATTTACAATACCACTCACCGGATAGTAAGGATAGGTTAAGTTTCCGCTTTTGTACAATCCGATTGTATTGGCTCCGTCCAAATCGAAACCGAAACCTCCAATTGCAGTTCCAAATTGAGTTCCCTGCAATAAAAGAGTGTAAAAACGAGGATCCGCTTTTGCAATGGCTTTCATCATATCTTCGCCAGTTGCATTTCCATCCCATTTAAATCCCCAGATTAAAGCGTCTGCATTTTTTCCATCGTTCCATTGCACGGCAAATGCTGCTTTGTTGGCACCTGTACCAACCCAAAACTGAATATCATCAAAAGTGGTTGCATTAGAACTTTTTGCTGTTAGTTGTTTTTGCGTCGCTGTTTTTAGTTTAATGTCATTTCTAGGAACGCCTTGCACTTTTATTTGTGCGTGGGTTAGAAATGCAAAAAATAGCATTATTACTATAAAGTAGTTTTTCTTCATATTGTTTTGGTTTTAAAATGTTGTGTTACTATTCTTTAACACATAGAGACATAGATTTTATGTCATTGAAAAGAATAGAAAAAGAAACTAGTTTCCAACACATAGCTATGTGTTTTTAAACAAAGTGAAACGCCTTTCTAAGTTTCTACAATCTATGTCTCTATGTGTTTGAAATTTTACTGTGTTAGTTAAGATGCAAATCATAAGCACCTGAAACTTCGGTAGAAACTTCTCCAAGCCAGCCCGCTTCCTGATTGATTGCGGTGTATATCTTTACGAAGTCTATTCCAGGAAGTTTTACGTATTTTCCGTTTTTATCGACTGCCCAAGAAATATCTATATTCGAAGCGTCATCATTATTTGGTGCATTATCGGCATAACCAAATTCAAACGATTTGCCTACCCAATAAGAGCCTTCACCACTTTGATCGTAAAAATTATCAGCTATTCGCGTTCCTTTTAAAGTATAAGACACATCGGCAATCCAGAGCGGATAATAATTTTGTTCATGAAATACATTTTGCGATTTATAACCTGAATTTCCAGCATTGTCCTGCCATTTAATGTATTCGGTGTCAACCTGCCAAAATTCGTTTCCTCCGACTGGCAATTTGTTTGGATCTGGTTTGAAATAAGTAATCGAGTAATTTTTTGTAGTAGTGTTTTTAAAGTATTCGCTTCCAGCTATTTCAAACCATTCGTCTTCGTCTGGTTTTCCATTTTTATTCTTATCGTAAGCCACCATAATAATTCCGGGTTCACAAGATCCTGCACGCGCTTCGTTGGCTTCATTTCCCCAAAAAGCATTTCCTAAAACTTTAAAATCTCGTCCGCCCATGTTCGGAATCGTATGATCAAAACCAAACACTACATAACCACCAAAACCGCCCAGCGAAATCATTGTGGTGTTGGAACCTACAATTGCATTTTTTGCTGCAGAAATCATATTGGCTTCTGTATTTCCTGATGTATATAGCGGAATTTCGTTTGTAAATTGTCCAACTGCAGGACGAAAATCAAATACATTAGAAATATATTTACTGTATGTTCCTGTTTCTTTTACAACGTTGATTGATGCGTTATAAAGTTTAATTTCTCCATTAACTTCTACTTTTAAAGTCAGCGGATAATTCTTTGCGTACGGACTTATAAAATCTAAATCGGCATTTTCTGAGATAATCGAATCTTTAATGCTCCAAGTCAGTTTTGCTGTACTTGGAAGATCTGTTGCTATATTCAGAACTTTAAAACGATCAATCGTGTAATTTTCCTTCAGCAGTTCTGCGGGAAGCAGATTTTCCTCATTGTCATTATCCTTATCACAAGCCACAAATCCCAAAAAGAGAATTGAAAACAAAGCGATTTTTAAAAGGTTTCTATCCAACATTTTTAATTTTTAATTTTTAATTTTTAATTTTTAGTTATAAAAGCAATATGGGCAGGAATATTTCCTGCGGTTGTTTTCCATTTTAGTTTTCCATCTGGCGTAAAACAGTAGATATAGCCCGTTACCACATAGTTTTGCGCATCGGTAATGTAGATTTCTTTGGTTTCTGGATTGACTTGAAGTCCGTACGGAATCATGATTTTTTTATCGGTTCCGTCCGTGATAATCTGATTGGTAATTACTTTTTTAGTTTTCGTATCCAAGATTCCGTAACTCACTTTATTACTGCCTGATAGGTAACTCCAAGAAACGCTGTAGTAATACAATAAATCATCTACCAGACAAGTTCCAGAAACAGGAATATCGAGTTGCATTTTCTTTTCGTCTGTTTGTGTATCAATCACAAAAAGATTAGATGGCGTGTTGTAGTAATCACCTCGTGAACTCACGTAAATATCACCGCGGCTGTCAATTTGCATGCTGTACAAATTAATGCCCACATCTATTTTTTTGATTTCTGTGAAAGTCGCCAGATCAATAACCGAAACGGTTCTATCGTAATTTGGAACTCTGTAACCGCCAGAATTGGCCACATATAATTTTCCGTTATGAATAACCATTTGTTCTGGCTGATAACCCACGGTTACTTTTCTTTTTATTTCTAATGAAGTGGTGTCAATTTCGGCCACAAAACCGATTTCTGCATTCGGATTAATGGCAACAGGTCCCGAATAAGAACTCACATAGGCTTTGTCTTTATAAAAAGCCACATAACGGCAATTGGGAATATCTATTTTTTTGATGCGTTTTGCCGTCCATTTTTCTAAAACTTCCACTTTGTTGGAGCAATTTATGACTGCATAAACCTTATTCCCGTAGATTTTAATATCGTTTCCAACATCTCCCAATTCTTTTACCACACTCGGGTTTCGCTCAGAATATACATCTGTGGTATAATTTCCCGTTCTGTAATTAAAAACATCAAGGCTGGCTCGGTTCATTCCCATATTTCCTTCATTTAAAAGATAGAAACCTTCAATATTTCCGTCACTTCTGGGCGCGGCAACAGCTGTATCTGAAGAAAGAAATATTGTTTCATCTTCGCGGCAGGAAATCATCAAAACCGTTACGGCTAAAACGAGTACTATTTTAAAAAAGCTCTTTTTCATAACTCAAAACTGATTATAAATTTGAATGTTCGCCCTGGCATCGGATAATTGTAAATCACTTCATATTGCTGATTAAAAGCGTTGTTGACTTCAATCGTTCCGTTTAATTTGTAATTTTTAAATGCGAAAGATTTCTGAACCGCCAAATCGTGTGTGTACCAAGGCTGTACTTCATTTACTTTAATATTATTGACATTTCCATTGTAACGTTTTCCGACATAAATGAAGCTGTAATTGAAGTTCCAAGATTCGTAGTTGGCGTTTAAAATTCCTGATCCGCTATGCCAAGGCGTATACGGAATCTGATCTCCATAAGAGGACATTTCTAGACCAACAAACTTTGTAAAATCTTGACTTTGAGAATATGTGTACGTTAGATTAGCATCTAGTTTTAACTTATTAAAATGAGTTCCCATATTAAGAACTGTTTCGATTCCTTTTCCTTTTACTTGTCCGATATTGGTCATCATCCAGCGAAATAAATTTCCAGTCGGTGCGGCAACAATTTTGTCTTTTGTATTGGTATAATAAGCATCTGCCTGAAAAGAAAATTTATCGAAAAAGCTTTCCCTTACGGGAAAATTATATGTAAAACCAACATCATACTGATTCATATATTCTGGCCTCAAAGTGCTCGAACCAATCATGGTATAATACAAATCATTGAAAGTTGGCATTCTGAAAATACGCTTGGCAAATGCTCTTAAATTGAAATCGTATTTCTTAAACGGAGTATAACCTAGAAATATAGCGGGCGTAAATTCGGTTTTATTGGGTGCTTTGGTATTGTATTCTACTTCCTCAATTACACGGGTTCCTAATACATTTCCTAAAACTTTAAAACCTTCATATCGATACGAAGTTGCCAGAGAAACAAGCGCTGTATAACGTTGCGGAAAAGAGAATTGTGTTTGGATTCCTCTTCTCGTTGCATTCAATTTATTGTATTGAAAATCGGTTGACAGCGAAACATCCCAAGTGGGTAAAATACTGTACATATTGACGGCCGAGAAATAAGCTTCCTGCTGGTAATAGCTATCATCAGATTGTGCGCCTTCGGTTACAGTTTCGCCTAAAACATTGGTAGTATCTCGTGCAATATAATGCGTGTAGTCATAAGCGAATTTTCCTTTTAGCTGGAATTTATATTTTTCTGAAACATCTTTAGTTAAAGAAGACTGTCCGAAAAAATTCTTGTCAAATTGTCTGAAACCGTCTTTAAACTTGTTTTCTACAATTGCTCCCGGCGCACCGCGTTCAGAATCATAATAATATACTTTAGCATCCCAAGTTCCTTTATTTATTTTTCCATACAAACCAGATTCAAATCGAAATGCTTCTATATCGCTGTTCCATCGTGTAGCTGTGGTATCATAGGCAATGCTTCCGTCTTGATTTTTTCTTTTGTATCTAAATTTATACTGTCCGTTTGATTTGATGTATTCGGAACTGACGCTCAAACTCACTTTATCGCTCAGCTTTTGCTCCCATCTAAAAGAAGGATCATAATAATTAATGGACATTGTTTTGTAACGAACCAGCAGATTTGTTTTTTTATTGCCAATAAAAGAAGGACGTTTGGTTCGCAAATAAATCGTAGAAGCAGCCGCAAAGTCTTTTGCCGATTGAAAAATTTCGCTTTTCTGTCCATTGTACATCGTAAGCGATTCCATATCGTCAAGCGAATACTTTCCTAAATCAGTTACTCCGTTTTGAGCATTTCCAAGCTGAATTCCGTCATAAAAAACACCAACATGGTGCGTTCCCATATTTCGAACATCAACTGTTTTGAGTCCGCCGACTCCGCCATAATCTTTGATTTGCGTTCCTGCAAAATAACGAAGCGCATCGGCAACATTGTGACTGGAAAGATTTTCGAGCAAAACACCCGAAAGACTTTGTACGGGAATGACTTCCTGATAGGGTTTTACTTTTAAAACCAATTCTTTCAAAACCCGAGAACTATCAGTCACTGCTTGGGAATGAAGACAAAAAGGAATCAATAAAACAAAAGTTGCAAGAAGCGTTTTTCTAAAATTATACATCACGATTTAATTAAATAAACTTTGCGTGATGCCGTAATTATATAACAGTAGTAATCCCGCTATGCAATAGCAGGTTATTATCTTGTCATCAACTTCATACCACGAAAGTTTTAAACTATGTGATTGTGGCAGGTCTCCTGACTTATTCTATCTTTAAACGGCCTTCTCATCCCTCAAAACGGAACAATGGCATTGGTAATGTTTAAAGACTTTGTGTAGAACTTACAGTAGCGGGTCTGTTCAGGATTTACACCTGATTCCCTTTTAACTGCTTTTTCGGTTTGAAAAAGCAGACCAAAATCTGGGGTAAAGATATAACTCAGGTATGGTGTCTGCAAGTTAGAATTTGATTTTTTGCAAAAAACAAAAAACCACTCTTAAAAAAGAGTGGTTTTTAACAGTGATGAAGGTTACTAACTCTAATTAAAAAAATAACCGATTGTTATTTGAAAAACTTTATTCTTCATATCGCTGTTTATAATATAATTTGTGTTTGCTGTTACGTCTTTAAACACATTGGTATAAGACAAATTATATCTTGCATCTGCATAAAACCTGTCTTTAAACTGATACCCTAATCCGAAATTTACAGAAGCATCTACTCCATTTGAATAGTCTGACAAATTCATTTTTTCGCTATTCTCATAACCCAAAAAGTTGTCCTGATATTTGTTGTTTGCTTTTAGTAAAATTCCAACTTGTGGTCCTGCTTGAATACTTAAACCTTTTACAACATAATATTTCAACATTACAGGAATGTTTAAATAGTTTAAGTCAATAGTACTTTTATAATGCGAGTTTTGAACCTCTGGATCTGAATAAGATAATTTCATTCCCTGCTGGCTATACAATAATTCTGGCTGTACTGCGAAGTTTTTTGCCAAAGGAATTTCAGCCATTAAACCGGCAGTAAATCCTGTTTTTGCAGATGAGTTCAATTCATTTTCATCAAATGTAAGGCTCGCAACATTTAATCCTGCTTTTACGCCCAGTTTAACCTTTTCGGTTTGAGCCATTGCACCTGCACACATCATTAGTGCACAAATTATCAGCTTTGATTTTTTCATCGTATGTTTTTGTTTTTTAGAAGGGCAGTTCTGCGCGAGAACTGCCGTTTCTATCTGTAATTTGTTACTTTTTAATAATCTTAGCCGTGTACTTTTTACCTTGTACCGTACAATCTAGAATATAAACTCCAGTTGTAAGCTGACTTACATTTACGCTTGACGGAACAGCAGAATAGGTTTTACTCCAAACTGCATTACCTTCCATAGAATAAATTTTCATTTCAGCTTGACCTTCTGCTTTTTCAGCCAAGAAGATGTTTACATTGTCTGCCGCAGGATTTGGGAACACTCTGAAAGAGTTTGTCAGTTTTCCAATAAGAAGACCTTTAGAATCAATTGGAGCCGACATATTTGTACAACCGTGTGCATTTGTTACTTGAAGACTATAGCTTCCTTCCCAAATAGTTGAAACCATTTTTTCGGTTGCATTTGGCAAAGGTCTTCCGTTCAAATACCACTGATAACCCGCCGCATCAGCAGAAGCTGTTATTTTATTTCCTTCTAATGCCTGAATTTCTGGAACTGTATTCTCAAGAACATTGATTGTCGTTGTAAAAATTTTACCTAATCCGTGTTCGTTGTAAACTGTTACATAATATTCACCGCTTTCTGTTGCAGTGAAAGTTGGATCTGTTGAACCATCAAACCATTCGTAAGCAACATAATTCCCCGGATTTAAAACTACTTCTGGTCCACAAACGTCACCACTTGGAAGATCAGATTCGAATGTATCAAATACCACCGTTACTTTTTCAGTAAGACTACATCCGTTTTTCATTATTACCGTTACAGTATAGTCTCCCGCTTTATTGACATCAATAGAATTAGTTGTCTCACCAGAACTCCATTTGTATGAAGGTGCTTCTAATTCATTTGCCAAAAAGTTTCTCTGAGCGTCAAGGTATACACTTTTACCAGCATAAGCATGTATAACTGACGAATCGAATATTTTAAAGTCTGCAGAGACACCTTGGTATACATAGTTATTGATACTATTATTTTGTGTTATAATATCACCTTCCAAGTTTGCTTTTATATTAAAAATATGAGAATCTCCACTGTCATCTAATTTAGGCTGTTTGATAAAAGTATATTCAATACTTTCTCCAACTGGAATAGCCGCTGCGATAGTTTCTGAAATTTTTTCTGATGTATTGGCATATTCTAAATCTAATTGGATAGAATTTTCTTTAATTGCCATTTGTCCTTCATTTGTCAGTTTAACTGTTACCGTACTGTTACCGCAAATGTCTACTGGAGACAAAATTTGCAATGCAACATCTGAAACTGCCTCAGTAATCACTTTTATATCATCCAAAACCATATAAGAATATCCATCTGATTTTGCGTGTCTGAAACGGAATAACACAGATTTACCAGCATATTTTGCTACGTTTACTGCTGTTTTCTGCCATTCAGTATCTGCAAAAGTTCCTTGTCTGGCATTTCTCCAGATTTCAGTCCATTCGCCACCTGCAGGTTTAATATCTACAATTAAAGCATCATTAACATTACTCTGCATTGCATAATAAAACTCTACAGCAGTAGTGTTTCCTGTAAGCTTATACATTGGCGATATTATTTCACCGTTATAATATGGTCCTTCTAATTGGCTGTATAACATTTTTCCATTAGCAATACCTGCATGATCTTTTAACGGGATTGTTAAATAAGTGTTATCTGGAGTAAGAACTGCTCTCCATGGATAATTTTCGTCACTCTGATTAGATATAAATCCTTTTGTTCCAAAAATTGAACCTTGTGTCAAACCGTTAAAGTTTTCTGAGCTTAAATCTGACGCTTTTTCAACCACTTGAAAAGTTCCCGTTATGGTTTGTGCGCTTGGTGCACCTAAAGCAGTTGCTTTTACATTAACTTCGTAGTTTCCAGCTGGCAACGTTGGAAGTTTATCTAATGTATAAACAATAGTCTGCCCCACCAACATTTCATCATTTTTCTCTAAAGCAATCGGATCTCCAACAGCAGTTCCGTTTTGCGTAATTTGATACTCAACCTTAACTTTGTTTACTGGTGCGTAAGATAAATTCTTAACACCCACAAAAAATTCATGTGAAGGAGTATTCTCGTAAATCGTTTCTGGCGCACTTAAATTAGACAATCTTAAGAAATCTTTTTTTTCTTTAACTTCGATATTATCTACTGCAAAACCACTAGCAAATAATCCATTGTCATTATGCACAAATGCAACTTGAACACAAGATTTTCCAGCATAAGCAGTTAAATCTATTTCATATTCCCACCAAGCGCCGTAATAAGGCATATGGAATATTTCCTTCCAAGTCTCACCACCATCTGTACTTACTTTTACAGATCCATCAGAAAGATGTAATGAGTCTCCGTATCCATCAAACGATAAATGCGCTTCTTTGTAATTTGTCAAATCAAATACTGGAGAAACCAGCATATCGTTTGATGCATCACAGTTGCATTTGTCATCATTTGCTGCCATAAATTTAGTATGATCTGCAATAAACCATCCTGGCGATCCTAAATCTGGACGAGTTCCATGTTTCCAGCCGGCAGCACCTTTGTTTTCATAAGTTCTCCAGCCATTATATTTAGTATCATCTTCAAAATCCATTTTATAAGGAAGTACAGATACTTTCATATCTTCATTTTTCCAATTGTCATAAGTAAATGTTACAGCGTTATTACCTTGTTTTAGATCCTGTGTCATAACTTCAGGAAAAACAGAAACAGTTACAGTATGCTCACCAATAGTCTGTAAGTTAACATTTGTAACTTCATAACTTATGGTATCTTTAAACTTAGTAAAATTTAAAGTTGTCTTTTCGGTTTTTGAAAAGATTTCCTTTTTTGCCGCATCTAGAATTTTGGTCGTAACATTTACCACTTCACTTGATGTAACAAAATTGTTAGTTATTTTAGCTACTACTGAAGCGTTATTATTATTTATGTCACATTTTCCTGCATCTAATTTTGCCGATACAACTTCTAAATCATATGGTGCATCAGTCACCAAAATATTATCAACAAACGCACCTAAAAATCCGTCATTATAGTCATCTGTTTTAATATGGAAACGAATGGCTACTTTTTTACCTTTAAATTCATTTAGACGAATTTGATAAGGATCTTTTTTCAAACTGTTGTTTATTCCTGTAAACCATGGACCTCCAAATGATTCGTACTCATCATAGTGTACTGTTTCAGGATAATTAACAGTCTCAATTTTTTTCCAGTTTTTACCTTTATCTTCAGAATATTCAACAATTAAACCATCATATCCTTTGTGAAGCAGATAATACAAATCGAACTCAATGTAAGGAGATACTGAATTTGTAAAGTCGAAAATTGGAGATTCTAAAACAAAATCAGAATTTAAAGCCACTTTACCACCATTACTTTTTAAATCTACAGTTCCCCAAGTATATTGCGATTTAGTAACTCTAAACGACAAAGGGTAATTTTGGAAAATAAACTTTTGAGTACCTGTTAATGCTTTAGTATTCCATCCTCCAGGAGTTCTTTCAAAACCTTCAGCATATGGCAATTGTGTTACAATTCCGCTATAAGATGCATTTAAGATACTATTATTGGTCGTAATTGGATCTTGCGCTAATGTCACATAACCTTCATAGGTATGCAAACCAGGCGCTGATAAATCAATGGTAGTATCAAAAGTAACTGTCATTTCAGATTTACCTTTAAAAGCAGTCTGCAATGTAACATCTTTCCAAACTGTTGTACTTCCTGCTTTTGTATTGGCATATCCTACTTTTATAACCGTTCCAGCTGGAATATCTTGACAGCCTAAATTGTAAAACGTGATCTTTGGAGTGTGACTTGCCGTTAAAAGATCTCCAGTATAATCAGGCATATCTAAGCCTGTTACTTTAATATCAAAATCTTTCTCTGCTGGCGGAACTATTATATTTGAAACAAATGAAATTCCGTCTTTTGCTCCAAACTCTACAATAGGTTTTAGATCTAATTTTACTTCAATATAATTTACCGCCGTTGTACTTACTTGATAAGGAATTTTTGCTTGAATTTTAACTCTAATTTCTTCACCAATCGCTAAATCTTTATCGAAAACAACCGTACCATCATAGGTGTAAAACGTTATAAGGTTTCCTAGAGCACTTGCCATTGCTCTCATTTTGAAACTTAAAACATCATTTGCTTTAATAGCTGCTGTTCCTGTATTTCTAATCGTAACATAAAAAGGCTCATCTCCTTTTAGCTGTCCACATGGTATAGACGGATTTTCAACTTTAATTAATACCAGCTGCTTATCTGTATATGCCGCTCCAACTCCAATAGCATACCATGCGTTTGTAACTTGCTTATACTCTTCAGATCCTAAACCATATAAATCTTCTGCCGCTAATAACGATGCCTGACGCATGTCTGAGAAGTTTGAAGATGGTGTCAAATATTCTGTAAGTGTAACGTAAGCTATTTTTTCTGCTTTAGCAAGACCAATAGATTTAACACTGTAGTTGTTGCCAAGATCATTTACTCCTTCACCGCCCTCTACTAAAAGATAATACCAGTAATTGGTAATACCACTGTTTTGATGCACACCACCATTATCAATCTGGATGTTTCCAGGATTTGTCCAAAATTCTCCCCCATAAGTATCTGGCTGACCAGCTGCTTTTGGATTAGCCATACTTCTCAAACTTCCGTGAGAGTATAATTCGTCACCCAACATCCAAATGTCATTTTTAGTATCTTTTCCAGCATAAAGCTCAATAGAAATTCCAAAAATATCACTGAACGATTCGTTCATTGCTCCAGATTCTCCTTGATAAATTAATCCAGCAGAGAATTGTGTTACAGCGTGAGTCATTTCATGTCCTGTAATTCCTAAACTCACAAAAGGCTGATCAAGTCCATCTCCAAACTGTGCCCATCCTCCTGTCCAAGAAGCATTCTGAACGTTGGTTCCTAAATGCGCCAATGCAAAAATGGTCATTCCTTTATCATCAACGCTATTGCGATCAAATTTTTCTTCGTAATAGTTCAAAGTCTTTTGAATTCCCCAATGAATATCAATTGCGGCTTCATCATGATCTTTATTGTACAAATCATTCCAGTTGTTGTCTTCGTCGATATATTCTGTCAATACTTCGTCTGATGCGTGTTCAGCATGATTCATATTCAAAGTATACATTGGCACTTTGTATTTTCCAACTAAGTCTTCCAACTTATAACCTTCTGCATATTGAGTGGTTCCAAAGGTGACATCCCCAGCAAATCTTGCTTTTCCCTTACCAATTGCAGCTCTACCGTCAGCAAAAGGCGATACGGACGAACGAAGATCTCTATTTAAATCAATTTTTAAAATTACTTTTCCAGTATTAGCATCTACATAAATCGTCTGGCTCGATTGCGGATTTGTTGCGAAAATATCGTATTTCCACGCCAAGTGATATTCTGTTAATTGAGAAGAGAAATTTGGCCCTACATAAACCAATTCCCCCTCTGGTTTTTTACTGATTTTTTTATGAACTAAAGCTGATAGTTTTTTACTCTGCCAAACATATTCTTTAGCATTTACAGTATTTAGAGCATTTTGTAAAGCCGCCGATGCATTTACTTTAAAACTACTGTTTGCAGGCAATTTTTTACTGATATTTCCAAATGCCTCAATTTTGTTTTTATTATCTCTAACCTTATAAATTGCACCTTCAACAGGAACAGCATTATGCATCTGCTGATAGGTGGCCAAACTTCTGCCGTGTTTATCTGAAACCGATTTCAGCAGCATTTTGTCTGCATTCGACAATTCGAAATCTGCCTTTTTAACTTCAAATACATTTCTAACTGTCAAATTAGACGATTTGGCAAAAGATTTCACTTTTGTACTGTCTGCACTTTGAAGATTTTTAGCTGTTGAACTGCTTGAACTATTATCAAAAAGTTTCTGGCTTGCTTGTGATCTCTTCTGTACATCTTCACTTTCTTGCTGCGAAAGTGTTGTTCCTTTTATACTTTTTTGTGTTAAAAGAGTATTGGAATCATCTTCCTGATTAGTACTTTGGTCAGTTGTTTTCTGAGAAACCTGATCCTTTTTCTGAACGGCATTTGGCGATTGTATGGCCGTCTGCGCATTCGATGTTTTGTTTTTTGGCAAGGGTGACTGAGCCATTCCGACGGAACAGATCAAGAAACCTAAGACTAGAAACAAATACCTGGGTTTAAAGTAAATTTGGTTCATTTTTTTAAATTTAAATTAGTATTAAGGCTGCGAGTTAATAGGTACAAGGGTTCGCAGAAAACCACAAAAGCAAGTTCTTAGAATCAATTCGGCGGTTGATTCTTAGAACTTGCTTTCGTTATTTTTTGTAAAATTTTTAAGAGCGCGCTCTTTTTTGTTTTTGTTTCTTCCAAAAGCTCTTCAAGGCTTTTCTTCGGTTCTTCTTTTTTTGTGGTATTCATCAAACGTATTTATTACAATCGTTTGGTAAAAGTAGAACGCAACTGTTAGGCTCAAAAAAAAAGGACTAATGCAAAAACACTCGTAGGTAAAAATGTATCACCAAAAAAACACTCATTTCATTTTAAACTTAACAAAATCAAAACGTTATATTAAAGTTTAATTTACATGTTTTCTGATTTAAAAGAGTTTAGATAAGTGGAAAGATTTACTTTTTCGTTGGTCAAATCGAACTTTTTACGCAATCTGGTTCGGGCATTTTCTATCGACTTGAACGATTGTCCTGTAATTTGAGAAATTTCTTTTGTAGTTAAATCTAAATATAGCAGCGCGCACAGTCGACGCTCTTTTGGAGTAAGTAAAGGATAATCGATGGTCAATTTATCGAAGAATGATTTATGAACCTGCTCAAAACTAATTTCAAATTCTTGCCAAATATCGGTATTCAAATCTTTTTCAAGACGCTTTAACACAATATCAATTGCCTGCTGTAATTCTTTATTCGGTGTTTTGAGTTTGATTTTTTTAAGATCCGTCAGGATTTCATTGATATTGTCTGTTCTATGTATTTCTGACATTGCCTTGCCAACCAAAACCATATTCTTAGCCTCTAGACTTTGCTTCAATTCCTGCTCTTTTGCTTTTAGCTTTTCCTTTTCTAGCTGATTGGTAATATTTCGGTTTCGATAACGAATCAGCAAAAGAATCAAAGTCAAAATTCCGATTACCAATATTAACCCAACTACATAATATTTAAACCTAGTTTTCTCCTCGACTAAAGTTCGAATCTGACTTCGCACTTTATAATCTTGCTCGAGTCTTATTCTTTCCAGATTTACAGCTTTCTGCTCAATATTAATGCTGTCGCTAATCTCATTATACTTCTGAAAATAATGAACCGCATTTTTATAATCTTCTTTCCCTAAATAAGCCTGATACAACAATTTATTCATTCTTAACCCAGCAAAACCAAATTCATTGCCTTTTGACAATTCTAAGGCCCTTTTGGCATTTAGAATCGCTTCATCTAGTTTTTTTTCTTGAAAATTATATTCCGAAAGCGACTCATAAGTAAAAGCTTTTAACGATTCATTGATAGAAGCATCAGTTAAAGAAAAGGCTTTCTCAAAATAAAAATCCGCATTTTTATGATCTTTTTTTAATCCGTAAGCTCTAGCCAAATTGGTATAAACGTAAACCTTTAAAGTTTTATCCTTCAATGTTTTTGCAATCGCATCGGCTTTGTGATAGTAATAGAGCGAAGAATCTAAACTTTTACCCAAGTAAGTTGTACCAATGTTGTTTAAGATTTTTACCAATTTATCAGACTCATTCTTAGATTTTTGGTAACGATATACTTTCAGGAAATATTCAAGCGCTTTCTGTTCATTATTACTTTTGGCATAAATAATGGCAAGATTATTTTCTACTCGAGCAATTTCATCTACAAGATTATTGCTTTTGTAAATCTCATAGGCCTTTAAATAATACTGCAAAGTAATATCTATAACATCTTTTGCGTCGTAGATTTTAGCCGCTTTTGCATAAACTTTCGCTAATGTTAAATCGGTTTTCTCTGTTTTTTTTGCCTCCGCTTCAGCCAATTCAATATATTTTAAAGCTCTTTCCCAATCCGAATCTTGAAGCTTGGAAGCAATTTTGAGCGCTAAATCCACTTTTTTCTCATGATTATCGATAGTATTTAAACTATCAATCCATTCTTTTGTTGAAGATTGTGGATAAATATAAAAAGTGGTAAGAATAAAAAATATGCAAAGTAATCGACCCATCGTGTGTAAAAATGATAAAGATGGGGGCAAAATTATAGAAAATTATCAGCAATTAACAACAAAAAGATAAAATAAACATTATTCTGAATAAACTCAAAAGTTAATCATGATTTACGATTTGGCGAAAAAGCAGTAATGTTCCGTTATTATCTTTTTTCCAAACGTTCATGCTTTTTCCTTTTACATTTCCGTGATTTTCACCGTCATGCCAATCCACACTATAAAAACCAAATTCTATAATTGCTGTTCTAGCATAGATAATTCCCGAAGTCAGAATCGAAATCTTGTCAATACTTAATGTTCCGGGTTTTTCATGTTCCATAAAATAGTCTGTAATTTCTTTTTCACCAGAAAGAATTGGTGTGTAATACGTTAGGTACATGGCATCTGGCATAAACATTTTGGCATGTTCTGCTCCTTGCCTATTTTGAACGAACTCTTTAATGGTTTTATTTCGTTCTTTAACTTCAGATGCTAATTTGTCTGAGACGCTGTAAACTTCTGTTTCTGGAACAGAGGAATCATCAATATTAGGAATATTTCTATCATCAAAATTGCTTGACGAGCCCCAGATTTCGGCAGCAATTGTTACAGGAAGACTTTTTTGCGAAGGTTTTTTCCATAAAACCGCATATTTTCCAATATATGAGAATGGATTTTGTTCGGTTAGATTTAAGGTTTCATCAAAAGTTCCAATTTCCAGAATATAGTTCCCAAAATCTTGCAATTCCAGAATTTTTCTTTCGAAAGAAGCAATTTTTGCCTGAGTAAGCCATTGTTTGTAAAAATCTTCAATCGCTTTTCTGCCCACTCGCTGTCTACTATGCTCTGGCATAAATACGGTTTGATCGGTGTAAGCTTTTACCAAATCGCCCCTACTTCCTTTTATAAAAGCGCTGGCAAATGAAGAATTGTACTCTTCAATCTGTTTCTTAATAACCGAATCGATTTTATTTCCCTGAGCAAAAGCACTGAATGCAAAAAGGAAAAAGATAAAACTTAACCTATTCATATTTGGCTTATTTAATTGAACAACTAATATACAAAATATTATTATTCAACAACTTACAACAAAAATAGATACAAAAAAAACTCCAATTAATTATTTTTCATTCTTTAAATAATTTAAAAAAATCACAAATCTTTGTCGAGTTTCTCCTGAAGATTTCTCCTTCGTCGAAATGACAAATAGTGCGTTTTTGAACCATTTCTAAACTGAAATTTCAGATAAAATTTTCTGTTTCTTCTATTAAGTTTCGGATAATAATTTCAGTTGAAACTTCACTATAACTGCCAATTGACTGTCCGGCCCAAATACTAACAAAATCAGTCTTTTGTTCTATTTTTGCTGTTTTTCTGAGCTCTGCAGTCAGTTTATTTTGATACGGATACGGTAGCACAAACTCAGAATTTTCAATTTCTTTTATAAAAGCATTTCGAATTCCGCGCGCGTATCTTCCTGTAAAACTTTTGGTTAATACAATTTCATTTTCTTTTAAATTTCTAAGACGGTCCTTTTCAAAATCCTGCAAGGCACTTTCAGCAGACCCTAAAAGCAAACTTCCAATCTGGAAACCATCTGCGCCCAAAGTTTTAGATGCTAGCAACGTTTTTGCGTTATAAATTCCGCCAGCATAAATAACAGGCGTATTTACAGTTTCAGTTACTTGAGAAAGCAACGATAATCCTCCAATCTGCGGAATCGTTTCCTCTAAAAAACTTCCGCGATGGCCTCCTGCTTCAATACCTTGTACACAAATAATATCAATACCACTATTTTCTAACGCAATAGCCTCTTGAACCGAAGTACAAGTTCCAATTAAAAGCACTTTATTTTCTTTTAAAGTCAAAATACTTTCGTTATCCAAATTTCCAAAAGTAAAACTCACAATATTGCAGTTTCCCAATAAGATAGCTTCAATCTGATCGTGATAATCAGTGAGTTTGATTTCGTTTATAGGTGGGAAATCGGCTTTAATCCCCGTTTTCTCAGCAAACTTTTCCAAATGATTTTTCGTTTTAGCATAATCAGCTTCCAATTTTGGTGTAATTGGATCTATTGTATGGACAAAAATATTTACGGCAAAAGGTTTATTGGTTAATTTCTTTGTAGCCCTAATTAATTCAATACATTTTTCCGCAGGAAGATCGCCTAATGCCAGCGATCCCAAAGCTCCAGCATTACTTGCAGCCGCAACCATTTCTGGAGTTGTTACGCCCAACATTGGCGCTTGTATTATCGGATAATCCGTTTTAAATAAATCAGTCAAAACATTTTTCCATTCCATGTTATTTCATTTTTATTTGAAGAGAGATACCTTTTAAAACAGTAGGATCTTCAAAATTTCAAGAGAACATAAAGATAAGTCAGTTTCGGCAGAAAATATTAGATTTTTGCTCACAAAGAAGTTAATTTTTAGACAAAAAAATCTTAACGATGCAATATTTGGTTTCATAAAATGTTTATATATAAAAGATTATGATGCATCTAATTTTTTTTAGTCAATACCACACAAGATTAATAGTACAAAAACATGAAAAAAATATTTTTTATAATTGCCTTTGCTTCCTTTTCACTGCACAGTTTTGCTCAAGAACTTGATAATAAATTCAAATCGATTCCGGCAAAAAAATCTCCAGTAAAAGAAGTTATTCCGCCAGCAGAAGCTGCTCCAAAAGAAAATCCGCCTGCACCTATAGAGAAGCCTGCACCATTACAGGTCAATCCAGACGAATTATTTAAAAATACAAACCTTTATAAGCCAGAAGCTAATGTTGAAGGGATATTCTATAGAAGAAATCAATTCTTAGGCAATTTCAACACAACTGCGGTAACTTCTACTATAATGTACCGTGATGCCGCTTTTGTAGACGGCGATAAAGTAAAAGTATATTTGAACGATAAAGTTATTGAGCCTGAAGTCTTTTTAAATGGAGATTTTAAAAGCGTCAAAATAAACTTGGAAAAAGGAATTAATAAAATTGATATTGAAGCTTTAAACGAAGGTTTTGCTTCTCCAAACACAGCCGAATTCAAGGTGTATGATGATAAAGGCCAAGTTATTTCGTCTAGCGAATGGAATGTTGGAACGGGATATAAAGCTGTTATTGTATTAGTTAAAGAATAAAATCAGAAATAAAAAATTGTAATAAATCATAAAAAACACTTAAAACTGCTGAGTTCGGCAGTTTTTTTCTTGCATATATGTAGTCAACTACGTAGTTTTGTACTGTTATTTAATTTTTGAAATACCATGCAGATTCAGCCCATACAAAATGAGTACGAAAACCAGATCGTAGATTTGATTTTAAACATTCAGCAAAAGGAATTTAATGTTCCTATTACTTTAGAAGATCAGCCCGATTTACAGGATATTGCAAACTTTTACTATAAGCCAGGCGGAATTTTTCTCGGCGCGTTTATAGACGAAAAACTTGTTGGTACTATTGCTCTCGTAAAATTTAGTAAAGAAGGCGGAGCTATCAGAAAAATGTTTGTAAAGAAAGAATTTCGAGGAAAAGAGTTCAATATTGCACAGCATTTATTGGAAGAGTTGATTAAATACAGTAAAGAAAATGGAATTCAAGACTTATACTTAGGAACGGTTTCTATTTTGCAGGCGGCATTACGTTTTTACGAAAAGAACAATTTTATTACCATACCAAAAGAAGCACTTCCTGTAGATTTTCCGTTAATGAAACCTGATAATGTTTTTTGTCATTTAAAATTAAATCCATAGCAATGAATATAATTGACGAAATTGGCATTTTGGCCATATCAACACGTTTGCAGCGCTTGAGCGAACAATTACGCAAAGACGGCGCACAGATTTACAGTTATTTTAATATAGATTTTGAACCAAAATGGTTTCCAGTAATTTATACTCTGCATGTAAAAGAAATGCTGAGTGTGGTTGAAATTGCCAGCGAAATTGGCTACAGCCATCCTTCGACCATCAGTTTACTAAAGGAACTGGAAAAAGAAAAACTTATCAGTTCTAAAAAAGACAAGCAAGACGAACGCAAGAGATTGATCATTTTAACACCAAAAGGAAAAGAACTGGTTGCCAAAATGCAGCCTGTTTGGAGTATTATGACAAAAGTTTTAAACGAAATTACCAATACGCAAAATAATCTTCTGCGAGCAATTGAAGAAGCAGAACAAAATCTGACACGCCAAAGTTTTTTCCAGAAAGCAATTGAACTAAAAGACAAAGACTAATCTTTTCCTGTAATTTTCTTTCTATGGTTGTGTCCCCACTTTGCTAGAGAATCTATCACTTCTTTTAAGGTGTGTCCGTATTCTGTTAACTCATACTCAACCGTAACAGGTTGCGTGTTCAAAACTGTCCGGGTGACCAATTGATTTTCTTCTAGATTTTTTAGTTCCCTGCTAAGCATTTTTCCAGAAATGCCTTCCACTTCTCTTAATAGATCGGTAAACCTCAATGTATTGAAGCATAAAGATGCTATAATAGAAATTTTCCATCTTCCGTTTAAAATATACATGGCGTCATGCACTGCCATAATATGCTGATTGCACGATTTTTTATCGTGTATTGGTTCTTTTATCATATCCTGTTAGTAAGTTACCTCGATGTTACAGTTACTTTTGGTAATCTGATGACAAAAATACACTTAAGTTTTTTTACATTTGAATACAATTTTAATCAATTTAAAAAAAATGGCCTTAATAGATGCACTAAAGTGGCGTTACGCTACAAAAAAAATGAACGGACAAGCGGTTCCGCAAGAAAAAGTAGATTATATTCTTGAAGCTGCAAAGCTAGCTCCTTCTTCTTCTGGTTTACAGCCTTATAAAATCTTTGTTATTACAAACCAAGAGCTTAAAGAAAAGCTAAGAGCGGTAAGTTTCGACCAAAGCCAAGTTACTGATGCTTCTCACGTTTTGGTTTGGGCTGCATGGGATGGTTATAATTTAGAGAAAATTTCTGCTGTATTTGACAAAACAATTGCTGAAAGAGGAATTCCTGCTGATGCAATGGACGAGTACAAACAAAGACTTTGGGGAATGTACGAACCTCTTGGACAAGAATGGCATGCTAACCACGCTGCAAAACAAGCTTATATTTCGTTTGGTATTGCAATCGCTGCTGCTGCCGAACAGCAAGTAGATTCAACTCCAATGGAAGGATTTATTCCTGCTGAAGTAGATAAACTTTTAGGTTTAGGCGAACTTGGCCTAAAAAGCGTTTTAGTTTTACCTCTTGGTTATAGAGATGATGCAAATGACTGGTTGGTAAATCTTAAAAAAGTAAGAACTGCTCAAGAAGAATTTATAACAGAAATCAAGTAAAAAATTAATTTTTGCTTAAATAAAAATGCTTTTGGAATGGCACAACAGTGCTTTTTCAGAAGCATTTTCAGTTTAAATATTTCATTTTCAAAACAAAAACAAATTCAGTTTGCAAGAATAAAAAATGGGTTTTAGAACACTTATGTTATTTTTTAATTATTGCATAAAAAAAGGTACATATTACGGATAATTAAATAATATTGTATCCCTAATTTTGCCTTTATCCAAAACAATTCAATCTTATTTACAACATTTAAAATTCTAACATTATGTCTGATTTTTTAACGCAATTTGGGGAAGACCTAAAAAAGAACGTCCCAGGTTTTATTGCCGTTTCGGTAGCTGAAATCGCGAGCGGTATGTCCTATTATTCTCAATCTGTTGTCGCAGATTTTGATCCAGAATTGGCATCTGCATACAACCTTGAAGTAGTTAAAGCAAAAATGAATGCTATTAAAGCTCTAGGATTAAAGGGTCAGGTTATTGATAATATCATGATCACGTTAAGTTCTCAAATTCACATTATCGATGTTTCTGATAATCAGGAATACTTTATTTATTTAGCGGTAGACTCAACTAAAGCTAATTTAGGTATGACAAAATCTATCCTTAATAAGTATAAAAAAGAGATTGCAGCTAAATTATAACACAATTTTGCCCCTGATAAAAAGGAATATTCAAGAGCTGAATATTCCTTTTTATTTTTTAAACCTATTTATAAAACCTGTCGCTCTTTTGGAGCTTTATATTCTTTGCGCTATTTCTTTCTATACAAATTTCGCCTCTCTGAGGATGTTCTAAAATAAAAACAATCTTTTTCTAGAAACACATCTCTCCAAGAAATCACAAAAAACCTTTCTATTTTTATATAAATTGTTATTCGGTTCTTTTAAAATAATCTATATTTCGAAATGTTAACAAGGAACTGTATAAATGGAATTACGCGCTTATTTCGAAAAATATTCTGATGAAGCAACCTGCATTGAAGAGCTCAAAAACAAACGTTTAGAAAACGGACTTTTGTGCAGAAAATGCGGGCACGACGTACATTCTTTCAGACAAAATGATTTAAAATTTCAGTGTCGAAAATGTGGCAGCCGAACTAGTCTTCGATCTGGAACTGTAATGGAAAACTCTAATCTTCCTATTCGTTATTGGATGATCTGCATTGAATTGATGACGCTTTCGCATAGAAAAATATCGATTCTTAAAATTCAATATTTGCTTGGCCATAAAAGATACGAGCCGATCTGGCTGATGGTTCAGAAAATACGTCTGGTAATGAAAATTAGAGATGAGAAATACCGATTAAGAGCTTACTCCGAATTTGACCCCGAATTTCTTCAGAAAATAGATAAACTTGCCATGCAGAAAAAAAAAGCAAAAACTGAATGATGGTGAGATGTGAAATGTGAATGGTGAATGGTGAATGGTGAATTGTGAAACGCAAAACTTAAATAAAAATAGCCACAGATTACAAGATTAAAATGATTATTTAAAATCTGTGTTAATCTTATAATCTGTGGCTAAATAATTTTATTATTATGATTGCTTTGGAAAATTCACAATTCAACCATTCACCATTCACAATTATTTTTTCTTGTTCTTTTTAGCTTTAGATCTTTTTGCTTTGTTTTTAGCGATCTTTTTTGCTTTTGCTTTTTCCTTAGCTTTTTTAGCTTTTGCTTTCTTTTTAGCTTTAGCTTTTAGTTTTGCTTTTTTAGCTTTCTCTTTCTTTTTGTCTTTTGCTTTTTCTTTTTTCCTAGCAACAGCTTTTTTCTTTTTCTCTTTTTTCTCTTTTTCCTTTTCTTTTTCTTTCATTTTTTTACTCTTTTTAGATTTTGGCTGATTTTCGTTTTCTTCAGATGTTTCTTCTTCAGCCTCAGATGAAATTTCTTCTATTTGTGTTGATTCTTGCACTGTTTCCTCTACTGCATTATCCTCTTTTTCGGCTACTTTTTTTGGAGCTCTTTTAGGTTTTGGTTTTGCTTCTGGAGTTTCAGCAGATTCTAAAACTGGAGCCTCTTTTTGTTCGATTTCATCATTTGAAATAACCGAAACAGCTTCTGCCTCCTGATTGATTTCATCAACAAGTATTTCTTTTGCCATTATTCTGTTAATTTTAAGAAATTGATTAAATTTATTTTTAATTAAACTAATTTTTAATGTTATTAAATCATTAAATTAACATCAAAAAATAATAAACAAAGATAGATTGAAAAAGACATTCGCCAATGTTAAGTTTTTCATTGCAAGAAAAAACCACATCTAATACACTAAAAAACAACAACTTACCCAATGTCAAGTTTTTTATCACACTTTTTATTGAATTCGAAAGTCTCTTGTAAGCTTTCTATAAGTGGCTCTTTTAATAGAAATAAAGTACATTTTGTTTAATTTCACTTTAAAATTTGATAAAATGCATCAAGATTTATCTTATCAATACATTAAACCCAACAAAAACCTTTCAGATTTTGTGGATAGTTTTTGGTGCATGGAAAATAAATCGGATGAAAAACTGGAAACAATTGGTCTTCCTGACGGTCGAATTGATTTATCGCTTATAAAAACAGCTGAAAACCCTTTTCAAATTAGACTTCTGGGTTTAGGAACACAACAGTATGAAAAAGGAATAATTCCAGCTAACAGTTTGACGTTTGTGATTAGTTTTAAACTTCTTGCTGCTGAATATATTTTTCATGAAAGCATTGCTGATCTTTTAAATTCAGGAAAAATATTCGAATCTGGCTTTTGGGATTTCGAAGAAAGTGATCTGGAAAATTTTGAATTGTTCTGCGAAAAAGCAACTTCAAAAATCAACTCCTTATTAATAAAGGAAGTTGATCCCCGAAAGCAAAAGCTATTTCACCTTATTTATGAAACTCATGGAGCAATGACTATAAAAGAGTTATCTGAACAATCTAGCTGGAGCAGTCGTCAGATTAACAGGTATTTCAATCAGTATTTCGGAATTTCATTAAAAGGATATTGTTCGATTCTTCGTTTTCGCGCTTCATTGGAGCATATTGCAAAAGGGAAATTGTTTCCTGAAGAGAATTTTTCTGACCAAACACATTTCATTAAAGAAATCAAAAAAATATCGGGCTCGCTTCCAAAAGAACTTTTTCAAAACAAAAACGACCGATTTATACTATTATCGGCTCTTTCATCACAATAATTTTGCAACATAGATTTTAAATACAAAACTATGTTACTTAAAGATAAGAAAGTCGCTATTATTGGCGGCGGAATGGGCGGTTTACTATTAGCTCGTCTTTTACAATTGCAAAATATTAATGTGAAAGTCTACGAAAGAGACCTCAACTCAGAAGTACGTGTTCAAGGTTCTCCTCTAGATTTGCATGAAGATTCGGGTTTGATAGCCATGAAACATGCCGATTTATTGGACGAATTTTATAAAAACATTCGCCCTAGCGCCAGCAAAGCTCGAATTGTGAATCAGAATTTCGAATTAAAATTTGACGAACATGCTATTCAGAAAAACGTTTCTCAAACAAATTCAAAAAACAATCAAGATTCACTTCAGGACATTTCAAAACCGCGTCCAGAAATAGACCGTTCGGTTCTTCGCAATATTTTATTGAATTCTCTCCTGCCAGAAACCATTGTTTGGGACAGTCAATTTATTTCAATGGAAAAAGAAAATGAAGGCTGGAGATTGTATTTCAAAAACGGAACAGGTGTTTATGCCGATCTGGTTATTGCCGCAGATGGTGCAAATTCTAAAGTGCGTCCTTATATAAGTACAGAAAAGCCCATTTATTCTGGAATCACGATGATTGAAGGCACTATTTATAACGCCGAAGAAAATGCTCCAAAACTTTTTAAGTTTTCGAAAGGCGGAAAAGTTCTTGCCATGGGAAATGAACAAACCATTATGTACGGCACAAAAGGAGATGGTTCGCTGATGTTTTTACTCAGCAGCAAAATTCCTGAAAACTGGATCGTCGAAAATGGTTTGGATTTTAATGACAATCTGCGGATTTTTGAATGGTTTAAAGAAGTTTACAAAGATTGGAGTTCTGAATGGCACGAGCTATTTATGAGTAAAGAGTTGTATTTTATTCCGCGTCCGCAGTATTATTTTCCGTTTAATCAATCTTGGAAAACACAAGAAAACCTAACTATTATTGGCGATGCAGCTCATAGAATGCCTCCTTTTGCAGGAAAAGGCGCCAATCTAGCTATGCTTGATGCTTTTGAATTGGCAGATTGCTTAACGAACAATCTTTTTTCTGACAGGAGAACTGCTATTTCTTATTTTGAAAATCGTATGCTGGAAAGAGCATCAAAGGCGTTAGCCGATACTTTAAACAACAGTGAAGAGCTTCATTCAAAAAATGCTTTAGAAAGATTACTTGCAATATTTAACCGATAGAATAAAACTTAATTATTTTTATTTCAAACACTTACATTTTTTGTTTAAATTTACAAGTATCGGAAAAGCGTAATTTTAAGTAATTATACGCCAATATAAGTTTCACCAAACAAATTTATACAATGAGGCATCTTCTACTCCTATTCTTTTTTACAGCTTTTATATCTTCTTGTTTCGGTCAAAAAATTAAAGATTCTGTTACTGAAAAACCTAAAGAAAAGAAAATTGAATTAAGGGTAATGCCATATTTGAGTTATAACAGAAATCTTGATTTTATGTTTGGTGTTATTCCAATGGCGATGTATAAAGTTAATCATGCCGATACTATTTCTCCTAAATCATTGTCTGGAATGTCGGCCATTTATACTACTAACAAATCTTATGTTTTGGCTTTCTTTAATAGATGGTATTTGAAAGAAGACAAATGGCGATTCAAACTTTTCTTTTTTACAGGAAATCAGAATTCGCAATTTTATGTTGATGATGTAGATCAGCCCGATTTTTATGATTATGGAACCAAAACAACTATTTTAGGCATCGGTGGACAAAGAAAAATTGTTGGTAAATTTTATGGAGGACTATCGTATACATATTCCCATTACAACACAGTATATGAAGATAATATTTCTCCATCGTCGGTTTCACATAGCAATGCTTTAGTTGTAAACTTATTATATGATACAAGAGATGCCGTTTATTACCCTACAACAGGATACAAAATTAAATTGGACTGGTCTACTTATCCCGATTTTTTAGATAATGATCTGGCATCTAACAGAATATCCTTTCAAGCCAATAGATATATTCCAACTAGAGATAATAAAGATGTCATTGCAGTTCGTGCTTTTGGCAAATTCGGACTTGGAAATGTCGCTTTTGAACAGCAAAGCACAATTGGAGGAACAGATATTCGCGGATATTCTGAAGGAAAATATAGAGGGGCTGGATTAATGGATATTCAAGGCGAATACCGATACAACTTTGGACAGAAAATGGGATTGGTTGGCTTTTTTGGTATTGCAACAATTTATGGTTCTGACACTCCAAGCTTTGATTGGAAAATGTACCCTGGTGGCGGTGTTGGATACCGATACAATCCATTCAAAAAATCAAAATTCAATGTTGGTCTAGACGGTGCGGTTGGTAAAGGAGATTGGGGAGTTTATTTTAGAATTGGCGAAGCTTTTTAATTTTCAGAAAGATTATAACGAAGGGCTGTCTTAAAAAGGCAGCCCTTTCTTATTTATATCATAATTAACATTCTATATCTCTCTACTAAGTCTTTTTTGACGGTTTGAAAACTAAATTTGATTAAAATATTTCACACTGCTTAAACTTTTTTGTAAAAATAAGACTAAGTCCACTTTTATAGTAAACGCTTACTGACGCTATTATAAAGCGTTTTATTGTTTCAAAATATGTTTTTTATGTTTCATTTTATAATCTGCAACATACAAAAAAAAATTTCACAACTATCTTTCTTTAAATTTGAAGTAACCCCAAAATATATTCTAAATCTTAACTACGATTAATGCTCAAAATCAATTTATTAATTTAAGGTAGTTATAAATTTGCTGTGCTGCCTTTTCATTCCTGATTGCTTATGGCACAATTTTATTTTTCTTGGAGAACTTGCACTTTATCAAAAAAACTAGTTTTTGCTGCATTGATAATTTTTCTTACTGCTTTTCAATCAAATGCACAAAACTGTACTGTAAACGCCGGAGTATTAAATACAACCATTTGCGCAACCGACGCAATGGTTTTAACTGGAAATAATCCGAGTCCAATTATTGGCACTGTCAAATGGACTCAAATCTCTGGTCCAGCAGTAACTATTAATTCACCAACAAGTTCAAGCACAACCGTTTCTGGATATACCGGTGGAAACACCTATATTTTTAGATATAGCGCGACCTGCGGCGATGGAATTACAGCTTATCAGGATAAAGTTGTAAATGTTAAGCCTATTACTACCGCAATTGCAGGAGGCAACATAGCAAGCTGTCCAAATAGTTCTGGAAATTTATCTATTACAGCAAATGCCCCTCAAAATACAGGAGAAACTGGTCGCTGGGAAATCGTTGGAGCTAACAATGCTGGCGTAGTAATTAATTTTCCAGATCTGCCAACCTCAACGATAACTTTGCCTTCTACAAGCTGCGGTGTTACGACGCTTCAATGGGTTATTGAAGGTCCTGAATACGCTCCAGGTCAGCGCTGTAGAACTACTTCTCAGATAACTGTAACCAATTATGGAGGTGTTAAACCAGTTTCAGCAGGGCCAGATCAAACGCTCAGTAATTGTTATACTACCACACAAAGCACCAATCTTGATGCAACTTATGGCGGTTGTGGCCTTAACGGCCAAAATGGTCAGTGGACTTTTGTAAGTGGTCCAAATACGCCAACAATTGCCAATCCTAGCGCTAATAATACAGGAGTTTCAAATCTTGTTCAAGGAACTTACACTTTTCGATGGACTGTAACCGGGCCTTGTGCTTCTGGTAATGATACAGTTGTAATTAATGTTCCTGCCGCTACACAAGATGTTACGACTCTTCCTGGTGGCGATGAAAATATTTTCTTTTGCGACAATACTATTAATCAAGTAACTTTAGTAGCACAAACTCCTTTATACGCTGGAGAAACTGTTCGATGGACACAAATAGCTGGAGATTCTGGTGCAGTAATTGTTTCTCCAACAAACCCTACTACATTAGTTACAAATATATCTGATGCTGGTGATCCATATACGTTTAGATATACGCTTACCAATAACAACACAGGTTGTGTTTTTACTAAAGATTACCATGTACAGTATAACGGCGCAACAAGAACCATTGTTGCCAATAATGGCGATGATATGGTTGGAAGCTGTAATGCAACTGTGTTTACAATACCTCTTACCGTTACAGGAACTGGAGTAAATCAGTATCGAATTGTAACAGGACCAGATGGCTCTCCTCTTGGCCCCTTTCCTACTGCATTGCAAGATGCGGGTAATTCTTTGACTTTAACCCTTACTACACCAGGAGAATATACCGTTGAATTTATCAGAAGCCAAAACGGATCAATTCTTGCTGGCTGCGATTATGGTTTTGACACTCTAAACATTCTTGTTTCTGGTGATCCTACTCCATCTAATGCAGGATCTGATGTAAGCTTGCCTTGCGGTGATACAAGCACTATGCTTTCTGGAGTTGTAACTGGAGATGGCATGCATTTTTGGAGTCAGCTTAGCGGACCAAATCAGGCAGTAATTGCAGATAATTTTGCTATAGACACGCAAGTTACAGGGCTTATTCCTGGAACTTATGTTTTTCAATATATAACCAAAGGAGGCGGTGCAACCTGTGGTTTTTCAGTTTCGACAGTAACTATTTATGTATCTGATACTAATTTAGGAACTCCAGATGCGGGACCCGATCAGATTGTCTGTGCCAATTCTCAAGTACTTCTTGGAGCTGTAGCAGTACAGCCGGGTGAAATTGGCACATGGAGTCAAATCTCGGGACCAACTACAATTTCGTTTTCCAATGTTAATGACCCAAATGCGATAGCAACAGGTTTTACAACAAATGTATCGCAATACGAATTGCAATGGACGGTTTCTTATCTTCATCCTGGCCCATCTTGTAGTTCATCTGCGTCCGATACTGTTACAATTAGCACTAATAATTCGACAGCAGCTTCAACATCAGATGCTGGTCCTGATGCTTGTTACCCTTCTGGAACAACTTCTTTTAATCTTAGTGGTAATAATCCTAGTTTTCTAGAAGTGGGTCTTTGGTCTGTAACACCTTCAGCGGGTGTTGTTATTGCAGATACTAGCGACCCTAATACGTTGGTTACCGTTCCAGGAAATGGAACTTATGTGTTTACTTGGTCGATAGAGCCTCTTACAAGGCTATGCGCACCAAATCAGAGCAGTGTTTCGGTTACAATTGCCAATACTCCTCCTGCAGCAAATGCAGGTCCTGATCAAGAAATCTGCGGATCTACTATTACAATGGCCGCTACAGCCAGCAGTGGAGCAGTTGGAACTTGGACTAGAATTTCTGGTGTTGGAGATTACACCATAAGTGATATTCATGATCCAAATGCTGTTTTTACTTTTATCTATAGTGGTTATTATATTTTTAGATGGACAGTAGATGCTTCTGTCTGCGGTCAGGCATTCGACGACGTTAATTTAACAATAGGTATTCCGCCTCACCAAGCTGTTGCAGGACCAGATCAAAACATCTGTGCCAACACCAGCGTTACCATGGCCGGTAGTACTTACGACAGCTTTTTTGAAACTGGACAATGGTCTGTACTAACTGGTGCGCCAAATCAGCCCAATATTGTAGATCCTACTAATCCAAATACTGTAATCAATGGGCTTGTAGCGGGAACTTACACTTTTAGATGGACCATAACTGCAAAAAGCATTTTCTTATGCCAAGGAACTTTTGATGATATGGTTGTAGTGGTGACTCCAGCCGCAGATGCAGGACCTGATCAAACTTATTGTGATGTTACTAGTATTCAGCTTACGGGAAATAAAAATTCAACTGGAACCTGGACACTTACCAGCACATCAGGAAATCCAGCAGCTGTTCATATATCCCAATCTCCACCTAACAGTTATATTGCAAATGCAACTGTTGTTCCAGGAACTAGTTATGTTTTTACCTATACCACTTCTGCTTCAACTTTTCCAGGTGGATCTACATGTCCAGGATCTTCTGATTCTGTAAATGTTGAAATATTTAGCGGAGCAAGTATACCGCCTAATGCTGGTCCAGATCAAACTTTGTGTATATCTGATGTTAACGGAACTGCAACTTTGCAAGGAAATGTTCCGCCACCTGATGTTAAAACTTTTGAATGGCGTTTTGCATCTCAACCTGCTGGGAGCGTAGCCGTAATAACAACGCCTAGTGCTCCGCTTACAACAGTAACAGGTCTAACAGTTCCTGGTTTATATATTCTGGAATGGGTTTTTGAAAGCCCTTCTTGCAGAACATTATCTGATATTGTGAGAATCGTAATGAACGCTCCTCCTAGTGCCGCAAACGCAGGCCCTGACAATACGGTAGCTTGCCAAACAACTTATAAAACGGCAGCCGTACCTCCAGCAGTAGGTATTGGAACATGGACATTTGCCTCTCAGCCTTCTGGAGGAAATGCTGTTATTGACAATCCAAACAGTCCAGTAACTACCTTATCCAATATTAATGTTTTAGGCACTTATGTCTTAACATGGACAGTTACAAATGGCCCTTTTACCAATCCTTCGTTATGTCAGCCAACCTCAGACACAGTCAATATTACTTTTAACGATAATCCACCAACCATAGCCAATGCAGGCCCTGATCAAGAAATGTGTAATGTTACTACAGCAACTATGGCTGCTAATACTCCAATTATTGGCACCGGACTATGGAGTCAGGTTTCTGGACCTAATACGGCAACAATATCGGCTCCAAATAATCCAAACTCGCTGATGTTAAATTTAATCCCTGGAACTTACATATTTAAATGGACAATAACTACAACTGGATGTATTTCTGAAGATACTGTTCAAGTTACAATTTATGCAAATCCATCCACAGCAGAAGCAGGTCCAAATCAAAGAGTTCCTCAATTTACAGCAGTAAACATGAATGCAACTCCCCCAACAGTTGGTACTGGAGAATGGACTCAGGTTTCTGGACCTAGTACTGTAGGTTTTATGGATGCTACTTCTCCCACTACAGCTGTTACAGGAACTGTTCCGGGAATATATATACTACAATGGACTGTCAGCAATGGTAATTGTGCAGTTTCATCAGATACCATGACTCTGACCATTCTTTCAATTGCAGATCTTGAATTAACCAAAACAGTATCACCAGCAACTGGAAGTGTTGGCGACGTTGTCACTTTCAATATAAATGTTTTTAATAATAATTCGTTAGGCGGATCTACTACGGCTACTAATGTCGCTATACGAGATTTTATCCCAATGGGCTTTGCACTTGTTGCCGGAACGGTTAATTCGGGAGGAGTATACAATGTTGGAGACAATACAATTACTTGGAGCGGTATCACAATTCCTAGCGGAAGTATATTAAATTTATCCTTTAAAGCTAGAATTCTTGCTGGAGGATCTTACGTGAACACTGCAGAAGTTGTCGCATCTGACCAATTTGATCCAGACAGTACGCCTAATAACCAAAACCCTTCAGAAGATGATCAGGATAGTGCAACAGTAGTGCTAGATGTAGCCGATTTATCATTACAAAAAACAGTTTCACCAGCAACCGTTAGCATAAATGATAATGTGGTGTTTACTATTAGGGTTACCAACAGCGGGCCTAATAATGCAACTGGAATTACAGTTTCAGACCATTTACCTCCAGGTTTTACGTATGTGAGCGATAATGGAGGTGGAAAATACAATAACACCACTGGAATTTGGAATGTGGGTAATCTAAACAATGGAAACTCTCTTGCCTTGCAAATTACAGCAAAGGTAAATGTCGTGACATCAATGAGTGATTACTTTAATACGGCAGAAATTCAGACCGCACATCAATTCGATCCCGATAGTACTCCAGGAAATGGATTGCCAGAAGATGATATATCAACCGCTTCTGTCTCGCTAAAACAAGCTGATTTGGAACTTACTAAAACAGTAACGCCAACTTCTGCCGCGGCTGGAGACCAAGTTAGCTTTACAATTAACGTAGTAAACAAAGGTCCCGGAAATGCTACTGGCGTTGGTGTAAAAGATGTTATTCCAGTAGGATATACGCTTATCCCTGGATCAGTATCTGCTGGTGGAACCTACCAAGTTGCAACGGCGACACTAGAATGGAGAAATCTAGTATTGCCTGCAAACTCCAATGTCAATCTTACTTTTAATGCTTTTGTTAATCCTTTAGGAAACTACCTTAATATTGCTCAAGTCATAACAAGCGATTTGCCAGATCCAGATAGCGTACCAAATAATAATGTCGCCTCTGAAGATGATCAAGATGATGCTCAAATTACATTTATTGGGCCTTCTGCCGACTTATCGTTAACCAAAAATGTAGTTACGGGTAATACAAGTCCTGTGGTTGGAAGTCAAGTTTCATTTGAACTTAAAATAAAAAATGACGGTCCAAATAATGCAACTGGAGTGCAAGTAACAGATTTATTGCCTTCTGGCTTTCAATACGTAAATTATAGTTCGTCTGCAGGACCATACGACAGCACTACTGGAATATGGAATGTTGGTACAGTCGATGTTGGTGTTACAGAATCTCTTATTCTAGATGCAAAAGTATTGCCCTCAGGAGATTACAAAAACATAACACAAGTTACAGCCAGCAATCTTCCTGATCCTGATAGTACACCTAATAATGATGATGGAGATCAGAGTGAAGATGACGAAGATAATGTTGTGGTAACTCCTATACCTCCATCTGCAGATTTATCATTGACTAAAACGGTAAGTAACGCTACTCCTCTAGTTGGTTCTCTTGTAACATTTACTATTATCACTACAAACAGCGGTCCACAAGATGCCGCTCAAGTCCAAGTAACCGATTTATTGCCTTCTGGGTATACTTTTGCTACTTTCAACGCAACAAGTGGAACTTATGACAGTACAACTGGTTTATGGACTCTGGACATATTAGAAAGCAGTGAGTCTGAAACCTTACAAATTAATGCAATAGTGAATCCAACAGGAGATTATACAAATATTGCAGAGGTTACTAATAGCGATACTCCAGATCCAGATTCAACTCCAAATAACGGAGTGCCAACAGAAGACGATTATGGAACAGCGACGACCACTCCTATTCAGCAGTCTTCAGATTTATCTTTAGCTAAAACTGTTAATAATGCAACTCCATTAGTTGGTTCACTAGTTACTTTTGAAGTAGTTGTGACCAATAATGGTCCACAAGACAATCTTGGCATACAAGTTACAGATCTGCTTCCGTCTGGATATACTTTCACTGGATTTACCGTTTCAACAGGAACTTATGACACCGCTACAGGAATATGGAATGTGGGTAATTTGGTAACGGGTGATGCAGAAACACTTCAGATTGTGGCAAGAGTCAATCCGAGTGGCGATTATCTTAATAAGGCTGAAGTAACAGCTGCTAATCTTCCAGATCCAGACTCTACTCCAAACAATGGGGTTACAACAGAAGATGATTATGCAGAAGCCATAACAACTCCTATTCCTACATCGGCAGATTTATCTTTAACCAAAACCGTAAATAATGCTGCTCCACTTGTTGGTTCGCAGGTAACTTTCAGTATAGAAATAACTAATTCTGGACCACAAGAGGCTAATGGCGTTGCTGTTACCGATTTACTGCCTTCTGGATATACCTATGTGTCGTATAGCGCAACGACAGGAAGTTATAATCCAACAACAGGTCTTTGGACAGTTGGAAACATGCCTATTTCAGATTCTTATACTTTACAAATCACAGCTACAGTAAATGCTTCTGGAAATTATACTAATACTGCTGAAATTACAGCAAGCAGTCAGCCTGATCCAGATTCTACTCCAAACAATGGGGTTACGACAGAAGATGATTATGCAGAAGCCATAACAGTTCCGGTATTAGCATCGGCAGATTTATCTTTAACTAAAACCGTAAATAATGCTGCTCCACTTGTTGGTTCCCAGGTAATATTCAGTCTTCAGGTAAGCAATGCTGGACCTCAAGATGCAGATGTTGTTGCCGTTACCGATTTACTGCCTTCTGGATATACTTACGCATCTTATAGTGCAACAGCTGGAAGCTATAATTCGTTAACAGGTTTATGGACAGTTGGGAATGTAGCAATTGGATCTACTCACACTTTACAAATCACAGCAGTAGTAAATGCAACAGGAAATTATACCAATAATGCTGAAATTACAGCAAGCAATCAGCCCGACCCAGATTCTACTCCAAACAATGGGGTTACAACAGAAGATGATTATGCAACAGCAACGACTACCCCAACAGCACTTTCTTCAGATTTGTCTTTAACCAAAACGGTTAGTAATTCATCTCCGATTGTTAACACAGAAATTACATTTGAAATAATTGTTACTAACAGCGGGCCAGAAGACAATACGGGGGTCCAGGTAACCGATTTACTCCCTGCAGCGTTTACCTTTACCAGATATACCGTTTCAAGAGGAACTTATGATCCTGCGACAGGCTTATGGAATATTGGAAACTTACCAAAAAATCAATCAGAAACATTGCAAATTGCAGCAATAGCAAATGCAATTGGAAATTTTGTTAACATCGCAGAAGTAACCACAGCTGGTCTTCCTGATCCAGATTCTACTCCTAATAATGGAGTAATTTCTGAAGATGACTATGCAAGTGTAGCTGTTCTAACAAGAGCAGAAATACCTCCTCCTCCGCCAGTTTCTGACTTATCATTAACTAAAACTGTAAATAATTTAACCCCACTAGTTGGCTCACAAGTTACTTTTGAGGTTATCATTACCAACAGCGGAAAAGATGATAATAAAGGTGTTCAAGTTACAGATTTGCTTCCTTCTGGTTATACACTTACTGGATATACAATCTCTACAGGAACGTATACACCTGCAACAGGTTTATGGAACGTTGGCAATATTATAAATGGAAAATCTGAAACTTTACAGATTACAGCGACCGTAAATGCAACTGGAAATTATACCAATATTGCAGAAATAACTGCCGCTGATTTTGAGGATCCAGACTCAACGCCAAATAATGGAGTTACTACAGAAGACGATTATGCGACCGTGACAACTACCCCGACATCTCAATCTTCTGACTTGTCTTTGACCAAAACAGTAAATAACACTATTCCCGAAGTAGATTCACTTGTAACTTTTGAAATTGTAGTGACCAATAATGGACCACAAGATAACAATGGAGTGCAAATAACTGATTTACTGCCTTCTGGGTACTCGCTTGTCAGTTTCAGTAATTCAACAGGAATATACAACACAACTAACGGATTGTGGAATGTTGGTAATTTAGCAATGGGCCAATCAGAAACGCTTCAAGTAATAGCGCTTGTTAAAGAAACAGGCGATTACCAGAATATTGCAGAAATAACAGCAGCGGCACTTCCTGATCCAGATTCTACTCCAAATAATGGTGTTACGACAGAAGATGATTATGCAACAGCTATCGTTACTCCTGATAGATCAGGACTATTTTCTGATTTATCATTAACGAAAACAGTCAATGCTATTTCACCGCTTGTAGGTTCTCAGGTAGTTTTTGAAGTCGTTGTAAAAAATGATGGTCCACGTAATAATACAGGCGTAGAAGTAACTGATCTACTTCCTTCAGGATACACTTACAATTCTTACAATATATCAACAGGAACTTACAACCCTACAACAGGAATCTGGAATGTTGGTAATTTAATAAGCGGAAAATCAGAAACACTTCAAATTACAGCTACCGTAAATACTTCTGGGAATTATCTCAATATTGCAGAAATAACTGCTGCAGATGCTCCTGATTTAGACTCAACGCCAAATAATGGAGTTACCACAGAAGACGATTACGCAACAGCGACTGTTACTCCAAACGCACAAGCGGCAGACTTATCTTTAACTAAAACAGTTAATAATACGGTACCATTAGTAGGGTCATCAGTAATATTTGAAGTAATTGCAACTAATAATGGCCCTCAGAATACGACTGGAGTTGAAGTTACCGATTTATTGCCTTCTGGATATACTTTTGCCAATTACAGTGCTACAAAAGGAACTTACAATTCCACAACTGGAAAATGGACAATTGGCACATTCTTAAACGGAGATTCGCACGTATTACGTATAACTGCTATTGTAAATCCAACAGGAAATTATGTGAACGTTGCCGAAGTAACTGCTAGTAACCTACCAGATCCTAATTCAACTCCTGGCAACGGCGTTCCAACCGAAAATGATTACGGTACAGCAACTACTTCTCCTTTAGGACAAACAGCCGATTTATCTTTAACTAAGACAGTTAACAATGCCACTCCATTAATTGGAACACCTGTAACTTTTGAAATAGTCATAACTAATCAAGGACCGCAGAATGCAACAGGCGTAGAAGTAACCGATTTACTTCCTTCTGGTTATACTTTTAGTAGTTTCACAGCAACAAAAGGAACCTATACCAACACAAATGGAAAATGGATTATTGGTTCATTAGCGAGCGGAGACGCGCAAACACTTCAATTAACTGCTACTGTAAACGCGACAGGTAATTATTTAAATACTACAGAAGTTACTGCCAGCAGTCTTCCTGATCCAGATTCGACTCCGAATAATGGAATCACAACAGAAGATGATTATGCTGAAGTTGCAACAACTCCTGTTGTTCCTATGGCCGATTTATCATTGACAAAAGCCATAGTCGGCGGTAATCTTAATCCTATATTTGGTGCTACCGTTACTTTTGAAATAACAGTAAAAAACAGTGGGCCACAAAATGCAACAGGTGTCAAAGTAATAGATATGCTACCAAGCGGTTACGAATATGTTGTATACGCTTCGACAGCTGGACAATATCATAATTCAACCGGAATCTGGGATGTTGGAACAATTCCAAATGGTAGTTCCGAATCTTTATTAATTGGGGCTAGAGTAAAAACTACAGGTGTTTACCAAAACATTGCAGAAGTTTATGCTTCTAACGAATTGGATCCTGATTCTACTCCAAATAATAATGTCAGCGGTGAAGATGATATGAGTTCTGTATTATTAACGCCAGTTCCAGCAGTAGCCGATCTTTCGATAGAGAAAAAAGTAATCAACAACATACTTACTCCTGCAGTAGGATCGCAGATCTCATTCTCTATTACAGTAACCAACTCGGGACCAAGTATTTCTACAGGTGTTACCATAAAAGATGTATTGCCTTCTGGATACGATTATATTTTCTATAATTCGACTTCGGGAGCTTACAATCCTGCAACTGGTGAATGGTCTCCTGGAATTATACTGCCAGGAAATAGCCATACTTTGGTTTTAAACGTTTTTGTAAAAAATCCGACTGGCACTCCTGATGAGTACTTAAATACAGCCGAAATCATGACTGCAGATCAGCATGATCCGGACAGTACACCAGGAAATGGAATTACGACTGAAGATGACTATGACAGTATTTCTGTCACACCAGTAATTGTAATGGCAGATTTATCTATTAAAAAAACAGCACTTAACCAAGATGCAGTTCATGATGTTGGTTCAACAGTTATTTTTACTGTTACTGTTACCAATGATGGACCAGCGGATGCTTCTGGCGTAAGAGTTAAAGATTTGCTGCCTCCTGGATTTACCTATCAGACCAGCAGTCCTACAAGTGGTTTGTACAACTACATTACAGGTATTTGGAATGTCGGAAATATTCCTACTGGAACAGATCAGTCGCTAGATATTTATACAACCGTAAATAAGCCGTCAGGAATACCAGGCGAATATACAAATATCACCGAGGTTATTGCCAGTAATCTGCCCGATCCAGATTCGACTCCAAATAACGGGGTCACAACAGAAGACGATTATGACAGCTTACAGATCAAAATTGCCGTTGCCGATTTAAGTCTAGAGAAAACAGCTAGCAACCAAAATGCAAATGTAAACGAAGTTGTCACATTCACTTTACAGCTTAACAATGAAGGCCCGAGCGTTGCTACTGGTGTCGCTGTTGAAGACTTAATACCGCTTGGACTCAAGAATATCTCAAATATCAATAATGGAGGTATCTTCAGTAAGGATATTATAAAATGGGTAAATCTAACTGTTCCTGTGGGAGGTATTACATTAACCTACCAAGCAACTGTAGCCAATCCGTTTGGACTGGAAAGTGTGGATTATGTTAACATTGCTCAAGTAACAGCCAGCAATCAATTTGATCCAGATTCAACTCCAAACAATGATAACGGAGACCAGAGCGAAGATGATGAAGATTCTGAGTCTATCAACATCCCTTCTACTGATATAGCCATCAATAAAGAAGTAGATAAAACAGATGTTCCAATGGATAGCCAAGTAGTCTTTACCATAACAGCAGAGAATTTAGGCAATTTAACCGCTACAAATGTAGAAGTTCAAGATGCACTGCCTAAAGGATATTCATTAGTAAACTCAGCGACAACTTCTGGAACTTATGATTCTAAAACAGGAATATGGAGCATTCCAACGATCAATAAGGGAACTACCCAAACATTAACGCTAACGGTTAAGGTTATTGATTTTAATGATTATTTGAATAATGCTCATTTGGTTAAATTAGATCAGATAGACACCAATTCGGCAAACAATCAGGATAGCGCTACCGTTTCACCAAACTGTCTGAAAATTTATAATGAGTTTTCACCAAATGATGACGGCCAAAACGATTTCTTCTATATTGACTGTATTGAAAGATATCCAAATAATCAGCTGGAAATTTTTAACCGCTGGGGTAATCTGGTTTACTACCAAAAAGGCTATAAAAATACCTGGGACGGAAAAGCGGAAGGTTCTGCTAAAACGCTTCCTGAAGGAACCTATTTCTATATCCTTGATTTAGGAGACGGATCTAAAAAAACCTCTGGATGGGTTTACCTCAAATAAAACCATCCAGAAAAAAGAAAATTTAAGAATAGGATTAACCAAAATAAAATTGGCTATGATTAAAAATATAAAAAAGGTTTTCGCGATAATAACTCTATTCTCGGTATATGGAGCCTTTGCACAGCAAGACCCGCAATACACGCAGTATATGTACAACACACTCACCGTAAACTCGGCTTATGCCGGTTCGCTGGGACATTTAGCTATAACAGGAATTTACAGAACTCAATGGGTTGGTATTGAAGGTGCTCCAGACACACAAAGTTTTTCATTAGATACTCCTGTCGGGAAAAATGTGGGGCTTGGAATTTCAATCGTAAACGAAGAAATTGGGCCAACAGATGAGCAATATCTAGATGCCAATTTCTCTTACACCATTAAATCGGGAGAAAATCATAAACTTTCTTTTGGAGTAAAAGGAGGCGGACGTGTCATCAATATCGATTGGTCTAAAGGAAGTTACAAAGATCCAGATGTGCAATTTCGTGAAAACATTACAAACAAATTCCTGCCTGTTATTGGAGCTGGATTGTATTGGCATGGAGAAAGAGATTATATCGGACTTTCGATTCCGAATTTTATGACCCGCGAACGTTATACTTATGATGATATCAGCGAAGATTTGGTCAATCAGAGAATACACGTTTATCTTATCGGTGGTTATGTTTTTGACCTTTCAGCACATACCAAATTCAAACCCGCTGTTTTTCTAAAATATGTATCTGGTGCTCCAATGATTGCCGATATATCTGCCAATTTTATGTTCAACAATGCTCTAACTCTAGGTGTTTCCTATCGTACATCTGATTCTGTGAGCGGTTTGGTTGGAATACAGATTACGCCAATGATTATGGCAGGTTACGCTTACGATTACACTACAACCGCATTGCAGAATTACAATAGCGGCACGCACGAAATTATGCTTCGTTTTGAACTGGTTTCACGCAAAAAAGGACTAAAATCACCAAGATTCTTTTAATACGGATAGTCTATGAAAAGAACAATTACTATACTCGCATTATTGGTTTTACAGCTAATTTATTCGCAAACCAAAAACAAAACTGCCGATGCTCTTTTTGATAAGATGTATTATGTTGAAGCCGCAAAATCGTATGAACTTTCCATTAATAATGGAGATGTTTCCAAAGAAACGCTTCAGCGACTTGGAGACGCTTATTATTTCAATACAAAAATGTCTAGTGCTTCAAAATGGTATGGAAAGCTAATTGCTGAATATCCGAATGAAGTTTCAGCCGAATATTTATTTCGTTATGCACAGTCGCTGCAAGGAATTCAAAACTATGACTTGGCAAAAAAATGGATGAAGGCTTTTGCAGAAAAAGAAAAATCAATCGATGCGACAAGAGCTAAGAATTTTTCGCTTAAGAATGTCACACTCGAAGATATTGAAAATATAAAACCCTCTTTTTTGCTTGAAAACTTAGAAATTAATTCTGCTTATTCCGATTTTGGTCCAATGTTCTACAAAGGCGATCTAGTGTACTCCACTACAATCGATTCTTCTTATTGGAAAACAGATAGATACGGATGGAATGATCAGCCTTATCTGAATATGCAATTGGGAAAAATAAGCGAAACGCAATCGAATGTTACTTTTAAAGAACGTTTCGGCAAAGATATCAGTACAAAATATCATGAAGCCTGCATCGCTTTTTCTCCAGATGAAAAGACCATTTATTTTACGCGAAATAATTATAACGGAAAACTGAAACGTGACAGCAAAGGCATTAACAACCTAAAAATCTTTTCTGCTACAGCAACAGAGAACAGTAATGGTACAGTTTCTTGGAAAGATATTAAAGAACTCCCTTTTAACAGCGATAATTATTCAGTTGGACATCCTTCTGTAAGCAAAGATGGCAAAAAGCTGTATTTCGTTTCAGATATGCCTGGAACAATTGGTTCTACCGATATTTTTGTGGTTGATATTTTGGGCAATAATCAATTCTCGGAACCCAAAAATTTAGGCGAAAAAATAAATACGACAGGACGTGAAATGTTTCCATACATTACCGATCAGGCGCTGTATTTTTCTTCTGACGGATTTTTAGGCTTAGGAGGCTTAGACGTATTCGAAAGCCGATTAAACGATGGCTTTTTTGACACACCAGCCAATCTCGGTGCACCTTTAAACAGCAATAGAGATGATTTTGGATATATCGTTAACGAAGCCACCAACAAAGGTTTTGTCTGCTCTAACAGAAAAACAGGAAAAGGCGATGATGATATTTACTCTTTTGAAAGATCATGCAACCAAGCCATTAGCGGTTATGTTTATGATGCCATTTCAAACAACAGAATTGCAGGTGCTATGGTAACGCTGAAAAATGCAAACGGAATAAAAGTGGCAGAAACCGTTTCTCAGCTTGACGGAAAATACGATTTTAATAACAATGTAAATTGCAACACGCCTTATACCATTGAAGTTTCAAAAGAAAATTATAACGCAAATAACAAGGCAATTGTTACCGCAAACAGTTCTGGAAAAACAGAAGCTCTTGTAGGTTTAGATCCTGCTTTAATTGCACGGGAAAATGGAGTTCTGAAAATAAAAATCGGAATTATTTTCTTTGATTTAGACAAATCAGATATACGTTATGATGCTGCTATAGAACTAAATAAAGTAGTTCTCTTAATGCATCAGTATAACACCATTGTAATCAAAATCGAATCGCATACCGACTCCCGCGCCAACGACCAGTACAATCTCGAACTCTCTGATCGAAGAGCAAAAGCCACAAGAGATTATCTCATTTCTCAAGGAGTTGCTCCCGAACGAATAGAAAGCGCAATTGGCTACGGCGAAACCCAGCTAATCAATAATTGTTCTAACGGAGTCCCATGTACAGAAGCGCAACATCAAGTCAATCGCCGAAGCGAATTCATCATAACAAAAATGTAAAAAAAATGTAAACCCCCAGTGGGGTGAAATATTTATAGAATTACCGTAAGATAAATAGAAAAAGCTCCGAAGGAGCGACATATTTCATAAATAGATATGTCGCTCCTCTGGAGCTTTTTACTCTAAAACTTTATTCTAAACTATAAATATTTCGCTTCTCCGAAGCTTTAAAAAAACCTCTTTTCGATACATCCACTGCATATTCTATATCTAGCTTCTTTCTTCTATAGTCTTGCCTCTTGCTTCTATAATCTTGCCTCTTGCTTCTAACCTCTCTCTTCTATCCCACACTACTGAAGCTTCACACACATCCATTCGCCTTTCATAATCAATTTATCCTCATCAAAGGCTTCACCAGACTGTTTTATGATTTTTTCGCTTGTACGAATGTTTTTTACCACAAATTTAACGAGTTTATTGAATTCAACACCTCCAAAAAACTCCACTTTATCTAAGCTAACTAAGCCAAAAACTCCATCTGCGATTCCTAAAAGCTTTATTCCTGCACCACCACATTGCGCCATAGCTTCGATCAAAATAGTTCCAGGAACAAAATTAAAATCTGGAAAACTGCCCTGGAGCCAAGCATCTTTATCTGTAAATGTCTTTAAACCAATGATTGTGTCTGTTGTATAAGAGATAATTTCATCAACAAAGAGAAATGGAGCACGATGCGGAATTAAGTCTTCTATTTTTTTAGTCATGATTTATAATTTTCAACAATGTACGAATCTGAACCGAAATAGACAATATTAAAATGGCATCTGTGTTAAAAGCGGGTTAAAATGTTAAAATTAAGAACTCTTCGTTCGGTTTTCTAAAACTAATTAATAGCATAAAAATTGAATTTACAGACACCTTGTTGTTCTTCTGAATCAATTTAAAAAAATGATCAATTCAGATAAAAAAATGATCAGATCTATCAGTAAATAAATTGGTCTTTTAAAGGTATTTTATTTTTTTTCTTCTTCTAAAAAACTAGAAAAAGAAGCAAAAACTAGCTTCCTCACATAAAATACTCATTACTTTTAAGCGTTAAACTTATTGTTTAATTAAACCAATTTAAAACCTAATAACCAACAATTTAAACCATTACAATAGAAAACCTCTATAATAGAAAATCTACTTAAAAAACAATTGTTTTACTTTAAAAATCTATTTATCAATTTCTAAAAAAGAGATAAAAAAAATCTTTGCCAGAACATTCTTCAATCCATAATTTTCAATTTAAATCTTATAGTTTTTCAGTCAAAAATTCACACATGAAAAACTCGCATTTTCTAATTATCGAATCTTCTAATCATCGCATTTTCTACTTACCGTATTCCCAATAACTGATACAATTCGTCCTTCTTATTTAGAGCTGCCGAAATAGTTTTCCCATCAGTTAGTTCAACCAAATTTCCGTTGAGACTTCTCACCGCTTCCAGATTTATAATAAAAGAACGCTGAATGCGAAAAAACATCGGAAGCTTCAGCACTTCTTCCATAGACTTTAAAGTTCCTAAAGTTGTATATGATGCGCCATTGATGACGAATTTCAGATAATCGCCTTGCGCTTCGACATATAGAATTTCATTCAAAAGAATCTTAATCAATTTTCCTTCTGATTTGATAAAAATGCGATCGGAGTTAATTTGATGCACCGAAGTTGTTTTCTTCAACAAAAGATATTCTTTAGCGCGATTTACCGCTTTTAGAAAACGATCAAAACGAACGGGTTTTAAGAGATAATCTGCCGCACCTGTTTCAAATCCCTCGAGAGCAAAATTGCGGTGTGCTGTAATAAAAATAATAACCGGAGCATTGGTAAGGGACTGCGCCAATTCTAAGCCATTAAATTTAGGCATTTCGATGTCGCTGAAAACAATATCAACTTCATTTTCCTGCAGAAATAATAATGCTTTAGAGGCTTCTGCAAACGAATCCTTCAGTTCCAAAAACGGAATTTCAGCAATAAACGATTCAATAATATCTCTTGCAATCGGCTCATCGTCAACGACAATGCATTTTAATTTTTCCATTATTTCCTTAAAACTATTTTTAAATCGACTCTAAACGAACTTTCCAGTTTTTCAATTTCTAACTCATACCTATCAGGATATAGCAACTCTAAGCGTTTACGAGCGTTTTCCAACCCTATTCCGCCAAAGACTATATCATGTTCCATTTCTTCATAATCGTTCTTTAAACTAAACCAAAATACGCTCTTTTCAATCTTAATATCTAGTTTTATAAAAGCGTTCTTGGTTTTTAAACCATATTTAAATGCATTTTCTATAAAAGTAAAGGTCAAAAGCGGTGCTATAAAAAATCCCGCTGTATTTCTTTCCCCTGCAATGTTAACTTGAATATCAGTATCAGCTGCATAACGCATTTTTTCTAAAGTGACATAATTTTTGATAAAATCCAATTCTTTTTCCAAACGGACAATTTCGGTATTCGATTCATAGAGCGTATAGCTCATAATATCAGAAAGATTCAAGATTAATTCTGGAGCCAGATTGTCTTTTCTAACTGTTAGTCCGTAAAGATTATTCAAGGTATTAAATAAAAAATGCGGATTTAACTGCGCTTTTAGAAAGTCTTTTTCAATTTGAATATTCTGAATTTCCAAAGCTGTTTTTTCTCTTTCAATTTGAAATTTCTTATTATACAATTTCGTGATTTCGACCAATATTTTAGCAAAACAAAAAGGTGAAAGCAATGAAATAATAATTATAGTTTGGGAAAGCATTCGTTTTGGAGAAACCGCTTCCAGAAAAGTTTGATTTGCACTCATTTTAATGACGCCTTTCAGTTCTCCAAAAGTAATTTCAAAACCTAAAGCATAATAAAACAACGAAATAAAATACGTTGACGCCATCCAGACAAATATTGAAACTGGAAAAACCAATAGCAACAGTATTATAATTCGGGTTTTGCTTCCTGAGAATATCTTTGGCAATAGTAAATAAAACAGCATATAAAATACAATCATATTTACTAATGCCATTCTTATTGTTAGCAAAACAGCATCAAAACAAACTAATTTATAGCCAATTACATAGCTCAAAAAAAGCAAAATGGAAAAACCTAACCACATAAAAACGTGGAGTAGAATTCGATTTCTTCTGGTAAAAAAGTGATCAAAATTCAGCGAAGTAATTTTATCTAAAAAATATCCCGAAGTTGATGTGGTATTTGGCATGTAATAGATTTGTAAAGCAGTTTCAAATATAACTTTAATTTGGCAGGTTTTATAAAATTCTGATAACCGCATTGATCAAATTAATCGTGTTATGACCCAAGATAGAATAAATAAGATTTCCTGAAAACTGTCTTAAAATACCAACGCTCAAAGAAGAAATTAATGTTAAGTAGACCATTGTAATAATATCAAATTTCAAATGCAAATCTTGGTCTAAAACTGCTCCGTGAGAAACACCAAACAAAACCGTTACAATAACAAACGCCCAGCCAAATTTGATGCCTCGATAGTTCCATCTTGGCGCAAAAGCTTTGTCTAAAAGCCATAAAGAGATTCCTCTAAAAAGAATTTCTTCTGTTAATCCAGGCATTGTGGCTTGAAAAAGGAAAGTTTCCAGATCGAAGGCATTTCCTTTTGGAAATAAAATCAGTTTAAAAACAATATCAACCAAAGTAAATCCGAAGAAAACCAGTAATCCAAATTTCAAGTTTGCTGGCGAATTGGTTTTAGAAGTAAATCCGATTTTGATTCTTTCTTCTTTTGAAACCGAAAAGATTATAATCAATCCTAATATTAAACTCAGAACTTTTCCTGCCCAATTGAATTTCAAATCAAGATCTATTAATTGTTTCCCTGAAGCCTGTAAAAACACATCGGCAAGGAAATATAAAATGAAAAATAGTAAATACTTTAAGTTTGTTTTTTCCGATTTGAAATACGCAATAACAATAAGCGGAGCGATTAACAAAATCCAAAGAAGAGGTGTAAATAATGACATAATTTTGATTTTTAAGGTTTTAATTTTGATCAAAAGTATATCGGGAGTATATCAATTAAAATTGTGATCGGTAGAATGAAGAATCTACTCGGTGAAAATGTCATTTTAGACGATAATAGAATTAGATAATTAGAAAATGTGCCAATTAGATAATGAGAGTAATTATCTAATTGGCACATTTTCTAATTGGCACATTGATCAATTTCTACCAAGCATATTTCAAAATCAATCTCGCATTAAACGGCGTTCCTGCGGTAAAATGAATTTCTTCTACAGGATCCGTTTCATTTGCCAGTCTTGATTCGGTTAAGAATTGTGTTTCTTTCCATTTGGTGTTGAAAATATTGTCGATGTTTACGCCAATCGAAACTTTCTTAATCTGGTAATTCACAGAGAAATCGGTAATGCAATAGCCTTTTGCCACAACCGAATTGTCTTCGTTTGCTGGTCTGTCTCCTAAGAAACGAGTTCTTATACTTCCTGAAAATCCTTTTAAATCTTTAACCGAAATTCCGTTCATTAAAGTATTTTTTGGAGCCAATGGCAGATAATCATTTCCTTTAGGTTCATCTATTGCTCTTGCGTGCGTATACGTATAATCGGTATTCCAGAACAGCCAATTGGTCAATTGATATCTGAAACCAAAATCGAAACCTTTTCTTTCTGTTTTTCCGCTTGGTTCAACAACCGCTTCGTCTCCAACATAAACAAATTCCTGCGCTAAATACAAATACCAAATTGCTGAATTAATAATCATGCGTGGAAATGGTTTCCAGTTAATTCCTAAATCTGCGCCGTAGGTTTCTGGAAGAATTTTTTGACCGCTTTGCGCCACTACTACACGCGTATCATTGCTATGAAACCCTTTTCCTAATTTCAGGAAATAGTTTAATTTATCGTTTTGAGTATACAAAAAGTTCAATTTCGGACTCACAATTGCTTTTGTCTGTGTCTGATTCGTATAGGTTGCCGCCAATTGATCTTCGTACCCAAATTTGAAATAATCTAAACGCAAACCTCCGTTTACCAACCATTTTCCTGATGTAAAATCAAGGCTTGAATACGTAAATAAGTTAGTTTGGTTTACAGTTCCTAAACTCAAATAATCTAAAACCGTTTTTCTGTTTAAAGTATGCGATAATTCTACATCTTTATTGTTATCGTTGCGAAGTCCAGCGCCTAATTTAAAACGCCATTTTTCGTTTAATTTCTGATCATATTCGGACTGAAAACCTACAATGGCTCTATTCTCTTTCTGTTTGATCTGATCGCCGTTTATAGGGTCGTTTAAGAAAAAAGTAAAATTAGAATACAGTTCAAAATCATATTTGCTTAAATAAGCACTGCTTTTGATATGCGTATTTTCGTCAATTTTTGCATCATATTGCAAATTAAAATTGGTTCTATCGGTATTTCCTCCTTCATTTGGATCGATTGCTCCATAATGCGAAATAGTTCCATCGTTTACAGCACGATCCGGAATCTGTCCGCTAGCATCCCATTGGCTTTTAAAATGCGAAACCGAGATAGCCAAACGATCTCCATTTTCCATTTTAGCATTGTATTTTCCAAATAAATTTATTCGGTTAAAGTTCTGAGGAGCATCAAAATAACCATCGGTCATCATGTATTCTCCAGCAAAATAAGCCGATTGGTTTTCTTTATTCAATAAATTAAACATGGCAACAGTACGAAAAGTATCAAACTGTCCGCCCTCAAAAGAAATAGAGCTATTTTGCAACGCATTTTTGGTATTAAAACCAACATATCCTGCAGTGGTAAAATCGCCTTTATCTACAAAATAAGCCCCTTTATCAAAATCAATATTATCAACCGTTTCTGGAATCACAAAATGCAAATCAGAATAACCTTGCCCGTGTGCGTGCGAAACCATATTTACTGGCATACCGTCTACAGTAATATTGATATCGGTTCCATGATCACAGTCAAAACCTCTTAAGAAAATCTGTTCAGCTTTTCCTCCACCAGCATGCTGACCTATGAAAAGTCCTGGAACTTTACGCAATAAATCCTGAGAATTTGAAATAGGCTGAATTTCAAAATCGATTTTAGAAATCGTATTCAGATATTTTAAATTATTGCCAATCTTAACTTCTTCTAGCAAAAATGGCTTTTCTTCTAAAGAAATAGTCAGAAAATCTAAAGAAGCCAGTTTTATTTTCTGAGTAGAAAATCCCTTTTTGGTAACAACCAAACTATCATTTACCTGAACGCCTTCTAAGGTAAATTTTCCATTTACATCGGTATGTGCGTGTGTTTTTGAATTTAGGTTTCGAATTAAAACTTCTGACGCCGCTTTTCCGTCAGCGTCGTTTACAATACCATTTAGAGATTGAGCATTAATTGCAAAAGAAAAAATAAAAAGGGTAAAGGAGAATAAGAACTTCATTGCTATTTTGATAATTATTGGGGTAGTATGGACACAAAAATAGCATAATTAAAAGAATAACCATAAAAAAAGCTCTAAATCAAAAATTTAGAGCTTTTCTATATAGTAAACCTTTTACTTTGAGAAAATTAATCCCATTTATTGGTTTTAGAAACGGCATATTTACCAGCTCCTGTAAAGAATAAGGCTAAAGCACCAAACAGATAAAGCCCTAATAATTCTAAAGCGTAACCTCCATGATCGCTGATAGAGAAAATCTCCTGAGCATGTGCTGTTGCAACTGCTACCACACACGTTATTGTTAAAAGAACAGCCGCAATTCTAGTTCTAAATCCTAATAAAATGGCAATTGGAGCTAAAACTTCGCCAATGTAAACAGCATAGCCAAATGCGCCCATGTTTTCTACAAGGAACGAAATTCCGTGAATCAGTTTAGAAACACCGTGAAAAAGCATTAATCCGCCAGTACTTAAACGCAATAGCAATAATCCAAGGTCTGTGTTTTTTGAAATCATAAATAATTTTGTTTAGGTTAAAAATTTATATCAATTGGGTTTGTAAGCCGACTAAAATACAAAAATTTCCTATTTTAAAACAATATTATTTAAAACAATTCCAAATAACCGTTTTTAGGCTATCACAAAGCTCATTTTGACCTTTAAAACTTAATGGCAATCTTTCCAATTGTTCGTCCAGACTCCAAAAGTTCGTGCGCTTTCTTAAGATTTTCGGCTGAAAGTCCGTTTAAGGTTGTATTTAAAGTTGTTTTCAAAATACCATCATCCAACAAATCAGCCACGATGTTTAAGATATTATGCTGTTCTACCATATCTTCTGTTTGGAACATTGAACGAGTGTACATTAGTTCCCAAGAAAAAGACACACTTTTGCTCTTTAATTTGGTTAATGCAACTGGATCGCTGCTTCCGGTAATGGAGGCAATATGACCTTGCGGCTTTATCAATTCGACCATTGTATCCCAATAAGCATTGGTATCTACAAAATCTAAAATAAAGTCAACATACTCAAAACCAGCATCTCGAACAGATGAAACAAGGTCTTTATGATCTACTACAAAGTCAGCGCCCTGCTGTTTGCACCAAGCAATTGTTTCTGGACGCGACGCTGTTGCAATAACCGTTAAACCCGCTATTTTTTTAGCCAATTGAATAGCAATAGAACCTACTCCTCCTGCTCCGCCAATAATCAGAATCGATTTTCCTTTGTCTTTATCTGCCGTAATTCTGATTCTGTCAAATAAAATTTCCCAAGCAGTTAAAGCGGTTAGCGGAATTACAGCAGCTTCTTCGATGCTTAACGATTTAGGTTTTCGGCCCACAATTCTTTCGTCGATAATTTGATATTCGGCATTGCTTCCTTGTTTGGTAATATCTCCTGCATAATAAACGGGATCTCCCACTTCAAACAAAGTAACATCTTGTCCGACAGCCTGAACGATTCCGACAGCATCCCAGCCAATAATTTTGGGAGTTTCGAGAACAGTATCTATTGCGCTATTCTGGCGAATTTTAAAATCGACTGGATTTACAGAAATCGCATCAATTTTAACTAATAAATCGTGTGGCCCTGGAATTGGTTTTACGGCTTCAAATTCGATAAAACTTTCTGGGTTTTCTATGGGTAATGATGTTTTAAATCCTATTGCTTTCATTTCTTTTAATATTTAAATTAAAACTATACTACAAATATAAGACGACTTGAAATCTCTTAATTGGTATATATTGAGTGTATATTTGTATATTTTTTTCAAAGATGCTATCCCGATAGCTATCGGGACTAAGTTGCTAAGAGGCTAAGTTTTTTAAGCAGATTTTATTTAATGCTTGCTGAGAAATTAAACATATAGTCCCAATAGCTTCGCGACTATGTATTTAAATAAAGCCTTAAATTTGCTAAAAATACTACACTATGAATATACGAAAAGCCGAAAAATCAGACTCAAAATATATTGCTCCTATATTATTATTAGCAATGGAAGACATTATCTATAAATTTATTGCAAAGGAAGATTACGCTGTAGCGAAAGATTTTCTGCAGCATTTTGTCGAAAGTGATAACAATCAGTATTCTTATCAAAACTGTTTTGTGGCAGAAGAAAATAACGAAATCATTGGCGCAGTAAATATTTATAATGGTGCAGATATTGAAGAATTGCGCGCGCCGATAATCGAATACGTTCGCAAACACCATAATCCTGACTTTGATCCAGAATTGGAAACACGCGATGGAGAGTATTACATTGACTCTTTAGGAGTGAATCCGAAATATCAGGGAAAAGGAATTGGTTCTCAATTATTGCAATTTTTGATTGATAAATACGTTCATAAAAATAAAGAGGTTTTAGGTCTCCTGGTTGAAGAAGACAATCCGAATGCTAAAAAACTGTATTTAAAGCTTGGTTTTAAAGTAGTTGGAAACAAAACTTTGGTTAAGAAGAACCTGGAACATCTTCAAATCAAAAATTAATTATAGAATGAAAAACATCACAATATTAGAAGCAGGTTTAATTTTAAGAATAGTTTTAGGAATCACAATGCTTTCGGCCGTAGCAGACCGATTTGGAGTTTGGGGCGCACCGGGATCTAACGCAGTCGCTTGGGGAAATTGGGAAAACTTTGTTATCTACACACAAACCCTAAATTCTTTTGCCAACAAAGCCACAGCAGAAATTCTTGCAGGAATTGCCACTTTCTTTGAAGTTTTACTGAGTCTTCTACTATTATTTGGTTTCAAAACCAGACTTGCCGCTTTAGGAACTACCTTTTTAATGTTCTTTTTTGCTTTTGCTATGTCGGTTTCCGTTTCTGTAAAAGCGCCTCTTGATTATTCTGTTTGGACAAGTTGTGCGGCGGCTTTACTATTGGCTAATATTGGAAAAACATCTTACGCTGTTGACAATAGGATATAGTTTTTTAGGTTGATGGTTTTTGGTTGATAGTTGATGGGGTAAAAATTTTTCCTAACAATCAAAACTATCAACTATCAACCAAAAAAATCAATTCACATTTTTTCGGAAATAAATTCGTTTTGGAAATTGATCTTCTATTTTTTCTTCCAAATCAAATTCTTCGTAATTCAATAATCGTAATATATCGATCAAAGCAGTATCTATGGCAAAAGCTTTCACCCAAATTAGATCATGTTTTCGCTGATAAGCAATCTCTTCGGCACGTTTAATAAGCGCTTTTAAATCTTCTTCATCAAAATAAATAATCTCACTTAGATTGATTGCTTTTGACGCTCCTAGATTTTCGTTTAATATTCTCGACGAATCCAATTTTAAATACGATTGTGGTGCTTCACCAAGATATGCCATTAGAATTTCAATCGAAAAATCATTCTGAATTCGAAACAATTCTTTTTGAGAAAGATACTGCTCTGCATATTCTTCTCCCAAACCTTTTTCCCTAAATAAATTGGTATAAAACTGAACGGCTTTGTCTTCCATCCAAGAGACATTATCATTAATGATGACAACAAATTTTGCAATTTTACTCATTTCTTTTCCTTTTTAATAAAAGAGCAAAATTCTATCGATTATAGGTTAAAAAAAAGAGCAATACGGCTTCAAAATTGTGCAAAATGTCGGAAACTTTATTTTAATCGTTTTGTTTTTTCCGATATTCTAAAGGCGAAATTCCCTCGTAGTTTTTAAAGAATCTTCCAAAAGCAGATTGATCAGTAAAATGGAGCAAATCGCTTATCTGATTGATGGACATTTTTTTGTGCTGCAATAAAACTTTGGCTTCCAGAATCACCATTTCGCTAATCCAGTCACTCGCAGTCTTTCCGCTGTGTTTTTTAATGACTTCAGACAAATATTTTCGGCTTACATTTAGTTTATCAGCATAATGCTGTACCGTTCTAAAATTCAAAAAGTCCTTAAATAGCAGTTCTTTAAACTGTTCAAATAAAGGATTGTGCGTTTCTGTAATACTCTTTTCTTCCTGAATAGCATCAATTTCATAAATTAAAATATACAGATAACTTCTCAAGATAGAAGCTTGATTCTTAGATCTGTTTTCTGATGCTTCTTTAATTAGATTAAAAATGCGTTCAAATTTATTTTCATCTGTTTTTGCAAGTTGAGACAAATGACTATGATGGTTTTCAAAGAAATCATATTGGGCAAGAAAAAACACATTTGTCTGATTTTCGAGAAAAAAATGCGGTTTAAAAAATATAATATCAATTAAAATTTCATTATCGTTTTTAGAAAAACTCCTAATCACAGATGGTCCCAAAGTAATAAGAGCCGGAGCATGAACTACTTTCTTCTCGAGTCCAGTCTGCATGATCATGCTTCCTTTTCTTAGAAACTCAATTGCATAACTTTCTGCACGATAAGGTTCGCTGATATAAGGATGCTCGCTTGTCTGGATATAGAAATACTCTTTCTGATCTGCATTAGAAAACAAACTCTTATGATGCGTTAAGGAATAAGTGAGGATTTTATTCTTCAAGACTGCTTTTTTAGTAATCATTATCATTTCAAATATACCTTTTTTTTTAGTTTTCAGTCGCAGTGTTCAGTCTCAGTCTCAGTTTACAGTCTTTGCGGTAAGAACAGTTAGCTTTGTCAAAATTTGAAACTTTGACAAAGCTTCTAGACTCTCAAACTAACTTAAACTAAAAACTGAACACTGAGACTGAGACTGAACACTAAAAATATTTTTAAGGTATATTTAAGGTCATAAAGCTGTTTCGAACAAATATGTATTCGTAAATTAGCAAATACAAAAATATATCTTAAATGACAATACTTACCTTTACGCTTATAATGATTCTAGGAGCTTTTTTAGCTGGTTTTATCGGTTCATTATCAGGCTTGGGCGGAGGAATTATTATCATTCCGCTTCTCACCATTATTCTCGGTGTCGATATTCATTATGCTATTGGAGCTGCTTTAGTCTCTGTTATCGCCACTTCTTCGGGTTCTGCGGCAGCCTATGTAAAAGAAGGAATTACTAATATGCGAATGGGAATTTTTCTCGAAATAGCCACTACAATTGGAGCGGTTTGCGGAGCTTTGCTTTCGACTATTGCGCCTACTTCTTTTATAGCCGTTTTGTTTGGTTTAACGCTGATTTTCTCTGCTATTAATTCGCTTCGAAAAAAAGAAGAACATATCGTTCTAGAATCTAGTCCGCTGGCTAAAAAGCTAAAATTGGACGGAACTTATCCTACTCATGACGGCGAAGTTGTAAAATACGGAACCAAAAATGTTATTGGCGGTTTTAGTATGATGGGTGTTGCCGGAATGATGTCTGGATTGCTCGGAATTGGTTCTGGTGCTTTTAAAGTAATTGCAATGGACAATATTATGCGTGTTCCTTTTAAAGTTTCAACCACAACCAGTAATTTTATGATGGGTGTTACGGCAATGGCAAGTTCTGTAATTTATATTCAGAAAGGATATATTGAACCTGGAATCTGTATGCCGGTTGTAATTGGAGTTTTGTTTGGAGCTATGGCTGGAGCCAAAATATTGGTACGAACAAATCCGAAGAAATTGAGAATATTTTTTGCCTGCTTAATTTTTGTTTTGGCAATCAATATGATTTATAACGGACTAAATGGAAAAATCTAATATGATACAGGAAGAAAAATTTGGAGAAAAAGATTTTCAGACAATTATAGGAAACCTGCTTCGTTACGGAGTTTGGATTTCGCTATCGGTAGCCTTCATTGGCGGAATTGTTTATTTGCTTCATAACGGAAATCAGATTGAGGATTATTCTGTTTTTAAAGAAAACGACCGAAATATATTTGAAGTAATCGCTGCAATTTACAACGGAGCAATTCAAGGAAACGGAGAATCATTAATATTTACAGGAATTATTTTCTTGTTCATGACACCTGTTTTACGTGTACTGCTTTCGTTATTTTCGTTTTTATTGGAAAAAGACTACTTGTACGTTGGCATTACGCTGATCGTAATCATGATTATAATTATCAGTATTTCGTTTGGTTTCTCACATTAATTGGCTGTAAGCTATAGGCTTTAGGCAATAAGCTTCAAAATGCTTAAAGCTTATTGCCTAAAGCAAAAAAATAATATCGCTTTAAGCTATAAACCGTAAGCTTTAGGCTCTCTAAAATGCTTACAGCTTATAGCGTAAAGCTTAAAGCTAAAAAAAATATGGAAATAGGAATAGACAGTTTTGCTTCGGCAATGTATGGCGATAACAATACTCTGAGCAGTGTTGATGCTATGGAACAGCTTTTACAGCGAATTGAATTTGCAGATCAAGCTGGTCTAGATGTTTTCGGAATTGGAGAACATCATAAAAAAGAGTTTTTAGATTCTGCTACGGTTGTTATTTTGAGTGCAGCAGCAGCAAGAACAAAAAATATCCGACTGGCAAGTGCTGTTTCGGTTTTAAGCGCTGCAGATCCTGTTAGGGTTTATCAAAGTTTTGCGACTTTAGATTTAATTTCAAAAGGAAGAGCAGAAATTGTAGTGGGTCGCGGTTCTTCTATTGAAGCTTATCCCCTTTTTGGATTTAATCTGAATGATTATGATAAGCTTTTCAGCGAAAAACTAGACTTGCTTTTACAGATTCGTGACAGCGAGTTTGTAAACTGGGAAGGGAAATTTCGTCCTGCCATAAATAATTTACCTGTTTATCCGAGAGCAATACAAGAGAAATTGCCTATTTGGCTTGGAGTTGGCGGTACGCCAGAATCATTTATAAGAGCTGGATCACTTGGACTTCCGTTAATGGTTGCTGTTATTGGCGGACAAACACATCGTTTTAAACCTTTAGTTGATTTATATCGTGAAGCTGGAAAAGCTGCGGGCTATAAACCAAATGAATTAAAAGTCGGTTTGCATTCACCTGGATATGTTGGCACCACAACTGAAAAAGCAATTGAAGAATATTATCCTGGTTATGCCGAATTATGGACCAAATTAGGATATGAAAGAGGCTGGCCACCAGTAACAAAAGGCAAATTTGATGGTTTAATTGATGATTTGGGTGTTTTAATTGTTGGAGGTCCAGAAAGAGCTGCAGAGAAAATTCTTCGCCATAGTGAAGCGCTTGGAGGTGTAGATCGATTTACTTTCCAAATGGATAATGCTGGATTAACGCATAAACAATTAATGAATGCGATTGAATTGATTGGTACAAAATTGATTCCTTTGATACGCAAGGCATAATAATTAATCTCGCAATCCTGATAGCTATCGGGAGCTAAGACACAAAACCTTTTTTAAAGCCACAGATTAAAGGATTTTTTTTAGAAATTGAATAGCGTCCAGCTTTAGCTGGATGAAAATATAAATAAAAAATTAAAGGCTTTAGCCAAACATCACTAGTTTGGCTAAAGCCTTTTTTCAATCTTTATTTGTTACCTCCAGTTAAAACTGGAGGCAATTCAAAAGAAGTATGTATCTCAAAATCTTTGACTCTTTGAACTCTTTGACTCTTTGAACTCTTTGACTCTTTGTTCCTTAAACCTTAGAATCTTAGTCCCTCAGAACCTTAGCACCTTTAAAATTTATAAGTCACACCAACTCTAAAGTTTCTTGGCGCTTCAGTTTGCCAGTAATAAGCACTTAGCCACTCGTAGTACGAACCGCTGTAAAGATATCTGTCTAAAATATTGAATACGTTTGCCGTAACTTTAATTTTACCCGTTTCATAAGACAATCCACCGTCTAGTTTAAAGTAAGTTGGAAGTTTTACAACCCCTGGACTCCAAGTATCAGTCTGGCGTCCATCAAGGAAAGTTCCACCGATCGAAGCACCAAAACCTTTCAGTTTACCATTTTGAAGCGTATAATTCAACCATGCATTAGCCGTATGTTTAGCATATCCAGGCACAACATCTCCTACATTAATTTTATTAGCTTCAGAAACAGCTGGATCAATTTTAGTTACAATTGATTCTGTAAACGCATAATTTGCAATAAGATTTAGTCCGTCAAATATTTTTCCTCTTAAATCGAATTCAACACCGCGAGCTCTTTTTTCACCCAAAACTATTTTATATTGTTCATTTGGCTGATTATTAGGATCTCCCGTTAGCTCATTTTTCTTTAAGATATTATAAACAGACAAACTGGTATTCCAAGAACCATCAAACCAATCTTTTTTAAGTCCAAATTCAACATTATTTCCTGTAAGCGGTTTTACATCACCACTTCTTACTACACCCGATTGAGGCGTAAAAGCTTGATCATATAACCCGTAAATCGCAAAATCATCAGTAATAGAATAACTTAAACCCGCACGAGGTGTAATATGGCTATCTTCTTGTGGCTCATCATAACTACTCGTTTGGCTAATCCAAGTATATCTTGCAGCAAGAGTCAATCTCAATTTATTCTCTAAAAAACCAAGTTCATCCTGCACATATCCAGCCGCGTATTTCGAACCATAACGTCCTACTGCTCTTTGGCTTAACGGAGTATCGTGATCAAATTGCGGTAAACCATTAGATGGCGTGCCATAATTTGGATTGTAAACATTAAACGGATTTGCATAAGTATCCAAATCATGAGATTGTCCCCAATCTGCCATATAATCTTTACTTCCTAAATCTACTCCACCCAATACTTTATGAGAAACATTTCCTGTACTGAATTTTCCATTCAAAAAGATCTGTCCTAGATACATATTACTTTCCGCATCCCAAATACCAACATTTCTAATGATATCTCCTTTATCAAGAAAAACATCTGGAATTTTGTCTCCATCAGTATCTATTTCAGCTGGTCCAACTAAACTTGGCCAAGAGCTGTATCCTTGCTGAATATATTTAAAATAAGACGTTTGAGCTGTAAGTTTCCAATTTTCGTCAAACTTATGTTCGAACTGAAGATAACCGCTATGATCTTGAATGTTTGTATCAGGCAGTCCTGGCTGTGTCATTGTAAAATTACGAGGCAAAGTTGCATATCCATCAGATTTAGGTCCAAAAACATAGTACGAACCTACTTCAGTCATATTTGCGTATTGAAAATTATATTCGGCAGTAATTTTTGTTTTATCGTCAATCTGATACGAAATAACTGGAGCAATTACGTAACGGTCATTGTGCTCAAAAGGACGATGAGATCCTTTCTTTTGTGCTGCTCCATTAAATCTATAAAGCAATTTTCCTTTTTTATCTAATTTTCCGTCAAAATCGACACTAACTCTATAAAAATCATAGCTTCCGCCAAGAACGCTTACCTCACCTTTTGTTACTCCTGTAGGCTTTTTAGTCACCACATTATACAATCCGCTTGGATCACCGCTTGAAAGCATAAATCCAGCTGGACCTTTTACAAACTCGATATGATCAACAAAACTCATATCTTCTGTTAATGGTCCCCAGAAAGAAGAAACCACATTAAATCCGTTTCTAAAGGCTTGAATTTGAGAACCTCTCATGGTAATATTCGTATACAAATCACCCCAATGCTCCAAACGTACAGCACCACTCACATTACGAATTACACCATCGCTCATACTTGTAATTTGCTGGTCTTTTAAGGTTTGACCACTTACAATTTGTATGTTTTGAGGAATTTCTAAGACTGGCGTTTGAAGACGTAATGACAATGAAGGTTTATCCTGCTTGTATTTATTCTTTTTAATTACCACTTCTTCAAGATCTTGCTGACTTTCAGAAAGAGAAAAATTCTTAGTCGTGGTTTGTTTTGAGTTGACTACAATTTTATCCTCAACAGGCTGAATTCCTACTCCATTTAATACGATAGTGTATGTTCCTGGTTTTACATTTTTAATCTCATAATGTCCCGAAACAGTTGTAATATCTGAATATTTTGTTCCTTTTAATGCTACAGCAATATTTTCTGCAGGTTTATTGCCACTCAAAGAAACTTTCCCGTTTACAGTTCCAAGCTGTTGCGCCATCATATTTAATGAGCTCAAAAGCAGCACAAAAAGATAAACTTTGGCATTCATAATTATTTTCATTTGGTTTTGATTTTAAATTGAGCGACAAAAGTATATGCTAATCTTAACATTTCCAAATTATTTTAATTCATTCTAAATAAATATAAATTATTGTACTAAATACGTTAAAATAAAATTTGAAGCATTCATTTCTCTCCTATTTGCCGACAATCTTAATCTGCATTAAGCAGGAAACCAAAATCTATTTCTATCTTTATATTTCGAAATTTCAAAACCAAAAACAAATAACTTCCTGATATGAAATCAAATACAATAAGAAAAGTTGCCATTGTAGGCTACAACAGAATTCCTTTTGCAAGAGCTAATACAGCCTATTCTAATGTGGGAAATAAAGAAATGATGACCGCTGCACTCAATGGTCTTATTGATAAATACGATCTAAAAGGAAAGTTATTAGGCGAAGTTGCAGGAGGCGCAGTAATTAAACATACTTACGACAACAATTTGATTCGAGAATGTGTAATGCAAACCAGTCTAGATCCCGCAACACCTGCATGCGATTTACAGCAGGCTTGCGATACCGGAATTGAAAGCGCTATTTATATTGCCAACAAAATTGCACTTGGACAAATTGACTCAGGAATTGCCGGTGGTGTGGATTCAATCAGTGATATGCCGATTGCTGTAAGCGAAAAACTTAGAAAAGTATTGTTAGAAGCCAGACAAGCAAAATCATTAGGTTCAAAAATTAAAACGTTTTTAAAACTTCGTCCAAAAGATCTTAGTCCGTTAGTGCCTCGCAATGAAGAGTCGCAAACAGGACTTTCTATGGGCGGACATACTGAGATTACAGCAAAATATTATAAAATTTCGCGTGAAGACCAAGATGAGTTTGCTTTAAGAAGCCATTTGAATATGGCAAAAGCCTATGATGAAGGTTTCTTTGATGATATGATTACTCCTTTTAACGGATTAGAAAAAGATAATAATCTAAGAAGAGACAGTACAATTGAAAAACTAGCGAAATTAAGACCAGCGTTTGATAAAGTAAATGGCACTTTGACTGCAGGAAATTCAACTCCTCTAACAGATGGAGCTTCTTGTGTTCTTTTGGCTAGCGAAGAATGGGCAAAAGAACGAGGTTTACCAATTTTAGCTTACATCACTTTTGCAGAAATTGCAGCAATTGAATACGTTAAAAATCAACAGAATCTACTATTAGCACCTTTATTCGCTGCTTCAAGAATGTTAGAAAAAGCCGAATTAAATCTCCAGGACTTTGATTATTATGAAATTCACGAAGCTTTTGCTGCTCAGACTTTAGCCACTTTAAAAATTTGGGAAAGTCCAGAATTGAGTGCCGAAATTGGCTTAAAGAAACCACTAGGAGCAATAGATCGAAATAAACTAAATGTAAAAGGAAGCAGTTTGGCGGCAGCGCATCCTTTTGCAGCAACTGGTGGAAGAATTATTGGCGTAATGGCAAAACTGCTTAACGAAAAAGGTTCTGGAAAAGGATTAATTTCCATCTGTGCTGCAGGCGGACAAGGAGTTACCATGATAATCGAGAAATAATTTTTAAAAATACTTCAATTCAATTTTATAAATCTGCTGAATCTGCTAAATCTGCGAGCAAAATTACTCCCGCAGATTTAGCAGATTTGGCAGATTTTTTTGTCTCTATCAATTAAACCCGGCAGGTTTTAAAAACCTGTCGGGTTTGAATTTAAAATACACCTATTTGTATACTTAAAGTTCATTTTTGTTTAAATATACTCATACAAAAACAGCTAAATATCAATATTTTATACTAAATTTAGTTTTCTATTAAAGCTTTTGTATCAATTCATTTTAAACCACTAAAAATGATGGAATCAAAAATACCCGAAGGTCCTCTTGCTGATAAATGGAGTCTTTACAAGTCTAAAGCCAAATTGGTCAATCCCGCAAACCGAAAAAAACTAAATATAATCGTTGTCGGAACAGGTCTTGCAGGTGCTTCATGCGCGGCCTCTCTCGCTGAACAAGGTTATAATATAAAATCTTTCTGCTTTCAGGATTCTCCACGACGCGCGCATTCGGTTGCCGCTCAAGGCGGAGTAAATGCTGCCAAAAACTACAAAAATGATGGAGACAGCACCTACAGAATGTTTTATGACACTATAAAAGGTGGCGATTTTAGATCTCGTGAAGCCAATGTTTATCGTTTAGCCGAATGTTCTGCACATCTTATAGACCACGCAGTTGCACAAGGTGTTCCTTTTGCAAGAGAATATGCAGGATATTTAAACAACCGATCTTTTGGAGGTGTTCAGGTTTCTCGAACTTTTTATGCTAGAGGCCAAACTGGACAACAGCTTTTATTGGGCGCTTATCAAGCTTTAGAACGTCAAGCTTCTTTAGGAAAAGTGGCTTTGTATACCCGTCACGAAATGCTTGAACTCGTTGTTATCGATGGCAAAGCCAAAGGAATAATTGCACGAAATCTTGAAACAGGAATTTTAGAACGTCATGCTGCAGATGCCGTAGTTTTGGCCTCTGGCGGTTACGGAAAAGTATATTATCTGTCTACTTTAGCCATGGGCTGCAATAGCTCGGCGATTTGGCGCGCGCATAAAAAAGGCGCTTATATGGCAGGCGTGAGCTGGATTCAGTTTCACCCTACTTCACTTCCACAACATGGTGAAAACCAGTCAAAACTGACTTTAATGTCGGAATCACTGCGAAATGACGGACGTATCTGGGTTCCTAAAAAAGCCGCAGATGAACGAACTGCAAACGCCATTCCCGAAGAAGAACGCGATTATTACTTAGAACGCCGTTATCCTTCCTTTGGAAATCTTGCACCAAGAGATATTTCGTCAAGAGCCGCAAAAGAAAGAATTGATGCCGGTCATGGTGTTGGACCTATGAAAAATGCGATTTATCTCGATTTCTCGGATGCCATTAAAGCACAGGGAAAAGATAAAATCGAAGCCAAATACAGCAATCTTTTTGCGATGTACGAAAAGATTACAGGCATAAACGCTTATAAGGAACCAATGCTGATTTCGCCATCAGCGCATTTTACCATGGGCGGACTTTGGGTTGATTATGAACTTATGACTACTATTCCTGGTTTGTTTGCCTTAGGCGAAGCCAATTTTGCCGATCATGGTGCCAATCGTCTAGGAGCCAATTCACTGCTTCAGGCTTGTGTCGACGGTTATTTTATTGCGCCATATACAATCCCGAATTATTTGGCAGGTGAATTGAATTTACCCAAATCTGATATTTCGCATCCTGCATTTGAAGAAGCTGAGAAAACCGTAAGAAGACAGCTGGATCGCTTTTTACACACCAACGGAACACTTTCAGCAGATTATTTCCATAAAAAAATTGGTCGTCTTTTGTATGAAAAATGCGGTCTTTCGCGAAGCAAACAAAAATTGGAAGAAGCCTTAATCGAAATTCGTGAACTAAAAGCTTCATTTGAAAAAGATCTCAGAATTACGGGCGATAATACTTTAAACAGCGAACTTGAAAAAGCTGGACGAATTGCCGATTATATAGAATTAGCCGAATTAATGTGCTACGATGCCTTACAGCGTGAAGAATCGTGTGGCGCACATTTTAGAGAAGAATATCAAACCGCTGATGGTGAAGCTGTCCGCAATGACAATGAATTCTGCTATGTTTCTGCCTGGGAATGGAAAGGTTTAAATAACGAACCTGAACTTCACAAAGAACCATTAACCTTTGAATCGGTAGAACTTGCAGTGAGAAGCTATAAATAAATGGTGAATATTAATTGTGAATTGTTAATTGTAAATTATTAATTCACAATACTCATTCATAATTAACAATTCATAATTAACAATTCATAATTAACAATTATATATGAAACTTTATCTAAAAATATGGCGCCAGTTTAATTCTTCTACAAAAGGAGAGATGACAGATTATGAAATTGATGGAGTATCTGAACATATGTCGTTTCTAGAAATGTTGGATCTTTTGAACGAATCTCTGATTCAAAATGGAGAACGCGTAATCGAGTTTGATCACGACTGCCGTGAAGGAATCTGCGGTCAATGCGGTGTAATGATAAACGGACGCGCTCATGGTCCTTTAAAAAATACTACAACCTGCCAGCTTCATATGAGAAGTTTTAAGGATGGGGATACTATTTATATTGAGCCTTTTCGTGCTAAAGCTTTTCCTGTTCTACGAGATTTAAAAATTGACCGAAAAGCATTTGATTCCATTATTGCTTCAGGAGGTTTTATTGGCGCTGCTACAGGGCAGGCGCCAGAAGCAAACAGTATTCCGATTTCGTATGAAACTGCCGAAGCTGCTTTTGATGCTGCTGCTTGTATCGGGTGCGGAGCTTGTGTGGCTTCCTGTAAAAATGCCAGCGCCGCTTTGTTTGTTGGTGCTAAAATAACGCATTTAGCGCTTTTGCCACAAGGAAAATTAGAAGCACAAACACGTGCAGTTTCGATGGTAAAACAAATGGATGAAGAAGGTTTTGGAGCGTGTTCTGATACGAGAGCCTGCGAAATAGAATGTCCGCAAGGTATTTCAGTGCTTTCTATTGCTAAAATGAATTTAGAATATATGAAGGCTTTGACTTTTAGGAAATAATTTTTTTTTGCCGCTAAGACACAAAGGCGCAAAGTTTTTCTTTTTTAAGGTTTTTTAAGTTTTAAAGCTTTGCGACTTTGCTCCCGATAGCTATCGGGATTGCGAGATTAAAATATACATTGCGCTTATCCTTCGACTCCGCTCAGGAAGACAAACACAATCCAATCATTTTTTCAATAAAAAACTTTGCGTCTTAGCTCCCGATAGCTATCGGGATTTCGAGATTAAAAAAAAACTTAGTGCCTTTGTGTCTTAGCGGCAAAAAACAAACTTAAACCGTAAAATAAGGCGTCAGAATATCTTCAAAATTATATAATCCTTTTTCTTTCTCTTTTAGATTTTCGGCCACAAAAATAACTCCGTTTCCAAAAGCTTCTCTCGAAATCGATTCGTGAATTAAACGCACGGTTTGAAAAGGAAAACCAAAAATAACTTCGTGTTTTCCAACGATTCCTCCTGCCCTAACAGAATTAATGTTTTCCTTGTCAACGTCTAGTGCTTCGGCAATTTTTACTGCTGTTCCAGATGTTCCCTGTTTAGTTTTAAAATGCTCTTCGTTTACTTCGATATCCACCCAAGGTGCAATTTTCTTTAAAAATTTAGCGGCAAATAATAAATAATTTACTCCTAAAGTAATATTCGGCGACCAAAATACTGTAGTTTTCTTAGCCAGTTTCTTTAAAAAATCTAGTTCTTTATCTTTATAATGTGAGATTGCCGAAATGATTTTTATATTCTTTTTGGCTGCCGCTTCTCCGTAAGTATAAATTCCCTGATGCGATGAAAAATCAATAATAACGTCGACAGGATGTTTATCTAATAATTCCTCGATCGAAGTTTTAGAACTAGAATAGATTAAGCCGGGTTCTTCTGACTGCACTCCAAAAAATTCTGGTACCGATCTGTGTTCCAAAACTGTACTTTGTCTTAAAACCCATTCCAAGCAGAATTTTTTATTTTCTAATAATATTGAAGCTACTGATTTTCCAGTTTTTCCGAATCCGATTAATCCTATTTTCATAAGCATGTTATTTTTTATGGGCGAGACTGCCCGGTTGAAAAATATTGATATTATAAAGAAGTAAATATCAATTCTAATTTTAAAGAATACAGCAGTTTTAGAAACCGCTTGTTCATAAAAATAGGAAAATCATAACAGAATCACCAACTAAAACTTCATTTTATAACAATAAAATCATTTATTAATACGATTTTATCTGTTAATGCAAAATAAATCTATCCAATTTTACGCCGAATCGCTTTTCTAAATTATTCTGCTTAAAATGTTAAAAAATGGCATTAAAAAAAGAATCTGCCTCTATACAAGTAAACATATTTTGACTAGATTTATGGCCTGATACCCCAAATAAATATCAGTAAGTAATGGCCTACAACAATAATGGACTGCTTCGTTTTTTAGATGCTCAGAATAAATTGTATCTGACAGCTCTAGACGAAATCAAGAATGGTAAGAAAGAATCTCCTTGGATGTGGTTTATATTTCCGCAGATAAAAGGAATGGGTTCTAGTGATACTTCCAAATTTTACGAAATCAAAAATGCCGATGAAGCAATTGCTTTTTTAGAGCATCCAATTCTAGGAAAACATCTTATAGAAATCACTTCTGAACTAATCAAAAAGGAAGAAAATGTTTCTGATATTTTTGAAAGCATTGACTTAGAAAATCTTCAATCCTGTATGACATTGTTTGCCAGCGTTCAAAATACAGAACCAATTTTTCAGGAAGTGCTTCACAAACACTTTGATGGTTCATCCGATTTTCATACACTGTAATTATTGTATAGCAATCTTTGATATTTTTTGAAACCGCTTATTTAACCGCAAAGAGCGCAAAGATTTATTCTATACAAAGCTTTATTAAAACGCAAAGTTCGCAAAGCTTTGGTAAAAAACTTTGCGAACTTTGCGTATCCCGATAGCCATCGGGATTGCGCTCTTTGCGGTTGACTTAGCAGTCAAATTAGCAGTTAAATAAACCTATTCTGAATAATTTCTTCAAGAAAGGTCTTTATTTTTATTTTATTTAGAATTAATATAAATAAACTTTTATATTTGCCGCTTTCTGAGCAAAATTGAGTTATTTTTAGAATTTACTTAATATTGCTTTTTTCAAAGTAAATTTCGTTTAATGAATGATAATGCCCGTTACGAATTAGATCTTTTCCATTCCTTTAAGGAAGGCGACGAAACTGCATTCAAGTTTTTTTACGATAAATACTTTAGAAGAATCCAGTCTTTCAGCGTTCAGTTCATTTATGATCAGGACGAAGCCGAAAATCTGGCTCAGGAAGCCTTACTACACTTATGGCAAAATAAAGAAAATGTGGAATCTATTAACGGAATTCAGGCTTTCTTGTTTACCTATGCCAAATCAAAATGTTTGAATTTAATTCGCCACAATAAAGTGAAGGACAAATTCAAAAATGACCTCTTAAACCACAAAGAGCGAGAATTGGATATTGAGGTTTTAAACTCTATTCAGTTCGACACTTTAGAATTAACCGAGTTAGAACGTATTATTCAGGAATCTATTAGCGATCTGCCACCAAAAACGCGAGAAGTTTTTATAAAAAAACGTTTCGAGAATAAAAAAAATGCAGAAATCGCCGAAGAAATGGGAGTTTCTTTAAAAGCTGTCGAAGCCCATATGACAAAGGCTTTGAAGATTTTAAAAACCCGATTATCTGATTATTTGTTCTTAATTTTTATCCTTATTTATAATAATTAAGAATAAAAGGTAGGGTATTTTAATTCTGAGGTGTACTTATAATGGCGAGAAGTTTTAAAACGCAAATATGACATCGGAAATAATACATAAATACCTTTCTAATGAAGCTTCAGAACAAGAAGTTCAGGCACTTTTTGATTGGATTGAGGCATCAGAAGAAAACAAAAAACAATTTATAAAAGCGAAAAAGATTTGGGCATTGACCACTCTTTTTTCTGATTTATCTATTGAAACGGTTCCGGTAATCCAGATGAAACCAAAAAATAGCATTAGACAGTATTTACAATATGCTGCGATATTTTTAGTGTTCTTAGGGTTAGGAACGACTTTTTACTTATTTAACAGCAAATCTGAAACTCCAAAAGAAATTGTTCTGGAATTGGGCGACGGCCGTCTGGAATATATATCTGGAAAAAAAGAAACCGCATTGTTAAATGACAAAGGTGATTTGATTGCCAAAAAATTTCCGACTGAAATTATTTATTTTGGTAAAGTTCAGGACCATAAAGTGATTTACAACACACTTTCGGTTCCATACGGAAAACGCTTTAAACTTAAACTTTCAGATGGTACTATTGTAAGTTTAAATGCCGGCAGTTCTTTGCGTTATCCGGAACAATTTGGCCTAAACGGAAACAGAAATGTATACTTGACCGGTGAAGCATTTTTTGAAGTAGCCAAAGATCAAGAGCATCCGTTTGTTGTAAACGCCAATCAGGTTGATATTAAGGTTCTTGGGACAAAGTTTAATGTGAGCGCTTATCCCGAAAATCCTACTGTTAACAGCACTTTAGTAGAAGGAAGCATCCAAATGTCAGAAACCGCAGATCCTTCGAATGTTATTTTGCTTGAGCCAAATCAAATGGCAACTTGGCAAAATAATGCTAAAAAAATTACCCTCAAAAATGTTGATGTTTCCCTTTACGCTGCCTGGACAAAAGGAGAACTGGCATTTAAAGACACCCCATTTTCTACAATCGCTAAAATTATTCAGCGTACCTACGACGTTGAAATTATCAATGAAAATTCTGATTTGGCCAGACAGAATTTTACTGGTACAATAAATATTAGCGAATCTAGTGTCGAGAACATTTTAGATCTCCTAAAACGCGACACGCCTTTTAATTATTCCATTAAACAAAAAACGATTACCATCACCAATCCGCGATAAATAAATAAACATGACATTTACGATACAGCCCGCTTTAAGAAAAATTCTGTTTTTCTTAGCCCTCCTCATATCTGGATTTAAAGGATTTTCTCAGAATAAACTCATAACATTACATGCAAAAAACAAACCTATAAACCTAATTATCAAATCTATTGAAGAGCAAACCGATTTTAGGATCATTTATAATGCTAGAAAAATCGATGCCGATCAGCTTGGTGATTTAGATGTAAATAATGTCAGTTTAGAAACGGCTTTAACGCAGTTATTAAAAGATAAAAACATTTCGTTTTACATTCAGAAAAAACAAGTTCTTTTAACGAGTTCAATTTCTGATAGTCCAAATAATACTGTTCAGGAAACGCAGCGAATGATTAGCGGAACGGTTTACAATGCAAAAGACAGACAGCCTCTTCCAGGCGCTTCTATTCGCATAAAAGGAACTGGAATGGGCGCTATAACCGATTTCAACGGAAAGTTTGTTTATCAGCTAAAAGGAAGCAATATCGAAAATCTGGTTCTTGAAGCTGGATTTTTAGGAATGGAAAGTCAGTCGCAAAAAGCAGAAGACAAAAAAACGTTTGTTTTTTATCTTCAGGAAACTACCGATGAGCTGAATCCTGTTGTGATTACTTCTTCTTACGGCACAACGAAATTAAAAGAAGAAATTGTTGGAAGTATTTCGACTTTACAGGCAAAAGATATTGCGGTTGAACAGGCTTCTGAAAGTTTTGATAAAATGATTACGGGGCAGATTGCCGGAGTTATGGTTGAAAATACTTCGGGCGTTGGCGGTCCGGTTAAAATCAATATTCGCGGACAAGGTACTTTGTCTTCTTTAAGTGGCGCCATTACTGGAACTTCGTCTCAACCTCTTATTATTATTGATGGTGTTGTAATGAGCGAAGAATATGCTATTGACAGTGCCAATTTTAATGGAAATGGCGATTATGCCGAAAATCTAGCGAATCCGTTAATGAAAATTGCTCCAGAGAATATTGAAACTATTTCTGTTTTAAAAGATGCTGCAGCGGTTGGTATTTATGGTGCTGACGGAGCTAATGGTGTAATTTTAATTACAACCAAAAAGGGTAAAAAAGGAAAAACACAATTTGGTTTCTCCAATCAGCTGGGAGTTTCTTCTGCCATAAATCAGATTAAATATTTAAACGGAGAACAATATACAGAACTGCGAAATGAGTTCATGAAAAATACTACTCCAGGTTATGTTCCTGTTTCGTACAATGGTATCAATACCGATTGGTTTAATATATTAAATCGTGCAGGAATATACAATAAGTATAATTTTAATGTTTCGGGTTCTACTTCTAAATTTTCGTATAGAACTAATGTAAGCTACACCAAAATCGATGAACCGCAGATTGGCAATGAAACCAAACAGTTAAACGCGGGAATTAATTTGGGTTACAACTCTGGCAAATGGGATATCAATTTGATGCTGAATCCTAGTTATGTGCAAAAAGATGCTCCAAATATCTTTTATAGTTTCGCCTACCTTCCAACGCTTGCCTTGTATAATGCTGATGGTTCGTATGCCAATTTGGGCGTAAGCGGTACAACAAGAGGAAATCCTTTAGCGGCAATTGAGCAAAATAAAAACGAAGCACAGACTTTTGGTCTTTTAGGGAGTTTGAATTTGTCTTATAAACTCAATAAAAATATTAAATTTTCGACTCTTTTTGGTATGGATTATACCGATAAAGAACAGGATCGCTATTTTTCTGCAGCCAATGAAAGCGGCCAGTCTAACGGTACTTTTATGTTGGATGGAATTTCGCGCCCAGCTTGGGGTCGTCGTGTTATCAATCAGAGAAATTCTACCAAATGGAACTGGCAAGGACAAGCTTTATTCAATAAACAATGGAACGAAACTCATGAAATTGATGGTGTAGTGGGTTTTGAACTTGCTGAGGATAAAACTGATTTTAATTATAAAGCTGGAATTGGATTTTTAAACCCAGAATACATTCATAAAGTTTCTGAAGCAATACGAGACGATAATCCAGATACGCCTAAAGATGAATCTACAGATGGACAGAGTTATAGAAACGAAATTAGCTATAACTCGAGAGTTTCTTTGTTCTCGCAAGTAAACTACAATTACAAAAAACGCTATTTCTTATTGGCCAATTATCGTCGTGACCAGAGTTCTGTTTTTGGAGATGATACCGATGTGGCTCATAACGGTGGTTTGGGCGCTGGATGGATTATTAGCAATGAAAATTTTCTGAATTCTAATTCTTGGATTGATTTCCTGAAATTAAAAGCCAGTTATGGTACAACAGGAAATTCTAAAATTGGTTCGTACCGATCTAAAGGTTTGTACAATATCAGCCAAAATGGATACAATGGCGATATAGAAGCAACGCCTGGAGCGGCGCCAAACGGTAGATTAAGTTGGGAAAAAAACACAAAATTCAATGCTGGATTTGATTTTAATGTTTTCAAAAGAATCGAATTGACTTTAGAATACTACTATGATAATAAAAGCAATTTAATTACAGCCCGAGACATTCCTACTGAAACGGGTTATAGTTCAATACAATTAAATGCTGCAAGCATGTACAACAAAGGTTTTGAACTTACTACAAGAATTAAATGGATAAAAAGCAACGCCTTTAAATGGACAACAGCGTTCAATATTTCTACAGTAGACAGCAAAGTAACCGATTTAAAAGGTTTAGGAAGCGACTATTCTGTAGCAAATCTTGCATTGGCACAAAAAATTGGCTACAGCACTACAACATTGTGGGGAGTTAAATGGGTTGGCGTAGATCCTGCTACTGGAAGAGATCTTGTTCAGAAAAATGGTCAAGTTTACGATGCTAAAACATATGGTGAATTATACACAATCGCTGACTGGGAACCTATTGGAGACAAACAGGCAGATGCTTACGGAGGTTTCTATAATAATTTTACGTTTTACAATAATCTTACTTTATCGATTAGAGGCGATTACCAAATTGGCGGAGACTTTTTAGCATCAAGTGTTCTTATTGATCAGTATAATGTAACAACAAACAGAAATCTTTCTGTAAATGCTTATGATTATTGGAGAAACCCAGGTGATAATGTTACACAATCTGCCGTGACACTTTCGCCAATTATAACCAACTTAAGTAAATACGTTTACGATGCCACTTACATCAGAATCAGCAATATTAATCTAAGCTATAACGTACCGTTAAAAAATACTTTTCTAGATGCACTTTCTGTTTTTGCCGATGCTACCAATGTGGCATATTGGTACAAAGAAAAAAGTCCAAAAGGAATGAACGGCGTACGTGAATACAGTTACATCTATCCACAGGCAAGAACAATTTCGTTAGGAGTTAATGCTAAATTTTAAGAAAATGAAATATTCAAAATACCTATCCATATTTTTTCTACTATTTTCATTGCAAAGCTGCAGTGACTTTTTAGAACAAGAACCAGGAACACAAACCTCTATAGACGAACTTTTGCAGAATAAAACAGGGGTTCTGCAAGCGCTTAGAGGGCTTTATTCTTCACTAGAAGCCAATGTTCGACCAGAACGTTATGCTGTTTATGCAGATTTACAAGGCGGAAATATAAAATTCGCACCAATTGCAACAGGAAGTCTTAGAGGACAGATTTCGACACCATCCAATGTTGAACAAGTATATTCTTTTGATGATCAGGCATTGACGAGTAATTACAAATCATTTTACGATGAGAGCTATGATATTATAAATCAGGCAAATCTAATTTTAGAATATACTCCTTCCCTAACAGATGCTACCGATGCAGAGAAAAATCAGATCAAAGCAGAAGCATTGGCTATAAGAGCTTATACGCATTTTCTTTTATCGCTGGTTTACAGTCAGGATTATAAATACACTGCAGATGCTTCGCATTTAGGAATCGTTTACAGTACAGCATCTATAAAAGCCGGAATACAATATCCTGCACGTAAAACCGCTGCAGAAACGTATGCTTTACTTATCAATGATCTGCAGACTGCCATTGCTAATTATTCGGATAACTCTTTGCTTTCTGGCGCTGCGTATTCTTTTTTCAATCAAAAAAACACAAAAGCTTTATTGGCCAGAGTTTATCTTCAAAAAGGAGATTGGGCAAATGCTTACGAAACAGCAAATGATGTTATTGCCAATTCTGGAACCGTTTTAACCAGTAAAGAAAACCTAGTTGCAGAATGGGCAAAACCAGATCTTCCAATTTCAGAAATTCTGCTTGAATTTTCAATTCCGAAAGATAGCGAAAACAATGTTTCAGGGTCAATGTCTAAAGTATTTGGCTATAGTACAGATTTGAGTTTTGAAAAATATACCGCTTCAAATGATTTGATTAATTTATATGAAAACAATGATTTAAGAAAGCAGCTTTTCTTAGTAAAACCACTTTTCACGCTAGTTGATGGCGTTCAGACTTACGTAAATTACAGTTTTACCAAAAAGTTTCAAGACAATGCAGGTTATGTTGCTTTCAGACTTAGCGAAATGTATTTGATTCGTGCCGAAGCAGCTTTACAAACCAACAGGGCTGAAATTACAATGGCAGACATTAACACGATTCGCGCCCGCGCCAATGCTTCATTACTGACCAATACAGCAAATCTAAAAGAAGATATCTTTTTAGAAAGAAGAAAAGAATTGTGTTTTGAAGGCTTTTTGTTCTTCGATATTGCCAGAAACCATAAAGATGTTTCTAGAACCGATGGCTGTCTTGCAAATGTGTGCAGTTTGACTTATCCGTCTTTAAAATATGTACTGCCAATTCCAACATTCAATACTAATCTTAACCCAAACTTGCAGCAAAATGACTCGTATTAAGATATTTAGCTTATTATTTACCGCCCTATTATACATTTCCTGTTCCAAAGACGATTATAAATTAGGTTCTGAAATTGATCCATATTTAAGATTTAACTTCTTGGTAAAAGCAGATAATTCTCCGCTCGAATATCCAGCTATAAACGGAAATTTAGTTCCTCAATCTACTTATGAAAACAAATCTGTAAAAACATTAAAAGTTCCTGTAACTCTTACCACTCGTTTCTTAAAAGAAGCCGTTACAGCCAATTTTAGTTCAGAAACAACTGGCGTTGCAAATAGTTTTAGCGTAAATCCGGTAAATCAGCTTTCATTTCAAGGAAACAGACTAACCGATACTATTTTTGTTTCTTTTGATAAAAGATGGACTGCAAATCAAAGTATTAATCTAAAGCTTGAAACGGTTTCTGATCCTGATATTCATATCGGGAATTTAAATTCGGCCTATCCAAACAATACTTTCAAAATAGATTTAGGAACGATTGCCACCAATTATACTTTTCCGGTAACGCAATATAATATGAAAGGCGAAGTAGGCGAAACAATCGATTTTAAAGTAAATTTTCCAAATGGTTTCTTTCCCGAGGAAATTGAAAACGCTAACTTTTTCAAGTTTCAAAATGGTTTTGAATATTCTTTAACGCATGATGATTTTGGAGATAACAGAAGTTCTGTGACGTATCATTTAACTCTTTTAGAAGATCTTCAAAATGATGATGCCCGTTACGAATCGAAGATTACTTTAATAAATATTCCTAATTACACTGCTACAGGAAATACCAATCTAACTATCGTAAAACCAATAAAATCTCCGAGAGATATTCAGGCCAATCCAGCATCTAAATTTACAGATCCAACAAATGCCTTTTATCTGACTTATGGCGAACATTGGTTTAATAATAATGGAAACTGTACATGGCAGACTTTTAATGCTTTAACTTATCCAGTTGTCGTTACCAAAGACGATCCAAACGCCATTTTATATAGCGATAAAGGCACCACAAACCCTAACGATGACATTTACCACGATGCCTTCAAAATCGGATTTAACGTTTCTAGCGGGACAAATACAGTCAACTCTTTTGGCTTAAAAAGATGGTTTTCTAACGAAAGTAACTCTGCGGCAATTTCGCCTGGATTTAATATCACTTCGGCTTTGGAGTTTTTCCCAGCAAATGGAAATAGCAAAACAGAAGGAACCGTTCTCGTGATTCCGCAAGATATTACGATCGGATCAAGCGCTGCAAATACGCATGTTATTGCCATTTCTGGAGAAGGGACATATAAAGAAATCAGCGCAGGTTTATATGAAATTTCATTTGAATTAAAACTGACCAACGATAAACTGTTTGGAGGAACGGTTTCGACACAATACAGAATGTACAATAACAAAACATATCCAAAACCAACAGCATTGAGCATTTCATGTCCTAAAGAAGTTTCTCTTTAATATGAAAATGGTTTCAAGTTTCAAGTTTCACGTTGCAACAGAACGTGAAACTTGAAACCTGAAACAAAAAAGAACAAAAAACAAAAACCAAAAAGAATTGAAAAAACTAATCTTCCCTCTCCTATTCTTACTTGGATTATCGGCTTATAAAACAGCCGAAGATCCCGATTATATTGACATTCAGGAATTACGGAAACTGTATTCCAGCGGAGATTTGTCAAAATGGCCTGCTGCAGAATTACACGAAAATGTCGATAAAGCCAAATTTCAGGATATTGGCGTTTTGCCTGCGGTTCCGTATCCGGCTTATAATCCGTATTCTAAAGAAAAGGAAAGTTTAGGGAAAATATTGTTTTTTGATGCGAGGTTGTCTAAAAGCGGACAAATTGCGTGTGCTTCCTGCCATAATCCTGAATTGGGTTGGACGGATAATTTAACGCGTTCTTTTGGCCATGATCGCCAAACTGGAAAACGCAATTCGATGACAATTTTGAACTCGGCGTATGCAACTTCTCTGTTTTGGGACGGACGCGCGTCAAGTCTCGAAGATCAAGCACAATTTCCTGTTCAGGATCCTTTAGAAATGAACGAAAAACTGACGATTGCCGTTGATAAAATTGCAAAAATTAAAGGGTATAATTCTTTATTTACTGCCGCTTTTGGCGATAAAAAAGTAACTTTAGAAAGAATTCAATACGCCATTGCCACTTTCGAAAGATCAATCAATAGTCCGAAAAGTAAATTTGATCAGTTTGTAAGCGGAAAATCAGACGCATTTACCGATCAGCAAGTAAAAGGAATGCATTTGTTTAGAACCAAAGCACAATGCATCAATTGCCATAATACGCCTTATTTCAGCGACAATCAGTTTCATAATGACGGACAAACTTTATTTGGAACAAAAAATGAAGATTTCGGACGTTATAATGTGACGAAAGAGGTAAAAGATATTGGCAAATTTAGAACGCCAACGCTCCGTGAAGTCGTAAACACAAAACCATGGATGCATCACGGACATTTTCCAACCTTATTGGATGTTGTCGAACTATACAATTTAGGAAATCCGTCTCCTGTTCAAAAGAAATACTTAGGAACTGCAAGAGATTCACTTATTCCAAAAGCAGATCCAATGCTTAGAAAACTAGATTTGAGCAAAGAAGAAATCAGCGATTTACTCGCATTTATAGAAACTCTAAGCACTCCAACAAGACGAACTATAATTCCAGAAATGCCAAAATAAGTTAGTTGATGGATTTGCATTTGCCCCAAAATTTGCAAATTTTCTAAGCCCATTTCTTTACGAAATGGGCTTTTTTATTTTAGAAATATTTATTCTAAAAACTAAATAAATATTATCCATTTCAGCTATTAAATCTTGAGTACTTTTCTTCTTTCTCAACTTTTCTTAAATCGTGAAATATAATCGAGTAATAAAATTGAATTCATATGTAAAACCCCAGCGGGGTGAAATATTTATAGAATTACAATAAGACGAATAAAAAAAGCTCCGGAGGTGCGACATATTTTTTTTGCAACCTAAATATATGTCGCACCTCCGGAGCTTTATATTGTAAACGTTTATTCTTTGCTATAAATATTTCGCTTCTCCGAAGCTTACAAAAATAGAGCTATGCTTTTGAAAAAGCGATTTTTTTAAACTCAACGATTACAAATTCAAAAATTTTAAAATGAAAGTTTTTTAGATAATCTTGCAACAATGACTGTTTGTGTTTTTTGTAACTTTATTAAAACATTTAAAAAGATGCAATTTAACTTCAGCCAATACTTATTTACTATCCTTTCATTGACGTATAAAATAGCGTTGCATCCTTGATATCACGGGCATTTTCTAAATTTGTTTATCATTCAAAAGAAGCTTTTTTCTTTTATAAAAAATTATTGTCATGAGAATAGATCAGATACAAATTAAAACAAACGATATTCAAAAAACGAAAGCATTTTATCAGAACATTTTTGGGCTTTTCATTCTGGAAAATGACCAAAAATCGATAACATTCCAAGCAGGAACTTCTATTTTAAAATTTGTCGAAGACAAAGAGTTTAATTCCATATATCATTTTGCTTTCAATATTCCCGAAAATCAGCTTGAAGAAGCTATTCAATGGTGCAAAGACAAAGTTGATTTAATTGTTTTAGAAGATAAAAGTGTCGTTACGAATTTCGAAAATTGGAATGCACATTCTATTTATTTCTTTGATCACAACGGAAATTTACTCGAATTCATTGCTCGACATGATCTTAACAACGAACAAATTGGAGAATTTAACGCTACTTCTATTTTAAACATTAGCGAAATCGGAATTGTTACGGAAAGTCCATTACAATTAGGAAATCAATTAATTGAAGAACACGGATTGCATTTCTTTTCTCAAAATACTAATACCGATAAATTTGCTGCAATTGGCGATCATGAAGGCTTATTAATTCTGGTGCAACCTACTAGAAATTGGTATCCAACTCAAATTCCTTCTGAAAGTAATCCGGTAAAAATTACTTTGGAGAATAATGAAAACATAATTGAATTGGATTTTTAAAACGTTTTGTTTCAAATACATAAAAATATAATTTGTATTTTCATCTTACAAAAGGTGAAAAAATGAGTTTAAAATATCTGAAACAATTTGGATTTGTCTTATTGCTATTTAGTTTTTATACTTCTAAAGCGCAAAACAATATCGAATACGAAGCTTTAATTGCAGAAGCTTCGTTACTACATCTTCAAAAAGATTATAAAAACGCTATTCCAAAACTAGAAAAGGCATTTTCAATTGAAAAACCCGATGCTTTAAGTGCCTACAAAGCGGCTGGAATGTATTCGCTTGACGAAAATAATACAAAAGCATTTCAGTATTTAAATTTTTCATTGGATAAAGGTTGGACCGAAGCAGACCAATTATTGATCGATCCATATTTTGATTTCATTCGAAATAATTATCCTGAAGAATGGAAAGCCATAACGCAAAAAGCGCATTTAAAAGAAAAAGAATATGAAAAAACGCTGGAGCTGCCAGAACTTCGAAAGCAAATTATTGCAATGGGAATTGAAGATCAGAGAATACGATATTCTAAAATTCAAACTTCTGATCCTGCGCAATTGAATGAATTACAGCAGAAGATTAACGAGTTAGATTTTAAAAATCTTTCGACCGCAAAAGAGATTTTGAAAAATCACGGCTGGCTCAAAATATCTCAAATTGGTAAAGACGGCGCTCATAATTTCTGGCTGATTGTACAACATTCAGATCAAGATATTCTATTTCAAAAAGCGGCTTTACATGAAATGGAAAAATTAAAAGAAACCAAAGAACTCGACATGGAAAATTATGCCTTTTTATATGATAGAGTTCAATGTAATCTCAATTACAAGCAACTTTACGGAACGCAAGTAAATTGGACCCAAAACGGTGAAGCATCAGGTTTTAGAGGAATTTTAAAAGAAAATGAAACCGATAAAAGACGAACCGCTTTAGGTCTGCTTCCTTTAAAGATTTACGCGCTAAATTATGGTTTTAATTATACGCTCCCGACAGCTTCTGATGCTTCAGAAAAGAATAAAAAAGATATAGAAGACACTTTAAGTCTTATCAACTTGGCTAAAAAATATTATGCCACAAAAGAATTTCAGAAAGTATATGAAAACTACAATAACGCCTCAATGATTCTGGGCGGAATGACAAGCAACCAAAACTTTGAAGCTGCGGAACTTTTCGGTAAAATTTACAATCAGACCAATGAAGAGCAATATCGAAGTATTGCTTTAGATTTTTTAAGTTTAAATCACCTTAGAGGCGATTTAAACTTAAAATCATTATTATCTAATGCCGCATTTCAAAAATTCTATTCTGAAAATCGATGGAAGGATATAATCAATAAATAATTTGATTTTTGTACTTTTATTGTTGATTAAAAAACTGAATAAAATGCCATTTGTTAGAATCAGTCTTCCCAAAAAGCTTTCGCTTGAAACAAAAAATACTATTTCTGAAGCTGTTCATCAATCTTTAGCCGAAGAATTTAATATTCCTGTCGATGATTATTTTCATGTGATTGAAGAACTAGAACCGCATCAATTAAAATATCCTAAAAGTTATTTAGGAATTTCGCATTCTGACGAAATCATTTTTGTGCAAATAACTGCAGGACAAGGAAGAACTTTAGAGCAAAAGAAAAAACTATATCACCAAATTGCTTCGAAAATTTCGGCTTCAACTGAAATCTTAATCAACAACATAATTATTGTTTTACTAGAAAATAATGGTCATGAAAATTGGTCTTTTGGTAATGGAGAAATTCAAGAGCAAAAACATTTAAAAAAATAAGTAAAAAGCCCAATTCATACGAATCGGGCTTTTTTATCTTAAAATTTCATCCTCTGAATTCGAACCGCATTTAATATCGCTAATAACGCCACGCCGACATCAGCAAAAACAGCTTCCCACATCGTGGCAAGTCCACCAGCGCCTAGAATTAAGACAAAAGCTTTTACTACAAAAGCCAATGTAATATTTTGCCAAACAATCTTTTTAGTTTGTTTTCCGAGGTTTACTTTAATCAATGATAAATCAATATTTCATTATCAAAATCTGTCAGCCAAAAAACATCATACTTATGTTCAATAATTCTAAAATCTTTTGCCCCTCTTGGTAATTGAATATCAATAAGTTTTTTTTCTTTAATAGAAAATAACTTTTGTTTTCCTTTCCAATCATCACTTTTAAAAACTGGTGTCATAATTAAATATTCTGCCGAGGATGTAAAATTTCCTCTTATACCATATTTTTTTCCAGTAGGATTTTTTGAACCATTTTTCAAACCTGAAACTTCATAAATTTTTTCTATTAATTTTCCATTAAAATCTAACTCAACCAAAGCATAAAAATCCATTCCATATCTATTTACACTGCCATGATCTGAACCTTCTAAAAAGACATAAAAATTTGCTCCATTATATAATGAATGCCCTATTATTGGAGTTTTTTTATCATAGATTGAATATATTTTTTCCCATTCAGCTTTACCTTTTTCTTTGTTTACATTCAATTCAGCAATATATCTTGCTTCTGTACTACAAATAGGTTCTGAAAATACAATATTATAGTATTCATTATTGCTGATAACAGAATAATTATAAACTCTCGGCGCTTGTCCATGCTTGCTAAAAGTATCGAGGATTGAAATATTGTCGATTTTTATATAAGATGGTTTTTGATTTATATCATTAAAAATATAGATTGAATCAGCATTATCTATTATTGCAAAATGATTATCATCAATCGCAATTAAAGAAATACCATGATATTTTTTAAAAACTTCTCCTAAATCTTCTAATATTTTATATTCTAATTTTTCATTATAAATGGTAATAATTGCATAATATTCACCACCATTAAAATGTCCTAGAGCCACAAATTTACCATTACCAAGAATTACACTTGTTTTTTCTAATAGATAGATATTTTCAGGTAATGAAAATCTTTTATTGACAACAGGTTGTTTTAGACTTATTTCCATAAGATTGATTTTTTGACACAAGATTATTATTCTTAATATGCTAAACAGCCCTAATAAACCACATTTGTATCAAAATAAGACTAATATTCCATCCTAAAATTTCATCCTCTGAATTCGAACTGCATTTAATATAGCTAACAGCGCTACTCCAACATCTGCAAAAACAGCTTCCCACATTGTGGCAAGTCCGCCCGCGCCTAGAATTAGTACAAAAGCCTTTACTACAAAAGCGAGTGTAATATTCTGCCAGACAATCTTTTTGGTCTGTTTCCCAATATTGACTGCCATTGCAATTTTACTAGGTTTATCGTCCTGAATAACAATATCTGCTGTTTCGATCGCAACATCGCTACCTAAACCTCCCATTGCAATTCCGACTGTGCTCAAAGCAATTACCGGCGCATCGTTTACACCATCGCCAACAAAGGCCACGGTTTCGTTTTTAGCTTTAATTTCGTTGACTTTATTGACTTTATCTTCTGGAAGCAAATCACCAAAAGCACTTTTAATTCCGATTTTATCTGCAACAAACTGAACGACATTCGCTTTGTCTCCACTCAGCATAGTAAGTTTAACTCCTAATGCTTTTAGTTTTGAAACCGTTTCTTGCGCATCTTCTTTAATTTCATCGGCAATTGTAAGATGGCCTGCAAATTGACCTCCGTAAGCAATTGCAATTGTCGTGTAAACAATTGAAGATGGATCAATATCGTACGAAATCACATATTTATCCAAAAGTTTAAAATTCCCTACCAGCAATTCTTTTTCGTTATAAGAAGCTTTCAATCCATGGCCTGAAATTTCTTCAATATCTTTCAGTTCAACAGAAGGATCAATTGATCCAACATGATTATGAATGGCCGTTGCTACTGGATGCGTGCTTCTACTTTCTAAAGCATTGACCAGTTTTAAGATTTCTGCCTGATCAAATTCGGGTTTTATAATGACTTCCTGAACTTTAAAAACACCTTCGGTCATAGTTCCCGTTTTGTCTACCACCACATTCTGAATCGTCGAAATGCTATCAAGGAAATTACTGCCTTTAAACAGAATTCCGTTTTTACTTGCAGCACCGATTCCGCCAAAATAACCCAACGGAATACTGATAACCAAAGCGCACGGACAAGAAATAACCAAGAAAACCAAAGCTCTGTAAAGCCAATCGCTAAAAACATAATTGTCTACAAAAAGCATTGGAAGCAAACAAATTGCAATTGCCAGATAGACTACAATTGGGGTATAAATTTTCGCAAACTTTCTGATGAATAATTCCGCTGGCGCTTTTTTAGTTGTGGCATTTTGGACTAGCTCCAGGATTTTAGACAGTTTACTGTCGTTGTAAGCAGTTGTTACTTTTACTTCTGCAATGGTATTTCCGTTTAACATTCCGGCCAAAACTATATCGCCTTTCTTTTTAGTATCTGGTTTGCTTTCTCCTGTTAAAGCTGCTGTATTAAACGAAGCTGAATCTGATAGCAAAACACCATCTAATCCTAGTTTTTCTCCAGCTTTAAGCTGAATAACCGCTCCAATTTGAACGTCTTTGGCTTTTACTTTTACTGCAACATTATTTTCTAAAATATTTACCTCATCTGGGCGCTGGTCTAAGAGACTTTTAATGCTCGATTTAGCTCTGTTAACCGCCATTCCCTGAAAGGTTTCTCCAATCGTATAAAACAGCATAACAGCTACACCTTCAGGATATTCGCCAATGGCAAACGCACCAATTGTCGCAATACACATAAGGAAAAACTCAGAGAAAACATCTCCTTTTACAATGCTTTCGTAAGCTTCTCTTAAAACCGGAAGTCCAACCGGAAGATAGGCAATTGCATACCAAACGATTCTAACATAATCTTTAAACCAATCTTGCGGAAAATAATTGTCTAAACCGATTCCGATAATCAATAAAACAAAAGATATGATCGATGGCAGGAACAATTGAAAAAGACTGCCGTTTGCGCTATGTTCATGATCATGCCCTTCGTGATTGTGCCCGTCATTATCTGAATGTACAGGTTCGTCATGAGAACAGCAACAGGAAGGTTTGACCTTATTTTTTATCGTTTTTACTTCTTTATCTTGATGTATCATGGATAACTTTTTTAACTTTTAAAGTTTCACGTTTCATGTTTCACGTTAGCAAAACTTTGTTTAAATAATGTCCTAAATTTAAGCATTTTGTGGTAAAGTTTATTGCCACGAAGGCACTAAGTCTCTAAGTTTTTTTTAGTATGCTGGAGTTAATCTCGCAAAGACCCAAAGTCGCAAAGTTTTTTTTGCCACAGATTAAAAGGATTGAAAGAATTAAAAAAAACTATTAATCTGTATAAAATAAAAATCATTTTAATCTGTGGCAAAATTTCAATTGCCTCCAGCTTTAGCTGGAGGTTGAATCAATTCTAATCTCTAGGCTTTAGCCAAACTTGCGCATTTTGGCTAAAGCCTTTTCTTATTGTCTCTTTTTACCTCCAGCTAAAGCTGGAGGCAACTAAAATCAATCTCTTAAATCTGCTTTAAAAAAACTTTGCGGCTTTGCGAGCAAATTCCGCTCCAGCAAAAAAAACTTAGTCCCTTAGTTTCTTCGCAACTTAGCATCTTTAAAAAAAACTTTGTGCCTTGGCGCCTTCGTGGCAAAATCCACTAGTGCGAATGCTCCCCGCCTCCTTTCATTGCAGAAAGCAGATAAAAAGCGCCTTTTGTAACAATCTTCGCTTGAGGATCAATTTTATCAACGAATTTAACTTCTGTAAACCCTAAATCGGTTGTGCCTGGAATTACTTCTACAGCTTTAAAATGAATTTCTTCTTCGTGTGCTTCTTCTTTTTCGCCTGCTGCGTGTTCCTGTTTTTCTTCTACATGACCTTCTTCTTGAACAAAAACAAAATATTTATCGGCATTACGAACCACGGCATCTTTTGGAAGTGCTGGAACAGTTGCATTGGTAATATTAATATTTGCCGAAACGTACATTCCTGGAATCAATCCTTTCGCATCAGCGGGATCAATTTTGGCGTGTACTGCAACTGTTTTACTTTCGTTTGAAAAAGACTTATTGATTCCGAAAATCTTTCCTTTAATCGATTTATTCGACTGGTTTGTTAAGACAAAATCAATTACCTGACCAATAGAAATCGAACCTAAATCTTTCTCATACACATTCAAATCCAAATGCATCTGGCTGTTGTCGACCACTTCAAAAAGCGAAACTCCTGTATTGGCAAAAGCACCTTTGGCAATATTGATTTTTCCAACAAAACCATTTATTGGCGAAACAATTGGCACGACAGATGTTGTTCCTTTTGTATTAACATGCAAAGCATCTAACTTGTTTTTTGCTGCTTGCGCTCTGGCTCTTTCGGCTGCTAATTTGGCTTTTACTTCCTGAAAAGTCTTTCTCGGATTCACATTTTCGTCACTCAACGTTTTCTGACGATTATATTCTAACTGCAAGTACTCCACGTTTGCAACCGCTGACTGATAATCTTCCTGCATTCCTATAACTTCCAGATTCTGAATCGTTGCCAATACTTTTCCTTTGTTAACATAAGTTCCTTCCAAAACAAAAATATCCTTTACCGTTCCGCCAATTAAAGTCGAAACCTCAGCAGAATTTTGCGGAGGAACAGTTGTATAGCCATTCGCTTTGATTACTTTATTCAAATTTCGGTCTTCTACAATACCGGTTTCTATTCCAACCGTTTTGTATTGAGAAGCGCTTAACGCCACTTCTGTAGTAGATTTTTCTTCTTCCTGAGTTTCTTCTACTTTCTTTTGGTTACAGCTTATTAAGGTAACCGCAAAGAGCGCAAAGGTTCCGCAAAGCACGCCAAGTTTAATTTCCTTGCGAGCTGTGCGATTTTTCTTTGCGAACTTTGCGGTTAAATCTGCAGTTAAGTTTCTAAGTATATTTTTCATTTTTAATTGTTTTTGATAGTTGGAAATTGAAGTTCGATAGCGCTTTGATTATAGCTATGTGTCGCTTCTGCAAATTGCTTTTTTATATCGATAGCCTGATTTAAAAAGCTGATATAAGACCAGTAACTCATATCGCCATTGGCATAACTTTTCTGAGCCGTTTCAATAATCTGATTGGCATAATGCAAGCCTTCATTTTGGAAATACGCTAAGTTTTTCTGCTGCTTTTTGAAATTGTTCTGCAATTCTTCTTTCTGCAAGTTCAGCATCATTTTATTTCGATCTAAAGCCAATTGTGACTGTGATATACTGATTTCGGCCGCTTTTGCTTTTGTCGTATTAACACCGCCAAATAACGGAATCTGCAATCCTGCTGTAAATCCTTGAAACAAAGATTCGGTATTGATAGTTTGAGCAAAATATCCTAATCCTACTTTGGGCGTACGCAAAGCTTTAAAGGTTCCTACTTCTTTTTGATAAACCGAAATCTGCTGCTGATACAAATCGGTCATTAGCGTTTCTGCTTTTGTATTTTCCTGATTTTCTGCAAAGTTATATTGCAAAGCAGTATTAGAATCTGGAATGACATTTTCATCTGTTTGGATAAAAAACTGCAATTGCTTCTGATAAATTGCCAAGTCATATTCTAACTGTGCTTTCTGTGTCTCAATTTCTTTTACTTTCGCTTTAGCGCTAATTACTTCAATATTCCCGCTTTCTCCTGTTTTAAAACGAAGTTCAGCGTTCTTCAAGAACTTCGTATAAATATCATTCAATTCTGAGTTGAGTTTCTGGATTGAAATACCATACAAATATTGATAATAGGCCAATGTCACTGCTTTTTCGATTTCGTAAGAAGACAAAGCTTTTCTTTTCTCTGCCAGTTTTGCCAGTTCTTCCTGCAATTGTCGGTTTGCTTTAGTAATATTTCCTAACGGAAAAAACTGCTGTACCGAAACATTATGATCGTAATCGGCACTATTAAACTGCCCGCCTTGATACTGCACCTGAAGTGGATCGGGCTGAAATGCAGCTTTTTTGAGAACGGTTTGTTTTTCGATTTCCTTATCGGCAATTTTTAAGTCGACATTGTTTGATTTCGCTAATTCTATTGCTTTTTCTAGGCTTATGGATTGCTGTGCTTGTGAAGGTAGGGCAACCAATAGAAACGCAATTAACCACAAAACCTTATTTGCTAATAGCAACTCATTTAACCGCAAAGTCCGCAAAGGATGCGCGAAGTTCGCAAAGGTTATCTTTCTTAAACTGTATAATAAATTTTTCATTTTCTTTAAATTTTTCTTTGTGTGCTTTGCGTAAACCTTAGCGTTCTTTGCGGTTAAACCCACGCTCCAACAATAAATACAAAATCGGCAAAACAATTAATGTCAATAAAGTTGCTGAGATTAATCCGCCGATTACTACGGTTGCCAAAGGTTTTTGCACTTCTGCTCCGCCGCTTGTAGATAAAGCCATTGGTAAAAATCCTAATGAAGCTACTGCTGCAGTCATTAAAACAGGACGCAAACGTGTTTTGGTTCCGATAAGAACGCGCTGAAACGGATCTAAAATTCCTTCTGTCTTTAATTGATTGAAATACGAAATCAATACAATTCCGTTTAAAACGGCTATTCCGAACAAGGCGATAAACCCAATTCCGGCAGAAATACTAAACGGCATTCCTCTCAGCGAAAGCGCAAAAACACCTCCGATGGCCGATAACGGAATCGCACTAAAAATCAACAATGCTTGTTTCGCACTTTTGAAAGTAAAATACAGTAAGACCAAAATTAGTCCCAAAGCAATTGGCAAGGCTACAGAAAGTCTTTTTGAAGCTTCAATCAGATTTTCAAACTGTCCGCCATATGTTACATAATAACCTGCTGGAAGTTTAAAACTTTTATCCAATTTCGCCTGAATTTCTTCCACTACACTTTTAATGTCTCTTCCGCGAACATTCAATCCAACCGTAATTCTTCTTTTTCCGTCTTCGCGGATAACCTGTACAGGGCCTTGTTCGTAATCAACAGAAGCAACCTGAGAAAGCGGCACTTGCTGTCCACTTGGAAGCGGAATAAAAAGATTGCTGACATCGGTAATATCAGCACGATTATTTTCGTCCATTCTCACCACTACATCAAACCTTTTGCTTTCGTCATAAATCTTTCCGGCCACTTCTCCAGCAAAAGACGAACGAATAATTTGGTTGATATCTGAAATATTCAGTCCGTACAACGCGATCTTATCATAATCGTATTTGATGGTAATTTGAGGCAATCCCGTTACTTTATCGGCTTTTAAATCACCGATTCCGTCAATTCCTTTTATTTTCGAAATTAACTCAGTCGCTTTAGCATCTAAGATTTCCAAATCGTCGCCAAAAATCTTGATGGCAATATCAGAACGGCTTCCTGTCATTAGCTCATTAAAACGCATCTGAATAGGCTGAGAAATCTCAATATTTGCTCCTGGAATAATCTCCATTTCCTCTTTCATGGCATTGGCCAAATCTTCCCAATTATGATATTTTCTTTTCCATTCCTTTTTGTCTTTTAAAACAATGATTAAATCCCCGCTTTCTATTGGCATCGGATCGGTCGGAATTTCACCGCTTCCGATTTTGGTGACAATCGTTTTAATTTCTGGGAATTTAGCTTTCAGAATCTGTTCGTATTTGGTTGTAGTTTCTACCATCTGCGTAAGCGAACTTCCCGTCATAATCGTAGCATTGATTGCCAAATCGCCTTCTTCGATTGTCGGAATAAATTCGCCTCCCATATTTTGGAAAACAATAAAAGCAAAAGCAAATAACCCAATCGCGACAGAAAGCACTACTTTTTTAAATTCTAAAGCTTTTTTCAACAAAGGCGTATAACGGCTTTCCAACCACGCAATCATGCGGTCGCTGAAATTTTCTTTGTGTTCTGTTTTTTTAGAAAGAAACAAGGCGCTCATCATCGGAATATAAGTCAGAGAAAGAATAAATGCTCCAATAATGGCAAAACCAACCGTCATTGCCATTGGTTTAAACATTTTTCCTTCGGTTCCAATTAAAGCTAGAATTGGCAGATATACAATCAAGATAATTATCTCACCAAAAGCGGCGCTATTCCTGATTTTTGAAGCCGAATTGTAAACTTCATCATCCATTTCTTGCTGGGTCAATTCTTTTTTGTTTTTGAATTGCTGCAGATGATGCATCGTGGCTTCCACAATAATTACGGCTCCGTCGACTATGATTCCGAAATCTATGGCTCCAAGACTCATCAGGTTTCCACTTACTCCAAAGGCATTCATTAAAATAACAGCAAAAAGCATTGCCAGCGGAATTACAGAAGCAACAATCAATCCTGCACGAAGATTTCCTAAGAATAAAATCAGAACAAAAATCACGATTAACGCTCCTTCTAATAAATTCTTCGCAACGGTTCTAATAGAATTGTCTACCAATTTCCCTCTGTCTATAAAGGCCTCGGCAACAACACCTTCTGGAAGGCTTTTGTTAATCTGAGCCATTTTTTCGTGAACACGGTTTACAACAGCGCTAGAATTCTCTCCTTTGAGCATTAAAACCATTCCAGAAACAATTTCTCCTTTTCCGTCTTTGGTTGAAGCGCCATAACGCAAAGCTACTCCTTCGCGTACTTGCGCCACATTGCGCACCAAAACAGGCGATCCGTTTCGGTTTTTAACTACAACATTTTCAAGGTCTTTTATGCCTTTTGCCATTCCGACGCCTCGAATAAAATACGTGTATTGGTCTTTTTCGATGTATGCACCACCTGTATTTTGATTGTTTTTTTCTAAAGCATCAAAAATTTCGGTAATCGTTACACCTAAACTATTCAGCATATTCGGATTTACGGCAATTTCGAATTGTTTCAATTTTCCCCCCCAAGTACTTACATCAGCAACACCGCGGATTCCCTGCAATTGCGGAATAATAATCCAATCCTGAATTGTTCTTAGCTCAACAGCACTATACTTGTTTTCATACCCTTTTTTGGCATAAACATCATATTGATAAATTTCTCCCAATCCTGTTGAAATTGGCGCTAATTCGGGAGAATTTACATAATCTGGAATGTTTTCTTCGGCTTGTTTTAAACGCTGAAATATTTGTTCGCGAGCCCAATAAATATCTACATCGTCTTCAAAAACAACGGTTACAACCGATAGTCCAAAACGCGAAATACTGCGGAGTTCTATGATATCTGGAACGGTCTTTACAGCTCTTTCTAAAGGATAGGTAATTAATTGCTCTACTTCCTGACTCGCTAAAGTTGGTGCCGTTGTAATAATCTGAACCTGATTGTTGGTTACATCCGGCAGGGCATCGAGTGGTAAATTTTTAAGCGAATAGCTTCCCCAAGCAATGAGTGCAAGGGTAAATAATAGTATTACGAATTTGTTTCGTATACTAAATTGAATGATTTTATCTAACATTTTAATATATAATGACGTGAGAAATTAGACAAATGAATTGTCTGTAAATGTGTGGAAAGTCCACAACTCTCTCGCCCGTTTTCGATTCCGACAACTATCGGAACTGAACAGGCATAATCATTATGCTATTTGAGGGGGCTGCCAAATACTTCCGAAGAAATTGGAAATAAAAACAGAACTATAACTTGGTAAGACAATTGAAATTTGATTGTAAGTTTTAGGAAATTCAAAACTTACAGCAGAATGGTAACTTAGAACTTGTGCTCCACAGCAGTTGCAGACACAAAAAGGAGAACATAAATCATTGTTTTTGTCGTGCGAATGATTGTCTTCTGAAGCAAACTGAGCGGTTTTATGCATAGCGCTGTTTACTTCCATATCCGCACATGGCATATTAGATAATGCCAACAGGTAAATTGATAATATGATTGTTATCCATTTCACAGCTGTAAAAATACAATTATTTTTTAAACTGGTAATTGATAGCGATAATTAGTAAAAGAAAAATACTTAAAAATATCTTAAAATTATTTTTAAATCTTTTATCATTTTCTCATTTAATTTTTGTCGGAGGTAAGAAAATTTCGTTAACTTTAACACTAATTAACACATTCTTAAGCCTTAATCTTTAATTATAATACAAACCTATATCGCATACCAATAAAAAGATTCCCATAATAGCATTAGTACATATTTATTTTTCGCAGTTTAATTAATTAACATTAAAACACTCTAATCAATGAAATGTAATACACTAATATCAGCCTTTTTATTATTATTCAGCATGCAAATTTTTGCGCAGGTTTATACCGATAAAATTGTAGGTAAAAAAAATGAAGATTTAAAAGATAGTCTTAAAGTCGAAAAATACCCTTACGCACTACCAATCTGGGGAGAAAAAGTAGCACAGAAAGGCTATAAACTTCCTTATTCTGCAGGAGTTTCTGTTAATTATTTTTGGCAGGAATCTGAAATTGTTATTAATGATTTGAATATTGGCTTTAATCATGGCCCACAATATAACTTAGATGAAATTGTACGATTTAATAAATCAACGGTTGAAGCTGGTGCGCTTACGATTAGACCTGATGTGTGGCTGCTTCCCTTTTTAAATATTTATGGAATTTTCGGAAAGGCCAAAACGGCAACAAAAATTAATGCTGGTATTTGGGTGCCAGACGCAGATAACAATTGGTCTGAAATTGCAAGTTTCAGTACTAAAGCCAATTTTGATGCTACTACTTTTGGTATCGGTATGACCCCAACAATTGGTATTGGCGGTGGTTGGTTTGCACTAGATATGAACATGGCTTGGACAGATATTAGTTCTCTTGACAAACCTGCATTCTCTTATATTTTTGGTCCTAGATTAGGAAAAACATTTAAATTTAATAAACCAGACACTAACATAGCAATTTGGGTTGGAGCTTTTAGAGTTCATATTTCTGGAGATACCAATGGAGATTTGCCTTTATCTGATTTTATTGATCTAAGCAGTGCCCAAGCTAAAGTAGACACTGGACTTCAAAAAGTCTCTGAGAATCAAACAAAAGTAGATAACTGGTGGGATGGTTTGACTCCAGCTGAACAAAAAAATCCAGTTAATATTGCTAAACATAACACTGCCGATAGAGCTTTAGATAGAGCAGGTACATTCTTAGCAACTCTAGACGGAGCATTGAGTACAGCTTCAGATTCATCTGTTCAATATTCACTTCAAAAAAGACCAAAAGATATGTGGAACTTTATTATAGGATCTCAATATCAATTCAGCCGACACGTTATGTTTCGCGCAGAAGCCGGTTTCTTAGGTTCACGTACACAAGTATTGGGCAGTCTTCAGTATCGTTTTGGACTTTAATTCATAAATCATATGAAAAAAAGTTTTCTGATCTTTATCGTTTTCTTTTGTATTACCACAGCACGATCCCAAGTCTTGATTTCCTTAATCTTTGGAGATAAACTCAACTCAGAGTTTTTAGAATTTGGTCTTGAAGGCGGTGCTAATTTTTCTACTATTTCCAATATGGGATCGTCTGCTTTAAACCCGGGTTTTAATCTTGGTTTTTACTTTGACTTCAGGTCTAAGAAAAATCCAGCTTGGATGATCAATACTGGAGTAATTGTAAAATCGCCTATGGGAGCCAAAGATATTCCGGTGTATTCATTAAATGATGAAAATCTAGACAATACTTTTGCTGGCGGACATGTAAATCGTGAAATTCGATATTTTAATGTTCCGATATTAATTAAATACCAATTCAAAAACAATATCTACCTTAAAGCAGGTCCGCAATTTGGTTTGTTAGCCAAAGCATTTGATGAGTTTAAAAACGAAATCAACAATGACGATGTGGTATATAAGAAAAACATCAGAGACCAAATTCATGTTATAGATGCCGGACTTGCCTTTGGTGCTGGTTATCACATGAATGTTGGTCATGGTTTAAATATTACCGTTCAATATTACTTGGGACTTGTGACAGTAATGAAAGGAGATGGTCCAAATAATCAATACAACAGATCTTTGTATGTCACCGCGGGATTGCCAATTGGAAAAGGAAAAGCAGCGCAAAGAAGAGCTGAAAAAGAAGCTGAATTAAATAAAGTGGTGCTTCCAGAAGATGAAAAAAAATAAGAAATTGAAAATTTTAGATTGAGGATTAACGATTTTTGATTTCTTCCATCTGAAATTTAAAATCGTTAATCAAAAATCAGCAATATTAATTTCTTTTATAAACTCCAAAATCTCTTCGGTACTTAAAATAAAATCAGGCATAGTATGCAAAATGGCATTATTGGGCATAAAAGGCATATCTGCAGAAAGCGGATTCTGTACAACGCTTATTCCGCCAGCTGTCTGAATTGCTCGCAATCCAACCGTTCCATCAGAATTGGAACCCGACAGCAAAATACCAACCAGATTTTCACCATAAACCTCTGCAGCAGACTCAAAAGAAACATCTATACTTGGTCTGCTATAGTTTATTTTTTCTGAAGTGTCTAAAGACAAGGTTTCGCTTTTTTCAAATAATAAATGATAATTAGAAGGCGCTATATAAATAAATCCTGGTTTGAGTTTGACTTTATCTTCTACTTCTTTTACTCCAATTTTTGATTTTAAAGCGATTAAGTCTTCTAGAGTCTGCTCATCTGAGTTTTTTCTGTGAACAACAATAACAATTGCGAAAGAAACTGCTTTATCTAAAAATGGTAGAATCTGCAATAATGCCTGCAAACTTCCAGCCGAACCGCCAATTATAACTACCTTACAATTTGTTATTCTTTTATTTTCCTCCATATTTTCTCCTTATCAAATTGTTTGTATTTGGTTTGAGATATAGAATACTTTATAGTTTCTTTTGTTCCGAGAGCTAAAAAGCCTAAAACGGCCAGACTGTCATCAAAAAGATTGACTACTCTTTTCTGCAGATTATTATCAAAATAAATTAAAACATTGCGGCATAAAATGAGGTCGAATTCATTGAACGAAGTGTCTGAAACCAGATTATGCTGTGAGAAAACCATTTTCTCCGATAGATTTTCATTAAACTTTGCAAACCCGTAATTGGCAATATAATAATCTGAAAAATCTTCCTGACCGCCCGCCTCTCGGTAATTATCGGCATAATCTTTTATCATTCTCAACGGAAAAATACCGCTTTTGGCTGTTTCCAAAACCGTTGCATTTATGTCTGTTGCATACAATAATGATTTGTGCAGCAAGCCTTCTTCTTTGAGCATAATGGCCATCGAATACACTTCTTCTCCCGTAGAACATCCGGCATGCCAGATTCTAATAAAAGGTTTGGTTCCTAGTAAAGGGAGAATTTCTTTTCGAAGGGTTTGATAAAAAGACGGATCACGAAACATCTCTGTAACGTTAACCGTTATTTCGTCAATCATTTTTTTGCAATATTCTGGATCGGTGCGGACTTTAGACAAAAATTCATGAAAATGCTTGAATCCATCCAAAGTAAATACCCTGCTTACACGTCTTTTAAGTGATGCTCTTGAATAACTTCCAAAATCAAAACCATAATATTCGTAAACTTCATTAATGAGAGTTTCTAATTCAATATCTTCAATCATAATTCATTTAAATTTCTCCCAAGATGTGAAGTAATTTATCTACATCTACAGGTTTTGAGATGTATGCATCTGCTCCGGCTTGTAAACATTTTTCTTTATCTCCTGTCATAGCTTGCGCTGTTACGGCAACTACAAAAGTATTCTCTTGCGAGGGAATGGCTTTAATAAGCGGAATCGCCTCGTAACCATCCATTTCTGGCATCATCATATCCAATAAAACGGCATCAATTGAGTTATCTTTTGCTAATATTTTCAAGGCTTCTTCGGCACTTAAACAAGACAAACAGTCAAAAGATTTTGCTTTTAAAGTATTTACTAAAGCAAAAATATTTCTAGAATCGTCATCTACAATCAATACTTTTTTCTTTTCCATGTACAGTATTTTTAAGATTAGATTTTATCGTATAACCAAACTCGAAGCAGCGATAACAATTGATCGACATCGACCGGTTTTGTAATGTAATCTGAAGCTCCCGCCTTAATACATTTTTCTCTATCACCAGTCATCGCTTTTGCTGTTACAGCGATTACTGCTAAGTTAAGAAATTTAGGATTGCTTCTAATCTTTTCTGCTGTTTCGTAACCATCCATATTTGGCATCATCATATCTAAAAGCACTACATCTGTATCTGGATTTTCGTTCAGAATCTTAATTGCCTCTTTTCCGTCAAAAGCTGTAATAACATTCATTTTAAATGCTTCTAAAGCTTTAGAAAGCGAATAGATGTTTCGCACATCATCATCAACAATTAATACTTTTTTCTCAAATAAAATATTGTTTAACGAATTCAGTTTTTTACTGCTTTCTTTTCCTGCATTTCCTTCTTTTTTATTTTCTACTAAGTGAAGGAAAAGCGAAACCTCATCGAGCATTCTTTGGTACGAATGTGCCGTTTTTACAATGATCGAATCGGCATATTTCTTAATTTTTAATTCTTCTTTTATAGAAAGGCTCTTTCCTGTAAACACAATTACTGGTAGATTCTCTAAACCTGGACTTTTCTTAACGCCGTCTAGAATTTCGTACGCCTGCTTGTCTGGAATTCCCATATCTAGAATTACACAGTCTACCTCTTCTTTTCCTAAAGAAGATAAACCTTCTGAAACTTCGCTTTTAATTTCTGAATTAATATTATAAGTCTCTAGAAAATATGCTAGTGCTTTTGCATGTTTCGGGTTATCTTCAATAATTAAAACTTTCTGCGATTCTTTGTTTATAATGTGTTCAATACGTTTGAAAACATCTGGAATTCGATCAAAAGCAACCGGTTTATCTAAGAAATCTACAGCTCCTTTTAGCAGACTTTCCTGTTTCAGTTTATGCGAAGACATAATATGCACCGAAATATGTTTGGTATGAGAATGATTTTTTAGCTCTTCTAAAACCTGCCATCCACTTTTTATTGGAAGTTCGATATCCAATAAGATTCCGATTGGTCTGTAAATTAAAGCAAAATTTAAGGCATAATCACCTCTTACTGCCACTACTCCTTTGTATCCTTTTTTCTGTGTGAAAGCCAATAACGATTTTGCAAAATTGATATCGTCTTCTACAATCAAAATGACTTTATCGCCTTCGACAATTGAATCTCTGTCGTCTTCAATTTCTTGCGGAATAACTTCACTGATGTATTTTGGTTTTTCTTCATCGCCTTCCATCGTTACTTCGATTTCTTCAGCATGCGGAATTTTATTTACCGAAACTTTGTTGATAGCAAATCCTAAAACTGGAAGACATAGCGTAAACGTACTTCCTTCGTTTACTTTACTATGCAAAATGATTTCTCCTCGCAATAATTTAGCCAATTCACGACTGATTGACAATCCTAAACCAGTTCCGCCATATTTACGTTTTGTTGAACCATCGGCTTGCTGGAACGCCTCAAAAATCAATGGCTGTTTTTCGATCGGAATTCCGATTCCGGTATCTTTTACTATAAAACAGATTATTTTATCATCGTCTGTATCGACTTTAATTTCAAGAGAAACAGTTCCTTTTTCGGTAAATTTAATGGCATTCGAAATCAGGTTTTTCAAAATCTGCTCCAAACGCATTTTGTCTGTTTTAATAACAATTGGCGCTTCTTTGGCAATAATTTCAAAATTAATTCCCCTTTCTTTTGCAACCAGATAAAACAGATTATGAAGATTATCTGTAATTTCTTTAGTTGAAACATCTAAGAATTCCAGATCCATTTTTCCAGCTTCAATTTTAGATAAATCTAGAATTTCATCAATTAATCCCAACAAACTGTTTCCTGAACTCTGAATTACTTTTGCAAATTCGATTTCTTCATTGTTCATCGTTTTATTGTTATTTTCAGACAACAAACGGCTTAACAATAAAATAGAATTCAGCGGTGTTCTCAATTCGTGCGACATGTTAGCCAAAAATTCCGATTTATAACGAGTTGTCAGCTCCAAAGCTTCTGATTTTTTCTGAATTTCTGTATTTTTTTCTTCCAATAAAACACTTCTTTCAGAAAGTTCTTCATTGGTTTGTTCCAACTCTTCCTGCTGCACGCGAAGTTCTTCTTCAGAAGCCTGTAATTTTTCCGTCTGCGCTTCTAACTCAGCATTTATCGCTTCCAATTCGCTGTGCTGAATTTGAAGTTCTTCAGACTGAGATTTGGTTTCTTCCAGAAGTTCCATTACTCTTTTGCGATTTTGAGTTGCTTTTATGGCAATTCCGATATTATTGGCTACAATATTCAAGAACTCAAGCTGCAGCATCGAAAATCCGTAGATGCTAGCCAGCTCAACCGCTCCTTCAATCTTGAAATCCATTAAAGGCATTGCCACGATATGAGTTGGTTTTATTTCTCCCAATGCATAATTGATCTGAATATCGTCTGGAGAAAGTGTTTTTAACTCCAACATTTTTCCAGAAACAATAGATTGCCCAATCAACCCCTCGCCTTTCTTGATTCGTTCTCTGTTTTTACTCGGTATATAACTGTAACCTCCTGTAACAGTCAATTCTTCTCCATCTACAACATACAAAACTCCTGCACTGCTGTTGGTATATTGGCACAAAAATTCGATTACATCTTTAGATAATTTCTGAATTGTTTTTTCGCCCAGCATTTTATCATTCAAAGTCGCAACGCCTGATTGAAGCCATTCTTTTTGAGACAATAATTCGAAAGAATCTTTTAATGAATCTTTCATGTTATGAATAGATGATCCCAAAGCACCTAAAGTATCAGCTTTTCTATCATCGATTTGGACATCGTAATTTCCTTTAGCAATTTGTGTCGCAATGCCACTTATTACTTCAAGTCTTTCTGCTGTTTCTTTATCTTTTTTTATTAATTCTTGTTGCAGCAAAGTTCTCTCGTTGTAATCTTTCAGAATTCTGATTAGGAAAACAATAGAAATAAGAAAGGCTATAAAGAAAGCAATGGCAATTAAAGCCAAACTATAATTTCCGTAACGTTCTGAATTTGAATTACGTTCCTCTAAAAGTTTTTGTTCTGTATTTTCAACTTTTTTGACGATTGCCTTAATGTCATTCATCATTTTTCGACCTTCATTCAAGTCGAAAATCAGTGTTTCTTTGCTTAATCGTTTTTTGACAATCTGATTATTCAAATATTTAAAGAAACCGGAGCGTTTGGTACGCAATTCTTCTAGTAATTTTGTCTGTGAGGGATTGTCAGACGTAAGTTCATCTAACTTTTCAAAATAAGTATTTGATTTGGCTTCCGAATCATTAAAACGGCCCACAAACTGTTCGTCTCCTGTAAGCAGATAGCCTCTCATGCTGGTTTGGGCTTCTGTAATAATCGATGAACCTTCGTTTAGGTTATAGATTACATCCTGCGTATGGTTTACCCAAAAGTTACTGTTTAGTAAACTTTTAATACTAATAAAAGAGGCAACAGAACTAATAGTAAGTACAAGCAGTGAAACTAGTGAACTGATTAATAAATTTCTTTTAAAATTACCATTCATATATTTCTAAATTATTTTTATTCGTATTTTAAAGGAAGAACAATGATAAAGCTTGCACCTTCTCCCACTTTACTTTTAGCCGTAATTAATCCGTTATGTTTTTCTATGATTTTCTTAGCAATTGCCAGTCCAATTCCCGTTCCTTCGTAAGATTGGCGATCGTTTAAGCTTTGAAAGATAATAAAAATACGATCAAGATAAATCTCATCAAAACCAATTCCGTTATCTTTTACTGTAATTCTGCAAAATTTTCCTTCTGGCGAAGTCGGACTTTCGATTGCTTTTTCTAAAATAGTTTCCGAAGTAATTTCGATTACCGCTTTTTCGTCATTTCCAGAAAACTTCAAAGCATTTCCAATGAGATTTTGAAAAACCTGACGCATCTGGCTCGGAATACTGTCAATTGTTGGTAGTTCGTTGGTTTTTATTGTGGCATTTTTGCGTTCTATGAGATAATCAAAATCACCCAACACTTCCTGTAAAACCACGTTTAAATCTGTTTTCTCAGGTTTAACTTGTGCCGAAAGTCTAGAATAGGCCAAAAGATCGGTAATCAAAGTCTGCATTCTTTCTGCCGATTTTATCGTTCGATCTACATAATCAATCGCTTTGTCGTCTGCCTTTAAATACAGATCTTTTATAATTTTAATGAATATCTGAATCTTGCGAATAGGTTCATTTAAATCATGCGATACTACCCACGAAAACTGCTGCAACTCATGATTTCGGAGTTCCAGTTCTTCGTTTTTCTGAACCAATTCCCGCGTTCTCTCCGCAATTTTTATTTCAAGATTGTCCTGAGCTTCTTTTCTAATTTTGATTTCTTTAGAAAGCAGGTCTTTCATAGCTCGAAGTTCGTTTTGCTGTTCGTAAATCTTAATGAAAGTCTTTACTTTAAGAATCAGCAAATCGCTGTCTACTGGTTTGGTAATATATTCAACAGCACCTGTTTCATATCCTTTAAAAATGTATTTTTTCTCGGTATTAAGTGCCGAAAGAAAAATTACGGGAATGTCTTTTGTGCGTTGGTTTCCTGAAAGGATTTTTACCACTTCAAAGCCATCAAGTCCTGGCATTTGAACATCCATAATTATCAGACAATAATCTGTTTTTAGGATTTTCTTTAAAGCTTCTTCTCCAGATTCGGCACTATCGACATCGATATTATGCAGCTCTAATGTTTTCTTTAAGGCAATAATATTCGCCCTTATATCGTCTACAATTAATACCATGCCGTGTGGGAGCTAAATCTGTTGTAAATCAAAACTCTTGAATTTAAAGTGAAATTTAAAAATTTTCTTATTTTTTTAAAGAATTGCCGAAGCAACTCTTAAAAATTATGTAGAAATTCTCAAATGTATAAAAAAAATAGCGAGCAGGTTTTTTATCTAAATCGGAAATAGTTACAAAATTCCCATCTTTTGCCGTGATTTTAATCATACTGTATGATTGCTAACTTATTAGAAATTTCTTATTATTTCAACATTTTCCACTAATTGATGTATTTTCATACAACACACCGCTTTTTGATTTTATTGAGGCAAACAAAATGTCTTTTAAGGCAAGTAAAATTATAGCTATCATCTAATTTTAATTGCATTAAAAAAGCTTAAAAAGAGAAATCATGAAAAAGAAACAAACATTTCCCGAGCAAAAACAAAATCTTCCCGGCAATGAACACATGATGAATCCCGAGCCTGAAATTATTAGAGAAAACTATGTTGGAAGCGGTAAATTATTTGGAAAAACAGCTTTTATTACTGGAGGAGACAGCGGAATAGGACGAAGTGTCGCGGTACATTTTGCCCGCGAAGGTGCCAATATAGCGATTGTCTACTTAAAAGAAGATAAAGATGCCAAAGAAACCAAAGCAATGATCGAAAAAGAAGGTCAGCAATGTCTATTGATTAGCGGTGACTTAAAAGATGAAAAATTTTGCCAAAATGCCATTAAAAAGTGTCATAGTACTTTTAAAAGCCTCAATATTATTGTGAATAATGCGGCAACTCAGTTTCCGCAAACTGAAATAGAAAATATAACTACGACACAACTCCATAAAACTTTTGAAACCAACATTTATCCTTTCTTTTATATCACAAAAGCGGCACTTGCTTTCTTAAAAGAAGGCGATTCAATTATCAATACAACGTCTGTAACTGCTTTCCGCGGAAGCGAGCATTTAGCAGATTATGCCAGCACAAAGGGTGCGATTGTTAGTTTTACGCGATCACTTTCGACTATGTTGGCAAAAAAGAAAATACGTGTAAATGGCGTTGCTCCAGGACCAATCTGGACTCCTTTGATCGTAGCCAGTTTTGATAAATTATCTGATTTCGGAAAAGATAATCCGATGGAAAGAGCCGGACAGCCATCTGAAGTAGCTCCTGCGTATGTATTTCTGGCCTGCGAAGACAGCAGTTATATTACTGGACAGTTTATTCATATCAATGGCGGTGAATTGGTGGGGTAAAATAAGGTTCTGAGGTTCTGAGATGCTAAGGTTCTAAGTTTTTCTTTTTGTAATCTACATAATGAGCCTAATAACAAAACCAGCGAATACCTTAGAACCTTAGGAGCTTAGAAACTTAAAAAAAAGAAAAATGAATTTTGTAGAAATCATCGGACTTTTTGCTGGAACTTGTGTGACCATCGCAACGATACCGCAGATTCTGAAAGTTTGGAGAACCAAAAAAGTAAAAGAAATTTCGCTTAAAATGTTTGGCACACTCACTTTCGGAATTGCGGTTTGGGTGGTTTATGGGATTTTAAAAAACGATTTGCCCATTATTATCACCAATAGCATTTCGCTTATTTTAAATCTCATCATGGTTTATTTTATCATTTATTATGAAAAAGAATAAGCATAAAAAAACAGCTCGGATGAAGCTGTTTTTTCAGAAATTGAAGAATATAATAATGCTTACTAGCTAGCTAATTTTTGATTATAAGGTTTTAATTCTAAATGCAACTTTTCTTTTAAAGTTCGCGATTGCAAGCTTCTTTTAAAGAATAGTACTGGCGACATAACTGCTCCCAAATTTATTTCTGAAAGTTTTCTGATTTCGCCTAGCTGTTTAATAGCGAAATTCAAAATCGGAACAAACGGAGTTAAATAATTGTAACTATGCTGCGCTACCTCCAACTCTAAAATATCTCGCAAAATGCTTTTCATCAGCAGATAGCGAACAGTTCCTTGCTTTGGAATTGCTTTAAGTTCCTGAAACTTCTCTCCTATTTTTAAATTCTCAGCTCCGATATAAATATAATTTCCAGATTCGCACGTAAATCTCTTTCTAACTTGAGCAATAAAATCAACATCGGCTTCTTTTGATTCTCTATTAGTTGGCATTCCAATCAATGAAAACTGAATCTGTTTGTGGCTTTCAAAATACAATACGCTATTAATTGAAGAAGAATTACTCATAATACCAGACTGCTGCTTTTTTAAGCGTTTAACAGCTCCATTTGCACCAAAACTGTGCAAAACATTTCCATTTTCGCAATAAGCAAAAAATACAGGCGCAAACGGATTAGATTCGATACTTAAATTAACGTCTTGATTAAAAGACAAATCAAAGTTGAGATACGTCATTTCTTTTTCAAAACGTACTCCAGAAATGCTTCCTTTTGCCCATTTTGATTTAATTGTCAATTTGTATTCATTGGCAGTAACACTTAAGTCTCCGCCAAAACTCTCTTTTAGATTATTAAAAACAGCATCAAAGCTTCCAGTATTTATGTAAAGTTTTTTCATTATATGGTTTTGGTTTTAATAAAGTGGTTAGTAATTATTTACGTACAAAAACTAACTTTGGTTTTTACTTCATTTCTATAATCCAAATTTCGTTTATATTTACCTTCAACCATTTATACAATTTTTAGAAGATATTTCATAATTCTTATTTAGAGTTGCTGAGATGCTAAGTTTCTAAGATTCTAAGATTTCAAAAAAATAGTGAAAAAAAAAACTTAGCATCTTAGAAACTTAGCATCTCAGCAACTTCAAAAAAAAAAGCAGCTGCCTCAAATAAATTTGAAACAACTGCTCATCAGCAAAATAAAAATACCAATCTATTTTTATTCTTTTAAGTCAATTCGTTTATGTCTGCATTTTTAGCATAATTGGCTTTCGGAATGTCTTTAAAAAATTCTGCTTCTTCCAAATCGGCCATAGGTCCGTATCCTAATAAATGAGTTCCTTTTCTTTTATCTTTTGTTTCGATAACATATAAAATTGACATGTCATCTGGATCGCTCATTCCTTCATATCGATGATGCGCCACAATAAATACATCTTCAGGATTATAAACCTCCTTAGTTTCTGAGTCTACTAAACGATCATTTTCGAATATGTAATTAGCAGTATAACCTTCCTCTTGATATCTCTTTATATTGTCGGTTTCATGTTTTGAATCTTCTCGTTTCATATCTTTTCAGTTTATCTGTTTATCAAATTTCCGTATACAAAGGAGATAAAATTAACTCAATTGATTTTAATCTTGCCTCATTCAAAAAACGACTTTAAAAGAGATTTTATTTTTTACTAATTTTAACAGAGCTAAATTCGAAATACTGAATAAAAGCCTATTAGAAATTAAACAAAAAGCAAACTATTAATGAATAAAAACCATGATTTTCTGGCCAACGGAGGCGAAATGGGAGAACTTACCCGTGCCAAAGATTGGAGCAAAACAGCAGTAGGGCCAGTAGAATATTGGCCTCAAAGTCTCCGCACGACTTTAGGCATTCTGCTAAACTCTAAATTTCCCATGTTTTTATTTTGGGGACCAGATCATATTTGCTTTTATAATGATGCTTATAGACCGAGTTTAGGAAATAACGGCAAACACCCTTCTATCCTTGGTGAAAAAGGTGCTGCTTATTGGCCAGAAATCTGGCATTTTATTCAGCCTTTAATTGATCAGGTGCTAACCAAAGGAGAAGCAACTTGGCATGAAGACCAATTATTGCCTATTTATAGAAATGGCAAAATGGAGGACGTTTACTGGACTTTTAGTTATAGTCCTGTCAATGATGACAATGGCAAAATTGCTGGTGTTCTCGTTATATGCAATGAAACAACAGAGCAAGTTCTTACTCGAAAAAAACTTGAAGAAAGTGAAAAACGCTTTAGAAACACAGTAAAACAGCTTCCGCTTGGAATCTGCGTTTTAAAAGGCCCAGATCTAATTGCAGAAATGGTTAATGCCACCTATCTTCATATTATTGACAAAGAGGAGAAAGACATTCTTGACAAACCTATTTTTGATTCGGTTCCTGAGGCAAAAGAAAAGGTTTTCCCGTTGCTGAAAAATGTTTTCGAAACTGGAACCGCCTATTTTACTGATGAACTTCCTGTGACTTTAAATCGTTATAACAAAGAGGAATTGGGCTACTTTAATCTCGTTTTTTATCCATTAAAAGATGAAAATGGTGTCATCGAAGGTGTCACCGTTGTGTCTTACGAAGTAACTGAAGAAGTAAAAGCAAGACACCTTTTGACTGAAAGCGAAAAAGCATTTAGAGAAATTGTAATGGACTCTCCTATTGCAATGGCGATATTTAGAGGAAAAGATTTTATAATCGAAATGGCCAATAAAACCATGATGCATAATATCTGGCAAAAAGAAGAAAAAGACTGTATTGGCATACCGCTATTAGAAGTTTTTCCTGAATTGAAAAATCAAAAATATCCTGAATTGCTGCTTGAAGTTCTGATTAATGGAAAAACAATCCAAGAAAATGAAGGCGTTGCTTATGTTGATATCAACGGAAAACTAAAAAAATTCTACCTTGATTATGAATATACAACACTTTATGAAAAAAATGGAACCGCCTCTGGTATTATGTGTACCGTTTATGATGTAACTGCTAAAGTCAAAGCCCGTAAAAAAATTGAAACTGCTGAAGAAAGAGCTAGACAAGCTGCCGAAATTGGCGAAATTGCAATGTGGGATTTGAATTTAAAGAACAAAAAATTAATCTACAGCGATAATATCCTTGACATTTTCGGATTTGACAAAAATAAAAAAATAGTGCATCAAGACATTCGAAGCCGTGTTATTCCTGAAGATGAACATATTGTTGCAGATGCATTTGAAAAGGCTTTACAAACGAGCATTTATAAATATGAAGCCCGAGTTTTTAAGGTGGACAATTCTATAGCTTGGATTAAAGTGCATGGCAAAATCTTTTTTGATGAAAATAATGAACCTTCAAAAATGGTGGGAACTGTTATGGATGTTACAACCGAAAAAGAAGGTCAGCAAGTTTTAGCAAAAAGTGAGAAAAAATTCAGGCTACTTGCCGACTCTATCCCTCAATTAATCTGGACAAGTGATACTTTAGGAAATCTGAATTATTTTAATGAAACTTTCTTCACCTATTCTGGATTTACAAAGGAAGAAATTGACAAAAATGGATGGCTTCAAGTCGTGCATCCAGATGATAGAGAAGAAAATGTAAAGCTTTGGATGGAATCTGTCAAAACTGGACACGAATTTCTTTTTGTGCATCGTTTTAAGCGATATGATGGCGAATACAGATGGCAGCTGAGTCGTGCTATTCCGCAATTGGACGAACTTGGAAAGGTACAAATGTGGGTTGGAACCAGTACCGATATAGAAGAACAGAAGAATATTACCAATAAATTGGAAGAACAGATTATTGAACGCACCACACAGCTGGAACTTACCAATAGAGACCTTGTCAATATGAATATTGAACTGCAATCATTTGCTTATATTTCTAGCCACGACCTTCAAGAACCATTACGAAAAATACAGACTTTTGCAAGCCGATTATCTGACTTAGATGAGCAGAATATTTCGGCGAATGCCAAAACCTATTTAGCAAGAATTGAGTTTTCGGCAAAGAAAATGCAAAATCTAATACAGGATTTACTAACCTATTCCCGCGCCAATTCTGCCGATCGAGTTTTTACAACGGTTAAAATAGACGAAATTGCCGACGAAGTAATTGGTGATTTTTCGGATCGAATTGAAGAAAAAAATGCTGTAGTTGAATATCATGATTTAGGAGAAGCTACTCTTATACAATTTCAGTTTAGACAGCTGCTTCATAATTTAGTAGAAAATGCCTTAAAATTTTCGCGTCCAGGTGTTCCTCCAAAAGTAAAAATAAAGGTTACAAAAGTTGACGGAAAATCGGTTCCAAATGCTGAATTTAAAGACAAAATGTACCATCATCTCCAAGTTTCGGATAACGGAATTGGTTTTGAATTGATTTATAAAGAAAAAATCTTTGAAGTTTTCCAGCGCTTAAACACCGAAAGCGAATACAAAGGAACAGGAATCGGTCTTGCAATAGTGAAAAAAATCGTAGAAAACCACAAAGGCGTAATTACAGTTTCGAGTGAAAAAGGTAAAGGCTCGGTTTTTAATATTTATATTCCCGATTTATCAGAAATTAATATTTAAATACAAAATTAGATTTGTTCGGAATAAATTTATCCCAGTCAATCTTCATAGCGTGTTCTATTGCTTTTATAATATCGCTCATTAAAACTGGTTTGGTAATAAAGCAGTTGGCTCCAAGATTAAGACATCTCTCAATGTTGCCCGGTTCACTCGATGTTGAATAAATCACAACAGGAATGTCTTTTTTATCATCAGATTTTCTAAGTTCTTCCAAAACATCAAAACCATTTTTTCCTGGCATATTTAAATCCAAGAAAATAACAGACGGAACAACAGATGAATCTGAAAGCGCATTCAGAAAATTTTGACTTCCTGAATAGGTTTGCAAATTGATATTCTGAGGTATAGATTCTACGGCATCAGCAAAAATACACAAATCATCTTCGTCATCATCGGTATAGAATATGGTAAAATCTGTCATGGTATTTTAGGCTTAGAAGTTTATTTTTCCAAATATAGTGCAATTTTATGTAACAAAAGGCAGAACCGCCCGAGTTTGTTACAAAACAAATAGAAATCTCATAATTTATAAGTTTAATTATATAAATTAAAAAAGTACAAAAAGCACCAACTTTACTTTCTACATTTTTCAGACAATATCTTACTGTCAGTCAAATAATTAAATATAAAAAAACTTAAAAAAATAACGTTATGGGCGATCATAAAGACCTTACAGATGAATTTGCTGTTGATAAGATAAAAGATCTTGCTGAGCATATTAAAACGTGTATGTTTTGTACATACAATGAATATAGATTACAGTCACGACCAATGTCTGTTCAGAAAATTGACGATTTGGGAAACTTATGGTTTTTATCTGACCGAAACAGCAGTCAGAATGCAGAAATTACATTAAACCCAATGGTTGAAATCTTCTTTTCTGAACCGCATGATAAATTTCTAACACTTCACGGAACCGCAAGCATTTCATACGACAGGGAAACTATCGAAAAATTATGGAATCCTATTGTGAAAATCTGGATGCCTGGCGGTGTCGATGATCCAAATTTGAGTGTGATTAAAGTAGTTCCCGAAGATGGATATTATTGGAACAACAAAAATGGAAAAATGGTTGCCATTGCAAAAATGACCGCTGCTTTTGTAACAGGAAAAACCATGGATGACGGAATTGAAGGAAGTTTGAAATTGTAGTTTTCTGTTTAACCGCAAAGATTATTTAACCGCAAAGAGCGCAAAGGTTTACGCTAAGTTCGCTAAGATTTTTTCTTTTGTGTGCTTTGCGTAAATCTTTGTGCTCTTTGTGGTTAATTTTTTTTTTGCCATTCCCGATAGTTATCGGGATAAAAGATTAAATTGAATCTGTTTAAATCTACATATACCAAGAACAGCTTTGCGAACTTTTTTACGTTTGCATTAAGTCTTCAAAACAAAAAACCTTTGCGCACTTTGCGGTTAAAAAAACAAGAAAGACTCTAACCATTCATTCTTTTTAACTCCAAGGCATTCAAAATTCCTGCTTCGCTTGCTGTGTTATTAAAATAAATAAAACCTTTTTTGGAATTAATTTCACGGTTTATTTTAGTCAATTCTTCAGTAGAATAACTGGAATAAAACAATTTTGGAACTCCGTGAAATCGCATATAGAAGAGTGGAAAATCTTTAAAAATAGTTTGAGGAAGATTAGGATGGCTCACACTGCAAAATGTAATATTATTTTCTTTGAAAACATTCCACACCTCGTCATTCCACCAGCTTTCATGACGAAATTCGACCACATTTTTAAAATTATAATCTAGGCTATTGATTATAGTTTCTAATTTTTCTCGACTAAAAATATAACTCGGAGGAAATTGAAATAAAACTACCGCAAGTTTTTCCTTCATACCTACTTTACAGATCTCATAAAAGTCATTCAATAGTGTTTCACATTCTTGCAGTTTTTTGATATGAGTAATTTCTTTGGGTACTTTTACAGAAAACAAAAAAGATTCAGGCGTTTTATTGTACCAATTTTGAAAAATTCTTACTGTCGGAAATTTATAAAAACTACCGTTAAATTCGTAAGTATCAAAATGATGGCAATAAAACTCAAACCATTGCTTTGAAGGCAGGTTTTGAGGATAAAAAATATTTTTCCAGAAACTGTTGTAAAAGCTTGAACATCCTATTATTACTTGATTTTTCATTTGTATAGTTGTTGACAATTGGTGCAGAAAAAACTTCTGCGTTTTCGCTCTCCCGTCTGTTTTCTTTGAAACGGCAGATTACATCGCAAACAAATACTTTTGGTATAAGCTTCCCAATGTTGTTTCAGTTCGAATTTCTTTTTCCAATACAAAAATTCAAAACTATAGGTAGAACATTCTGCAATAAGCTCACTAATAACGTGAGGCGGAATTTTCTCTACAATCGATTCTGGATGTACATAACAGCGGTACAAAACTTCATTTTTAATGATATTACCTACTCCAGAAAAAATTTCCTGATCTAGAATTACATCACAAATCATTTTGTTTTCCATTTTGTCGACACTAGCTTTTGCCTTTTTCGGATTCCAATTTTCATTCATTACATCGACACTCCAATCGTAATGTGAATTGACATCGCCTTCTAAAATTTTAACTGAGCAGGTGTAGAAATTGATCTCTCCATTCTCAAAAACTAAACTCAATCTTGGTTTTGAATCTTTGCGTTCATTAATTCGATACGTTCCGAACATTAACATATGAATTTTCACTGTAAAGGAATCAAAACAGATTAAAAAATGTTTTCCCCAGGTTTTAAAAGCAAGAACGGTTTTATCCTTCAGGCGAGAAATATCAATATGGGCATTTCCAGATACAGAAATTATTTTCTGTCCGGCAAATTGCTGCACTTCTTCTTTTAAGATTACTATAGACGGACCTTCGGGCATATACTGAATTTTTTATTTAACTAAAAAAGTGCAGATTTAGAACTGCACTTTTATTTCATTTCTTAATCTGCTATTCAAGTTCAGCAGCTTCAAGATTTACTGCGTTTACAGCGACTTCTGTAAGGGTTTTATCGGCTCCTTTTTCTTCGTCGAGCGTTTGTTCTAATAAAGTTGCCGCTTCTGGCAGACCTAGCGTTTCTGCAAATTGTCTTAAAGTACCATAAGTAGCAATTTCATAATGCTCAATTTTCTGACTTGCTGCAATAATTGCTGCATCTCGCACTACACCAAGTTCGGTTTCCTCGAGCATTCCTTTGGCTTCTTCAATTAAACCTTCCATTGCGTCGCATTTTTTTGCTGTTGCTTTTTTACCAATAATTTTAAAAATTTCTTCCAAACGAATAATCTGTTCTTCGGTTTCGGTTAAATGATTGTCAATCGCGTCTTTCAATTCAACAGAAGAAGCATTTTTAACCATTACAGGCAAAGCTTTGGTCAGTGCTTTTTCTGCCCAATAAATATCTTTTAATCCGTCTTCAAATAATTCTGTTAATCCTGAAGCAGCATTCGACTTCGGCTTGGTAACTCCTCTCGGCGTAGTTTCTTTTGCGTTTTTACTATCTGTAGTTTTCATGGTAATAGTTTTTATGATTAATATGCTGGTAAAATTACTGCCTGTACAATCAGACTGGTTATATGATTACAAGTTAAAATTCTATTCTAAACATCTGTTAATTATAGAATTACACTCTATAATTTTATAATATAATCCGTCAGCTTCATGCTAGCTTTGTATATATAATCATAAAAAACAGCGACCATGAGTACTATAGATAAAAACAACGGCACAAATAAAGATTTCAGAGATCATTTCTCAGATGACCGAAATCTGGCAGAAGATCTTAAAAACGATATTAGAAAACCGGATACCGATAATCGTGAAATTGCAGAACGAGGATATACGGTAAGAAATGGCTTCAATCCGAACCGACCTAATCCAGATCAGGAGGATTTTGCCGATGATGATTTGGATGATTTAAATGACGATTTTCATAAGGACAGGGATTTAGAAGACAATAACGGTGATATTTATGAAGTCGAATTGGAAGATGATTTCGAAGAAAACGACGAATTTGACAATCCTTCAGATTTAACCGAAGAAGAATATGATTTTAATGAAACTGAAGACGTCTTGGAAGATCTTGACGAAGACGAAGACGAAGATGATGATGAAGACGATGAAGAAGAGTACATAGAAGAAGATATTGACGAGGACGACGACACCGATTACATCGAGGATGATGTTCAGGAAGATAAGGATGACGATAGATATCCAGAAAATGATCCCCGTCGATTCTAATTTTTTTTAAAAGGATAAAAAACCGTCTCGTTGAATAACAAGACGGTTTTTTTGAGTTTAAAATTTAACACTAATCTCCAATAATTTTCAATACTGGAATATCGTCCATACGCGCCAAACGCTCGGCTAATCCAGCTTTGGCTTCGTTAAGCTCCTGTTCTGCTTTCCCTAATTCTTTATACCATTTTTCCTTGCCAACTGACGATGATTCTATTTTTCTAACAATTTCATAAATCTCGCCCTCAGCTTCCATCACTTTTAATCTTTTATAATACGTTAGACTTTCGGTCATGTGTGCAAGCGCAATCATAGCCGTCAAAAACGGATGGTTATTGGTAACATTTACATCTTTTACCCTTCCGTGCTCCAACTCTACTTTTAATGCAAAAGCAAATTCTTCCATATTAAAAGCTTCATATTTGCTTTTCGGATCCAGGTAGGCTTTTATTGCATGAACATTATTCATTGTAGAAAGATCAACATCGGTGTGTTTTTTATCATTTAAATCCTTAAAAACTACATTTGCAATAGCTCGCGCTTCTGCAGTTGTCGGATCGTTTTTAGGATTTTCAAAATCACGCACCGACCAATCCCAATCTTTAGGATGAACAGGTTTTATATACTTTTCACAAAAATCTGTCACATCATTTTTAAGGCTTACCATTTTGTCTTCTCTTTTAATATAAACATCCTGATAAGCACCGCTTTTTGTTCCCATGATTTGCTTTTTTTTAATCAAACCACAAACGACACATCTTCGAAATAAGATGTGCCGTTTTGATTTTTTTGTATTTACTGATACTTCTTCTATACTCTTGTTGATCTTCCGCTTATTAAAGAAATAACGAAAAGAACTAAAAATATAAAGAATAAAATTTTAGCTATACTAGCGGCTCCAGCGGCAATTCCACCGAAACCAAATATTCCCGCCACTATGGCTAGAATAATAAAAGTGACTGTCCAACGTAACATAATAATAGTTTTTTAGTTAATAATGATTTTGTTTGTAATTCAAACTTTTAAGCTTTTTAAGAGATGCAGTAACTCTTTTATTGACAAGGCGATTCTAGATTGATCTGATAATTCTGAATCAATTCTGAAAATGCTATTTCTGATTTTGTAAAATACTTTTTTGTGCTTCGGCTTTTCTTGGCTATATCAAAATATTTCTGAATAGAGCCGTCTTCATAAGTCGAAATTAAAAGTGGATGAACGTAATAATCTTTACATACTTTTCTTGTATTTCCAAGTGCTTCGGCGGTTAAATCGAAAGCAGTTATAATGTTCTGTTTGCTTTCTTTTTCGTCATTTGTAATTCCGAGCTCCATTAAACTTTCGAAAAAAATAATCGAGGCTGCCCAGGTTCTAAAATCTTTTGCACTAAAATCTTCTCCCGAAATAGTATGTAAATACTCGTTAACCATATGGCTGTCGAGTACTTTCTTTTCGCCATTTTTATCGTAATATTTAAAAACTTCCCAACCTGGAATTTCTTCGCATCGGCTTACCAGTTTGATCAATTGTTTATTTCGAGTCGTAATGGTATGCTGTACTCCTTTTTTTCCAATAAATTCAAATCGAAGCGAATTCTTATTGATATTAATATGGCGTTTTCTTAAAGTCGAAAGTCCGTACGATTTATTGTCTTTGGCATATTTCTCATTTCCAATCCGAATGTGTGTCTCTTCCATTAACCGAATCACCAAAGCAATTACTTTCTCTTTTGACCATTCTTTCTTTTCTAAATCAATATCGACCTGTTTTCTAATTAAAGGAAGCTTAGCGCCAAACGAAGCAATTTTGTAAAACTTGGTTTGGTTTCGTATCAAATTCCATCTCGGATGATAACGGTATTGTTTTCTATTTTTAAGATCGGTTCCTACTGCTTGCAAATGCCCGTTTGTTACATCTGTAATTCTAACATTTTCCCAAGCTGGCGGAAGCACTAAGCTATTAATGCGTTTAATTTCATTTTTATTTTTAAGGCTTCTTCCGTTCTTTTTATAAACGAAATTCTCACCTTCGCGACAGCGTACAATCGTCAATTGATGATCATTGATGTACTCCAAATCCAGTTTTTCGATGACCAAATGTGGAGCTTTAATCAGCTGATTCATTAAGATTTCTTTTCTAGCTGCAGCATTCATGATATTTAAAATTTTATCACATTAAAACTTATTTATTATTTTAATTATTTCTTAGAGACTCAATTAAACCTCTTTTGTTCATATAAGATCTTCCTTTTATGCCTACTTTACTGGCTTGTTTCAGAAGTTCTTCTTTTGTCCATTCTTCATACGGTTTTGCTTTTCCGCCCTTTTTACCTGCGTCTGGTGTATTGGCAATTCGAGCCGATTTTTCTTTGCTGTATCCTTTTTTTACCAATGCTTCATATTGCGCTTCATTCTTAATTCTTGGATCTGGCATGACTTTAAATTTTAAGGGTTTAAATTCTAAAAATCTGATAAGTCAAAGTTCCTCAAAATGTTAAGCGAATCTGTTATAGAATTTTGGCTCGATATTTCATATTTGTAGGATGGGAATTGTGTAAGGGGAAATGTAAAATGTTTTTTGTGTGATTTGTGATTTGTGATTTGTGATTTGTGAAATGTTAGATGTTGGTTGCAAAAAAAAATCCCAGCTCTTTTGGAGTTGGGATTATAATTATCTTTTCTAATCTTATTTTTCTAAATGGCAGTATCCTTTTAATTTAATTGTTTTTAAAGCAGTTACAAATTGATTTTGAGTTTTCTCTTTTAAATCAAAACCATAGAAAGCCATTTTTACCTTATTAAAATTTTTAGAATTTCCTTTTAAACTATCAATATAAATACCTGTTGAACCAAATTCTACATTAGTGGGTATTGTTATTTTAGCTTTAAAACAATCTATGGAATAAAAAACAGATTTATATTTTTGATATTTTCCAAAATCAATATCTCCAGACAAAGAATCAACAACTAAATGTTTCGTTTTTTTCAAAAGTTCTTTTTGCTTTTTAGTTAACTCTGCATAAGGTTGTTTATCAAAAACTAATGAAAAATCATTTGAAGCATCTCCAGAATATAAGCCAATATCAAAAATCAAAGAATCTCTTTCTGGTGTAATTATTCCACCAACATAACTATCAGTTCCTTTAAATTCTAATTTATTCCATTGCTTTGGAACTGTTATTTCAAAATCACCAAAGTCGATGGTTTTATATTTTTTCTTCTGTTCGCATGAAACTATTAGAATTGAACTAAAATTATAAAAAGTATCTTTTTCATTTAATATTAAATAAAATCTCTAAATACTATTTAGAAAGTCCTTCTTCAGTTATGTATTTAAATTCGTAATCACTATCTAAAATAATACCTCGTACCCTAATAAATGTCCCGAATTGTCCTCTCCAATCTTCGATATCATTTTCTTTTGGTGTATCCCAACGAATCAGTCCACAAAAAAATGATTGATCTTCTTTATCTCTTATGACAATACCAGATTCGTTTTCTAAAGAACCTTTCATGCCATAAATAAAATCTTTTTCCATTTTAAATTGATTTTAGGCTAATATAAAAATTTACATCTTAATCCTATAACAATCTCTCAAAATCCTGTAAGACATTCCTGTAACTACTCCATAATTTTACATTATAACATTTAAACTATTAAAATCATGAAAAAGTTACTATTAGCCGGAAAAGCCATTTTAGGAGCAGGACTTATTATTATATTCCTTCAATCTTGTAAAAACGAAACCAAACAAGAAGATCCAAAAGAAGTTGCAGAAGATGCAAACGAAGCAAAATTTGATTCTATTGATAGCAAAGAAGATGATTCTGAATTTTTGGTAGATCAAGCTGAAATTAATTTGGCTGAAATCGAAATCGGTAAACTGGCACAAACAAAAAGTACAAATCCTGAAGTGAAAAAATTTGGTAAAATGCTTGTTGATGAGCACACTAAATCGGCTTCCGAAGTAAGTGCTTTAGCAAAAGCGAAAAACTTTACTCTTCCAACTTCTCTAACTGAGGAAGGACAAGAAGAATACAATAAATTAAACGAAAAATCTGGTGTTGATTTTGATAAAAAATTCGCCGATATGATGATTGATGGTCACGAAAAAGCGATCAAAAAGCTTCAAGATGCAACTAAAAATGCCGTTGACGAGGATGTAAAAACTTGGGCTTCTAATAATATTGCAGGTTTAACAGCGCATTTGGAACACGCTAAATTGCTGAAACAAAACCTAGACAAAAAGTAAAATGAATTAAGACGCTAAGATTCTAAGGTTCTGAGATTCTAAGTATAAAGTATCTAAGAACCTCAAATCTTTGCTAAAAACCCCCTCAAGAGTTGAATTGCTTGAGGGGGTTTCCTTTTTAGATGCTAAGATTCTAAGTTTTCTCCTAGTTGCTTAATATCTTAGCGTCTTAGAATCTCAGAAACTTACTTCCCAGCTATCTTCTGCAAATGCTCTGGGTATCGCGAGCCTTCTATTGTTATTTTTGATGCGGCATCGTTAATTTCTGAAAGGTCGCTGGCAGAAAGCACTAAATTTAATGCGCCGAGGTTTTCTTCTAAACGATGTAATTTTGTGGTTCCTGGAATTGGTGCAATCCAAGGTTTTTGTGCTAAAATCCACGCAAGTGCAATTTGTGCATTTGTTGCACCTCTATCGGCAGCCATTTTTCCTAATAGATCTACAAACGTTTGATTTGCTTTTCTAGCTTCAGGAGCAAAACGAGGCAATGTATTTCTAAAATCGGTGCTGTCAAATTGTGTGTTTGCATCAATTTTTGCAGTTAAAAAACCTCTTCCTAACGGACTAAAAGGCACAAAACCAATTCCTAATTCTTCTAAAACAGGTAGAATTTCTTCTTCTGGAGTTCTCCACCAAAGTGAATATTCGCTTTGCAGTGCGGTAACAGGCTGAACAGCATGCGCACGGCGAATACTTTCTACGCCAGCTTCAGAGAGTCCAAAATGTTTTACTTTTCCTTCCTGAATTAAATCTTTTATGGTTCCGGCAACATCTTCCATAGGCACATTCGGATCAACGCGATGCTGATAATACAAATCGATTACATCAGTATTTAATCTTTTTAACGAACCTTCAATGCTTTTTCTAATCCATTCTGGACGGCTGTCTAATCCTTTTTTAGAATCGCCTTCCAAAAAGCCGAATTTTGTTGCAATGACAACTTTATCTCTGAAAGGCGCTAAAGCCTCTCCTAAAAGTTCTTCGTTCAAAAATGGTCCGTAACATTCAGCCGTATCAAAAAAAGTAATTCCTTTTTCATAAGCAGAACGAAGCAGACTTATCATTTCATTTTTATCATGAGCTGGACCGTATCCAAAACTCATTCCCATGCAGCCGAGTCCCAATGCTGAGACTTCTAAACCGCTATTTCCTAGTTTTCTTGTTTGCATTTTTTAAGGTTCTAAGGTTCTGAGATACTAAGGAGCTAAGCTTTTTTTAAAGTTTTTAAGGCGTTGAGATACTAAGCTTCTAAGCTTTTCTTTTAACTCAGAAGCTTAGTACCTCAGAACCTTAGCACCTTATTTAAGCGATGCCATATCAATCACAAAACGGTACTTAATATCTCCTTTTAATAATCTTTCGTAGGCATCGTTTACATCATTAACGCCAATTACTTCAACATCGGCAGTAATATTGTGTTCGGCACAGAAATCAAGCATTTCTTGAGTTTCTGCGATTCCTCCAATGGCAGAACCAGCGAAGCTTCTTCTTCCTAAAATAAGGCTGAAAGAAGTTACAGGAAGCGGATCCATTGGCGCTCCAACTAAAGTTAAAGTTCCGTCTACTTTTAGTAAACTTAAATAAGAATCGATGTTGTGTTCAGCAGAAACGCAGTCTAAGATAAAATTCATGCTTTTGGCGTGTTTTGCCATTTGCTCTGGATCTGTAGACAAAATAACCTCATCAGCACCCAAACGTTTTGCATCTTCTACTTTAGATAAAGAAGTTGTTAGAACAACCACATGAGCTCCCATAGCTTTTGCTAATTTGATTCCCATATGTCCTAAACCTCCGATACCAACAATTCCAACTGTTTGACCAGGACCAACTTTCCAGTGTCTTAACGGAGAATATGTTGTGATTCCTGCGCATAATAATGGCGCAACAGCAGAAAGTTCTAACTTATCTGAAATATGAAGTACAAAATTTTCATCGACTACAATACTTTGAGAATAACCTCCAAAAGTTTGTCCGCCTAAATGTTTATCAGGAGAATTGAATGTTAAGATGCTTCCTGGATCACAATATTGCTCCAATCCTTCTTTACATTGCTCACATTCTCTGCAAGAATCGACCATACATCCAACTCCCGCCAAATCGCCAACTTTGAAACCTTTTACGTGATCTCCCACTTTTGTTACACGACCTACAATCTCATGTCCCGGAACAATCGGATAAATAGTGCCATGCCATTCGTTTCTAGCCGAATGCAAATCTGAGTGGCAGATTCCGCAATACAAAATTTCTATTTCAACATCATGCGCCTGTACAGCTCTTCTTTTAATATCTAAAGTTTTTAATGGTGCTTCGGCAGCTACTGTACCAAAGGCTTTAATGTCTTTTGTTTCCATATTTTTTTTATAGTTTGTTGTTAATTGTTTTTTGTTTGAAGTTTCAGGTTTCAGGTTTCAGGTTTCAGGTTTCAGGTTTCAGGTTTAGAGTTTCAAGTTCAAAAACTGTTACGAAATTGGCGTAAAGATTCAACCGATTTACACTGATTTACAAATAGTTATATAAATTTCGATTATTTTAACCTAACCAAAAAATAAAATCTGTTATAAATCAGTAAAATCTGTGTAAAAAAACTTAGAATCTTAGAACCTTAGCATCTTTAAAAAGAATGATATTCTTCATCTGTAACGCTATCTAGCCATGTTCCATGACCTTTGTCTACTTCTGTAACAATAGTAATATGAGAATATTTCGTTTTTGGTGTTGCTCCATACCAATGCTCTATTCCAGGTAAAACCGTGATTACTTTTCCTTTTTCGATAAGATTAATTTGTCCGCCTCTTTCTTGGTAATAGCCCGCTCCATCGGTTACAATAATCAATTGCAGACTCGCATTGATACGCCAATTACTTCTTGCACCAGGCTCAAAAGAAACATCTTTTATAACAGTGTTTTCAGGATGAATTTCGCTTGTCTGCTTCTTATATGACACTTCGCCTGTCATATAAGTATTTGGAATTTTACCTTCTTCGGTTACGGCAGTGAATTGTGTCGACATAATTTCGATTTTTTTAGGTTAATAATTAATTTTAAAAATTCTTATAAGCTTATTTGAATGAAATAATCAGCACATCGAATCTCTTATAGAAGGAGATTGTTGATTTTAGTTAATACTTTAAAAAATTTATATTTTTTCTACTATCAAAATTTAAAACTAAATGCAAAGCGGAGCATCGCTTTTGTGAAGTGTTATTTAGTCATTAAAAAAACTGATACAAAGATTCGTTGTTTATTTCAGGGCAAATGTAGTGCAATACTACAATGCCGAAATAACAAAATTCAAACAAAAAATTAAGAAATTGAAACAATTTATACGCGAAGTGATTTTGGAACTGTTCCTGTAAGTCTTTTAAAATAATTATTGAAATAACTTGGATATTCAAAACCGAGCGAATAACCAATATCCGAAATACTCCAATCTGTGTGCTGCAATAAAGCTTTTGCTTCGTTAATGACTCTTTCGGTAATGTGCGCTGTAGTAGGTTTTCCTGTAACTTCTTTTACAGAACGATTTAAATGATTCACGTGCACAGAAAGACTTTGCGCGTAATCTTGAGGTGTTTTTAGAGTTAAGGGCTGATCTTTGGTTTCTATTGGGAATTGTCTTTCCAGCAATTCTAAAAACAAAGAAGTAATTCTCGAAGAAGCATTTTTATGTTTAAAGAAACTCTCTGAAGGCTGCATTTTCATCGATTCATGAATAATCAAATTGACGTAACTGCGCATCAAATCGTCTTTGAATGCATAATCGGTTTCATATTCTTCAATCATTTTTTGAAACAACGAATCTATAAACACCTTTTGTTCAGGTGTTAAAGTAAAGATTGGCGTTCCTCCTATTTTAAACAAAGGCGATTCCTGAAGGGTTTCTGAACGGTCTTTTGTTTTAAAAAATTCTTCGGTAAATACACAGGCATAACCTTCAAATTTCTCTGAAATAGTTTCCCAAGAATAAGGAATAATCGGATTGCCGAAAAACAGAATCGTCCCGTCGGTTTCTATTCCGCGGTCGGCATATTGTATGATGCTTTTACTGGTGTTGATGCAGATTTTATAAAAGTCTCTTCGGCTGTAAACGGGAACTTTACTAAAATCCCCATTTATAGGATACACTTTAAATCCCTTCATTTTTAAATCTGAAGTAAAATCGCAACTCTGAGTTTCTGTCTGATTATTCATTTTGCAAAGTTATGAAAATCAAACATTATTCTTTTGTTAATTTTTTGTTCGTTTTTTTACCGCAAAGAGCGCAAAGAATTACGCAATCCCGATAGCTATCGGGAGCAAAGTTTTTATTTTGAGAGAAACCAATGCTCGCAAAGTCGCTAAGATGCAAAACTCTTTTTGAATTGACTCCAGTTTTAACTGGAGGTTTAAAAGAGATAAGCATAAAAAAGGCTTTAGCCAAACCAAGAACTGTTTGGCTAAAGCCCTGATAACATTACAATCATTTCGCATCCAGCTAAAGCTGGACGCAATCCATTTATAACTATTTTAAAAGAGACTTTGCGTCTTAGCGACTTTGCGAGCATATTTCTCAAAGCTACATAACTTGAAACCTGAAACTTAAAACTATTTAACAACTAAACTTACTGCTCGCAACCCTTTCCCAGAAGCAGATAAAACAACTTCCTTCACATTTTCATCTTTCTGAATAATGATTTGAGCATAACCATTAAACAACTTTCTCTTCCAAGGTTCAGCAGGAGTAACTACTTGAATGATTCCAGGATCGGTATTCATAACATCCCAATCTTTTACTTTTTGCAATGGAGTTGCTGCAATATAAATAGTGTTTTTTCCTTGTTTTAAAATGGCTGTATCAAAAATATATTTCTGAGCATCTTCAGCGCTTGGTTCTATCTTTTTTCCATTTACGAAAACAACGGTTTCAACTCCGATCTTTTTGTAAAAGAAACTAACAATCGAAGAACCTGAATTGCTTTTCAAATCAAATTCTCCTTTGTAAATATAAGACGGCGCTTGTTTTTTGTAATCACGGTCTTTAAATGCTTCTTTCCATTCGCTCTCTGGATAATCTGATAATTGCTGAGGCAAAGATGCACTTGTTCCTTTCTGTTCCTTAAAATTATTTATAGCAACCAAGGCGATGTCATCAATAAATTGATCGCTTTCTAATGAAGTTGGATCACCGTTTCCTACTCCTAAAATTTTACCCCCTTTGATAGAAAACATAATTTCATCGTTTGCTGTCGGAACATGCAAGCCATTTTTATCTGTGGTTTCCACCGTTAAAACAGAAACATTTCCTTTTAAGACATTTTCTTTATCTAATGACAATTTAATATTTTCTGATTTTCCAGTTGTTTTTTGAATATCAGAAAGTACTTTTTTACCGTTTTTATAACCAACTGCTTCCAAAGTTCCTGCAACATAATTTACTTTCCACTCCAAATGACCGTTTTGCTGCATTTTCTTTTTTCCTAAACTCTTTTTATTGAGAAAAAGCTCTACTTCATCGCAATTCGAATAAGCCCAAACATCAATTGCTGCATCCTCCATTCCGCTCCAGTTCCAATGTGGCAATAGGTGTAAAACAGGTTCTTTTCCCCACCACGATTTTAAATAAAAAACATTGTCTTTCGGGAAACCACAAACATCCATCATTCCGAAATACGAAGTTACAGAAGGCCAGCCGTAAGGCGTTGGTTCGCCTCGATAATCAAAACCTGTCCAAATAAACATTCCTGCCAAATAAGGTCTTTCGGCATAGAATTTCCAACCTTCTTCGATGCTATAAAAAGTCGGACGAGGTTTTTTATCGTAAGCACTTTGGTAATGTTTAGCATCATCAGTAAAATAGATACCGCGTGTGGCAAAAGTTGAACCTTCTTCGGTTCCCATTCCCGGCTGATTTTTAAACTGATTTCGATGCGCATCGATATCTCCATTTCCGAGATAATTATAGCCCATAATTTCTACAACTGAAGAAATTCCGCTTTTAAATCCGCTGCTTATTCCTACGGTAACAGGTCTTGTTGGGTCAATACTTTTAGAAAAATCTTGCATTGTATTGGTAATTCTTTCACCAATAATTCCGCCCTCAATCTGCCATTCTTCATTTCCAACAGACCAGCAGAAAATACTCGGGTGATTTCGGTCGCGCTCCATCATTCGCTGCAAATCATTCAAATGGTAATCGTTAATTCCCATTAAACGAGTTTCATCAATAACCAACATTCCTAATTTATCGCAGGCATCCAATAATTCGGGTGTTGGCGGATGATGCGAGCATCTATAGGCGTTAGACCCCATTTCTTTCAGTTTTGCAATTCTATAATATTGAATTTCATCTGGAAGCGCTGTTCCAATTCCAGCATGATCCTGATGGTTGTTTGTTCCTTTTAGTTTTACATGTTTTCCGTTAAGGAAAAAACCATTTTCAGGGTCAAATTTTATCGTTCTAATTCCAAATGAAGTTTCATATTTGTCAATTGTTTTCCCTTCACTTTTTATTTCGGTAATCAGCTTATACAAATTTGGATTTTCAATATCCCACAAAAGCGGATTTTTGACATTTAATTTTGATGTATAACTATTTGTTTTATAAAATTCTGGAGCTTCCACATTTTCTGCATTTGAAACAATCTGTTTTCCAGATGCATCTAAAATGGTTTGGCTTATATCCACATTTCCTTTAAAATGTCCTTTGTTTTCTAATTTTACTTCTGCAGTAATGATCGCATTATTATTTTCAATTTCTGAAATTACATAAGTTCCGTTCTGTGCCACATGAAGCGGATTGGTTTTCTGCAAATAAACATGTCTGTAAATCCCTGCTCCTTCATAAAACCAGCCTTCTTCCATCGAAGCATCAACGCGGACTACGATTGTATTTTCGCTTCCATAGTTTACGTAAGCCGTTACATCATACTCAAAACCATTGTAACCGCTTTCCTCCGTTCCTAGGTAAAATCCGTTAAAAAACACTTTTGAGTTTCTGAAAACACCATCAAATTTTAAAGAAATTGTTCTTCCTAAATCTTCATTCGGAATCGTTATCTTTTTTCTGTACCAACCAATACTTTTTTCTGGAAAATTTTTTCCTGTTGCTTTAAATCCGTGACTAAAACTTGCGCTTTCGCTAAAAGGCTGTTCGACTGCCCAATCGTGCGGCAAATCTAATTTTCTCCAAGCGCGGTCATCAAACCCTGATGCTGCTGGTCCGTCAGCAAATCCTGTTTTGGTTAAATAGGAAAAATAACCTTCGGCATGACCAAAGTCTTTTTTTGTATCGTATTGATGTCCAAATGAAAATGTCCAGTCTTTATCAATCAAAATCAATTCTCTTCCTGATTTGTTCTGCGCGGCAATATGAATTGAAAATGCGAATAAAAAGTAAGCAATTGTGCTTAAGCTAAAAGTGGTTTTCATAAGGTTGGTTGTTAGTAAAATCAGATAGCGATAAAAATAAAGCTTTTAAAGAAGAAAGATTAATAGTATTTTATCAAAGTCTGATAACTCTTTCATACAAATACTTCCAGAAGGTGATCTAAAATTTAGAATGAATCTAATGGCTTCAGATTCAAAATTGATTTTCTTTTAATGTAATTTTATATTGAAAATCATAAAAAGCAATTACCATTATGAGTACTATTATTAATGAAAATAGACTCCAGACAACTTTTAAAAACCTAGATCATAAGATTAATAAGCTTAATGATCAAAAGATTGTGGCTTTTTTTGAATCTTTAGGATTGTTAGAAAGAAAAGATGTTCCGAGAGACTTCTTGAATTGGGAAAACATACTTATTGTAGTTCCAAATCGACACGTTTCTCATGAACTGAAATATTATAAATATACCATTTCGAGAATTTCATTCTTAACGAATCCTTATGCAGATCAAATTCATATTTTTGATCTCAAAGATTGGAAAAGTGCATCGGGAAACAAAACGCAATTTCAGATTAGAGAAATGCTGAAAACGAGTTTTGGAGGTGTAAAGAAAGTTATTAAAGAGTCTTAAGAAAAGAATTAAAAATCTGTAATTTAAAAATTAAAAGTCTGGCTGTTAGCTGGACTTTTGTTTTTTAACCGCAAAGAGCGCAAAGGTTTACGCTAAGCACGCTACATTTTTAAAGAATCTCGCAAAGTCGCAGAGTCGCTAAGAATAATAAACTCTGCGGCTTTGCGAGAGTTCTATTTTTCAAATAAAAAACGTTGCTCCCGATAGTCACCGGGATTGCATAAACCTTTGCGCTCTTTGCGGTTAAGGAAAATTTATTGCACCTCTAAAAGCTCTTTAATTTTTGCTTCTAAAGCCTGTCCGTGAATATTTTTTGCTAAAATAATTCCGTTTTTATCTACCAAAAAGTTCAAAGGAACCGATTGCAGCATATAATCTCCCACAACTGGAGACTGCCAGTATTTTAAATCACTAACGTTTGTCCACGGCAATTTTGCTTTTGCTATTGCTCCTGTCCATAATGGCTTTTTGGTATCCATAGAAACTCCGTAAATAGATAGTTTATCTGGGTACGCATTGTGCAATTTTATTAATAAAGGCTGTTCTTTAATGCAAGGTCCGCACCAAGAAGCCCAGAAGTCGACTAAAACCAAGGAACCTCGCAAAGAAGAAAGCGCAACTTTTTCTCCTTTTGTATCCGGAAGATCAATTTCTGGAGCAATATCTCCAACATCTACGCCTACAACTTGAGCTTTAGAATTGTTAACTACACAACATAAGAATGCTAGAATAAGTAAAGTTTTTTTCATAATAGATTAAGTTTTGTTTGTTTGAGGATTATTTTAATCTCATAATCAGCATAATAGTTTATCATTTCGACGAAGGAGACCCGAGCGATAGCGAACAGGCGAAGCAAATCTTTGCAAGTAACTCCGCAACGAATGTCTAATCTTTGTCAAGCTTCTCGCGAAGATTTCTCCTTCGTCGAAATGACATAAAATGAGAATAAAACTCTACGTTTTTCTTTGATTAAAACTAAAACAAATATAATTTTTCTTTAATAAAATATCTTTGCGTAACAAAAAGTTTCTTCCTCCCCAATCATAAAATTATGCTAAATATTTTTCTCTAAATCCACATATCGGGAAAAGTCGATATATTTGCACTATGGAAACGATAGAAATTTTTAAAGCATTATCTAACAAGTCCCGACTACAGATGTTGGAATGGCTAAAAGAGCCTGAAATTAACTTTCCTGGCCAGCTGGAACATGCAGGATTTGAGCATGGAGTCTGTGTTGGGCAGATTCAAGCCAAAGCTGGCTTGACACAATCAACCGTGTCAGAATACCTGTCTATTTTACAGCGTGCTGGTTTTATTGAAGCCAAACGTGTTGGACAATGGACTTATTATAAACGTAACGAAGGTGCCTTTGAAGCACTTAGTAAATTAATTCAATCTAATTTGTAAAATTACTATGAGTACAAACAACCTCTTTTCTGAATTTAACTTAAAGTCGTTAAATCTGAAAAACCGAATCGTAATGGCGCCAATGACGCGCTCTTTTTCTCCTAACGGAATTCCAACTGACGAAGTCGCAGCTTATTACCAAAAAAGAGCTGAAGGCGAAGTTGGATTAATTCTGTCTGAAGGGACTGTTATTGACAGAAAATCATCTTCTAATGATGCTAATGTTCCTCATTTTTATGGCGATTTAGCTCTAAATGGATGGAAAAAAGTAATTGATGGAGTTCATGCTGCTGGTGGAAAAATGGGTCCGCAGATTTGGCATATGGGAATTATGGATAATCACCATTCTGGATGGGTTCCTCCTGTTCCATTTGAAGGTCCGTCTGGATTAAACCGACCTGATTTTAGAAATGGTATTGCCATGTCTGAAAAAGATATTGAAGATACTATTCTAGCTTTTGGTAAAGCTGCTGCCGATGCTAAAAGATTAGGTTTTGATACTGTAGAAATTCACGGTGCACACGGTTATTTAATCGATCAGTTTTTTAGAGCTGAAACGAATTTACGTGAAGATATCTACGGCGGAAAAACATTACCAGAACGTAATCGTTTTGCAATTGAAGTGATCAAAGAAGTGAGGAAACAAGTGGGCAATGATTTTGCTGTTATCATGCGATTCTCTCAATTTAAACCTTCTGATTATAATTATAAACTGGCTAAGAATCCACAGGAATTAGAAGCTTGGCTTACTCCTCTTGTTGATGCTGGTGTTGATATTATTCACGCTTCACAACGTCGTTTCTGGGAACCTGAATTTGAAGATTCTGATTTGAACTTTGCTGGTTGGGCTAAAAAAGTAACTGGCGCTCCAACTATTACTGTAGGTTCTGTTGGTCTTTCTGGCGATTTCTTTGGTGCATTTGCTGGAGAAAGCTCTCAGCCAACTTCTTTAGAGGAATTAAACAGACGTTTCGATAGAGGCGATTTTGATTTGGTTGCCGTTGGAAGACCTCTTTTATCAGATCCAAACTGGGTGGCTAAAATCAAAGCAGGAAAAACTGATGAGTTAAAAGGTTTTACTAAAGAAGCTTTAGGACAATTGGTTCTAGAATAATTTTTTTGAAGGTACTAAGGTTCTATCCCGATAGTTATCGGGACTAAGATGCTAAGTTTTTTTTGCTTCTTACTGAAAATCGAACTATGCTGAAATAAGAAAGGGATGAAGTTTAAAACTTCATCCCTTTTTGAATATCTATAACTAACAAAATTTAGAAATTCAATTTTTTAAAAGACGCTAAGAAACTAAGATTCTAAGTGACCAAGTTATCTTAGAATCCTTTTTGACCAATCTTTATTATCTTAGAACCTTAGTTACTTAGAACCTCAGAAACTTTTTTTCTCTGAAATTTCTTCATCAGCCATTTTCTAACTGGTTCATCGTATAATTTTAAGCATACGAAAGCTAGAACGATGCTTACAATTAAAACTCCTATTCCTTCTAGATAACCGTTTTCCATTGAAACTTTATTATCAACAACCCATGCTGTAAACCAATAGATTAACGGATAATGTGTAATGTAAATTGGATAGGAGATATCACCTAGAAGCTTGCAAATCTTAAGAGAAAATTCGTTTTTAATTTCTCCTCCTGCTCCAATTGCAACAATTATCGGGAAAATAAAAATAATACAGATTGATTCATACAGACCATTTATCCAAAGACTGTTTTCATCTCCAAATCTCGGCAACGCCAAAACAATTGTTATCAAAATACTGCAAATCCAGAAAGCATTTTTTACATGGATTAATTTTCCTAATCGGCATAATAAAACCCCAGCAAAAAACGGATACAATAATCGGGTAAAACCAACATTCAGCTGCTCTAGATTTAGTGACCATCCTCCGATTACGTCACCTTTTGGTCCAAAAACAGTATAATTAATTAATAGCCCGGCAAATATCAATACAAAAACTGACATTACTTTATTCGAAAATTTACGGAAGATTAAGGCGTACAAGATGTTTGCAATATATTCGAAAAAAAGCGACCATGCCGGACCATTTAAAGGATGCATTTCTCCCCAACCTCTAATTTCTAATGAAGGAGGAATTGGCAGTAATGTAAATCCGATTACCATTGTTAGAATAACTTTCCAGACTTCCATCCCTGCAATTTGAGGGAAAAGTATGTCTGAAGCTTGAAAGTAGTAAAAGATAGCACCAATGATCATCCCCATGATTACCATTGGCTGTAAACGGATTAATCGGCGTTTGTAAAACTCCCATTGTCCCATTTTTACCCAACGATCGTCGTACGCGTAAGCGACAACAAATCCTGACAAAAGGAAAAAGAAATCTACTGCTAGATATCCGTGATTTATAATTTGTTTAAAACGGTTTCCGCCAGCAAAAGCTTCAAAAATATGAAAAGCAACTACCAGAATAGCCGCTACGCCACGAAGACCATCAAGTATTTCGTAATGTTTTTTTGGTTTAATGTCAGATGAAATTGAACTCATTTGTTTTTGGTTTAAGTTAAGTTATAATTGTAGATTTTAGATTGCAGATTTTAGATTTTCTGCACTCTTAAAATTCGAAAATTAAGTTTGGTATTTGGAATTTAAAAATTGAAGTTTAATCTATTGGTGATTTTTAAGCCATTCTAATCTTCTTTGGTCTGGCAAGTGTTTTACTGAGAAGTTTTCAAATTTAGCTTCAAAACCTTTTCCGTCTGGAGAAGCTGCCATTAATCCTACCATTACTGGCGTGTTATCTTGCAAAGGCGCATTTCTGGTCATGATGTAATTTTTATCATCAAAAGAATAAAATATCTCAACAGCATCTAATCTTCGTACGGCTTTTATCCAGATAAAAGGAGGCACTTTTTCTAGAGTTGTTACACTCCAATCACTTTTATCGTGCGTTACAACGGTACTGATATTGAATTTTCCATCAACGAATTCAACTCCAGTTTTAATGTAATTCTTTTCGTCAATACGAATCATTAATCCCATCTGGTCAAAACGGGCAATGTAATTTCCTGTCAATTTTACTTTTGCTTCAAATTCTCCTCCATAGGTTGCATAGTAAAAAGGAGCATCATCGACTGTAAAACCATAATGCGAAATTCTCCAGTAATCGCTATTCGCAGTGACATTCATAATTAAAGCATTGTTTTTAATTTCCCATTTTTCAGGTTCATTAAACCATTGCATTTTATTCAGACTTTGAGCCGAAAGGTTTTGAAATAGAACAAACCCAATCGTAAATAGTAGTATTCGTTTCATTATAATTTGATTCTTTATTTTATAAAAAGCAAAACTTCTAACGTTTCACATTTAACATTTTTGCATCTAACTTTTTAAGACAAAAGCAAAGCTGCAAATTTTTACACTTGCAGCTTTACAAACCAACCAATTTTTAGAAATAAAAAAACTTATTTAAGTGAAAAATTCACTTTAGATTTTATATCTGTTGAAGAAGCACCAATAATTGCTTCAAAATCACCAGGTTCAGCAACCCAGTCGTGTTTTTTATCGTCAAAGAAACTTAAAGCCGCTTTATCAACTGTAAATGTTACTGTTTTTTCTTCTCCAGCTTTAAGAGCTACTTTCTCAAAACCTTTTAATTCTTTTACCGGACGTGGTAATGAAGATTTTAAATCAGAAATATACAATTGAACTACTTCAGAACCTTCTCTGCTTCCAGTATTTTTCACATTTACAGAGAATGTGATTTTATCTCCAGCATTCATTTGTTTTTTGTCTGCTGTTACTTTTCCGTAAGCAAAAGTCGTGTAGCTTAAACCGTGTCCGAAAGAGAATAATGGTTTGATTTTGTTTTTATCAGCCCAACGGTACCCTACAAAAATTCCTTCATTATATTTTACTGAATCACCACCTGGGAATTCACCTAAAGCGTGAGCTCCGTTATCAGATAATTTTACTGGGAAAGTGAAAGATAATTTTCCTGACGGATTCACATCTCCAACCAAAACATTTGCTAAAGCATTTCCAGCTTCAGTTCCTAAAAACCATCCTTGAACAATTCCTGGAACTTCTTTAATCCAAGGCATTGCAATTGCATTTCCAGAAATATTTACGAAAACAATGTTTTTGTTTACTTTCGCTAAATCGCTGATTAGTTTATCCTGACCATAAGATAAATTTAATTCATTACGATCATGTCCTTCGTCATCTTGATTTGGGCTTTTGTTCAATCCACCGATGAAAAGAACAATATCTGCATCTTTAGCCACTTTTAAAGCTTCTGCAGTTAACTCAGCTGGAGAACGTTTGTCTTCTAAACTTACTTTAGCAACAACTCCGTTATAGTTACTTGTCGGATCTCCTACATAACCTCTTGCGTATACAATTTCAGCTTGATTTCCGATTCTTTTCTTCAAACCTTCTAATGGTGTGATTTCGTATCTTGCTTTAAGCGAAGAACTTCCTCCACCAACAGTCATCATTTTAATCGCATTTTCTCCAATTACAGCAATCTTTTTAGTTTTAGAAAGATTGATTGGCAAAATGTTGTTGTTGTTTTGCAATAAAACAATTCCTTCTTCAGCAATTTTACGTCCTGCCAAGGCATGCTCTTCTGTTCCAAAAGATCCAAAAGGACGATTTCTATCCATTGTTGTCAAGAAAGATAAACGTAGAATACGACGCACTTTTTCGTCTAATTCTTTAGTTCCAACTTCTCCTTTTCTAATCATTTCAGAATATGGTTTTGCTAAGTAATAGTTGTCATAGGCATTACTTGTTCCCCAAGACAAACCATTTGTCCAAGAACCAAATTCCATATCTAAACCATTGTGGATAGCTTGTTTAGTGTCGTTTACACCACCCCAGTCAGAAACTACAACTCCTTTGAAGCCCCATTCTCCGCGAAGAATATCGTTTAACAAATATTCGTTATGGCAACATTGCTGTCCTTTGTATTTGTTGTATGCTCCCATAATTGACCAAACGTCACCTTCTTGAACTGCCGCTTTAAAAGCAGGAAGATAAATTTCGTATAATGTACGATCGTCAACAATTACGTCAACAGAATTACGTTTAGTTTCCTGATTGTTTAAAGCAAAATGTTTTACGCAAGCCGCAACTCCATTTGACTGCACTCCTTTAATATAAGGAACAACCATTTTTGAAGCTAAAAACGGATCTTCTCCCATATATTCGAAGTTACGTCCGTTTAATGGACTTCTGTAAATGTTTACACCAGGCCCTAATAATACGTTTTTGTTGCGATAACGTGCTTCTTCTCCAATAGATTTACCATATAAAGAAGCCAATTCTTTGTTCCATGTTGATGAAAGTGCCGTAAGCGCTGGAAAAGCAATACAAGAATCGTTTGTCCATCCTGCCTGATCCCATTCGTCCCATTTTACCTCTGCACGAATTCCGTGTGGTCCATCGGTCATCCAGTTTTCTGGAATCCCAAGACGTTTTACACCTGGAGAACTAAATTTAGATTGCGCATGAATCATGGCAATTTTCTCTTCGGTAGTCATTCGTCTAAGCGCATCTTCTACACGCTCTTCAATCGGTTTTTTATCGTCTAGATAAACTGGCACTTTGTTCTGGGCATTCATTCCAACAGAACTTAGTAAAAGTAAAACAACAATTGTTTTAACGTTTTTTAACATAACAGTATTTATTAAAGCATTAGTTTATAATAGGAAAGTCTTCTTACCGAAAAACTTTTTTTATCATATTGTAAAACTAAAACGTTATCGTACATGTTACATTTTTAGACAGAAAAAAGTAGTAGATTAAAAAACTAAAATATTGATTTACAAAAACTTAACATTTTAAAAACACTAAAAAAAGTAGTGGTTTTAAAACATTTTTTTACACTTTCAAAGTCTTTGAACCGATTTTCATGACCTTTTCTTCGAAATCATTTCGCGAAACTGCAGCCTTATTTCGAGCTCTTGTGCGATAGTTATAAATTGTGCTTAAAGAATAACGCAAAAATGCCGCTATTTTAACACTATCAGTAATTCCTAATCTGATTAAAGCAAAAATTCGAAGCTCGGTATTTAGCAATTCATTTTGCTTGAGAACAATCTGTTCTTCTGGTATTAATAAAGCATTGAAATCTTTGACAAATGTTGGGTATAAATTCAGAAAGATAATATCGAAGTTTTTGTACAACTCTTCCAACTCATTATCAACCAAAGTAGTTGACTTTAGAATTTTGTAAATTTCATCAAATTGTTTTGCTGTAGCTTTCTTGTTTAAAATAATACGGTAGTTTTCTAGTTTATTGATATAAGTCGAACAAAGATTGAAGAAATGTGCAATGTATTCTTCTTTAACCAAATTAGATTCAGACAATTGCAGGTTACTTTCTTGAAGCTGACTGTTTGTTTCGGTAATATCTTTGTTTAATTCTGCTAATTTCTGGCTGGTTTCGTAAAGTTCTGATCGAATTCTCGAAACCTTTTTCATCTGTAAATACACATAAATAACCGCAACAATCAAAAACAAAGAAAGCAGACTAATGCAAAGCAAGTAAATCTGCAATTCGCTTTTTCTTTGCGCTTCACGCTCTAAATACACGGTATTGATAATCGAATATACTTCTGACATGAGCAAAGTCCTGAACTGAACATTGCAATAAAGCGCGTCTTCAATAGCAGACTGTGTCAGTTTATAGGCCATATCAACATCTCCGATTTCATAAAAAACCAAAGCCAGTTCCTGTAAAGAAGCATTATCTTTATTGGCGTTTTTAATATCTGAAGTAGCAGAAAGTGCGTAGTATCTTTTTCTGGCTTCCAAATCATGTGTCGCTTCACCAATTTTTCCTAACAAATAAGTAATCATCGCATATTGCGGACTTTCTTCTTTTGTTTTATTCAATAAAGCCAATAACTGCTTTTTAGGGTCATTGTATTTTTTATCAATAAAAATATCCTGCTGAATTCTATTAATTTGAAAATCCAATGTATTCGGATTTAGAATACTTAATAATGAATCTCTATATTTTCCTATCTGTTTTCTATATTCTGGACTGTAACTATTTGCAGCATAATGCTCGAAAAACTCACGATACGAAATATAATAATTTGGAAGTAAGGAAGCAGGAAGGCTTTTTTTATTAATACTCTTTAAAATAGCTTCAGATTCACGGTATTTTCCAGAAGAGGAATAAAGCGTTACCAATTCCAATTGAGCCAAATTGAAAAGCTCTTTATTCTGAAGTTCTTCTGCAATTTTGAGGTTCTTTTTTACGTATTGAATGGCAGAATCTGAATTTAGTTTCTGATATTCAAAGTACAGTGTTTTGTTGTAATTATACTCCTGTTCTTTCGTAAGATTTTCAGATTTTATTTTCTTGAAATTCGCAATTCGTTCTTCTTTAATCTTTACGTAATGCTGTTTATTTTTGATTGCTTCGTTTAGTTCTTTTAAAATAACATCTGTGCTCTCCGATGCAAAAAGAGGAAAGCTAATAAGAACTGTAAAAAGGGAAAGAAATAGATTTTTCAAACTGACAAAAAAATAAAATAAGATATACAAATATAATAAAGTGTGTATTCTAAAATATTACAAGTAAGCTTTTTTATAATTTTGTTTTAACAAACCCTATAAAACTTAAAAATTATGCCACACTTTATAATTGACTGTTCAGAAAATGTACTGCGCCGACTAGCTGCAGACGAAATAATACAGGGAGTTTTTGATGCCGCTTTATCAACTGATCTTTTTACTGCTTCGGAAATTAAAGTTCGTATTAATCCTTTTACAAATTATAACAACGGAAATACCTTAGATGATTTTATTCATGTTTTCGGCTACATTATGGAAGGGAGAAATGATGAGCAAAAGGGTAACCTATCAAAAGTAATTGTCACAAAACTGAATGACTTACTTCCAGAAGTTTCTGTAATTTCTATGAATGTCCAAGAATTTGAAAAATCAAATTATTTTAATAAAACAATGATATAAAAGCTCTTATGCTATCATCCATTTTATATCTCAAGCTTTAATGGCATAAAAAAATCTTTGCCAAAGTTTAAAATTTTGACAAAGATTTTTTTAAAACTTATATCACTTATATGGTTTAAAATCAAACCGCAATTGGCGCTGCCAAACAGCTTTCTGGAATATCAAAAGCATTTACCAAAGCCACCGCGTCGGGACGAATATCCCAGCAAAGCTGATTTACAATTTTACGGACTGCTTTGGTTTTAACCGCTTCCATATAACCGTCTTCCAGATACCAAGCTTTATTTTTTTCGATTGTAGAAAGTGCGTATAGCTGATTCAGTTTTGTCAAAATTGCTTTTGATGGTTCATCTTCAACCGCTTTTATTGCAAGCTGAAATTGTTCTAAAACTATTCTTTCTAAATATGCCTGCGCAACATCAATCATTTGGTGCTGAACGACATTAAATGCATCATAAGGTTCTAATCCGCCATCAATTAATTTCTTGATACGTCGCGCTGCAGAAGCCAGAATTGTCTTTTCTCTGTGAACAAATGCCTGAAGATGAAATTCTCTATCTAACAAATGCTCATCATCTGTTCTTCTGGTTGCAATTGGATTTTTCTCAGCAATAGCTGTTTTAGCATTTTCATATACATAATTAATGATTCCAAGCGAACCCATTTCTCCAAACGATTTTCTGAATTCTGCCAAACGATTTTTGGCTACCAATTGCATCAAAACCGTATTATCGCCCTCAAAAGTGGTGTAAATTTCAGTATCATTTTTAAGTGCATCGATTCGGTTTTCAGACAAATATCCTTTTCCTCCACACGCTTCACGGCATTCCTGCAGAATATCTCTTGTGCTCCAAGTAGAATATGATTTCATTCCCGCAGCTAGTGCTTCAATTTCTTGCATTTCGGCTTCGGTTCTGTTCAAAAATCTGTTGGTTAGATATTGTAATGCAAAATGAACCGCGTATGTTTTAGCCAGAGGCGGCAACAATCTGCGTTGATGCATTCTATAATTTAAGATCGGAACTTCAGAACCTCCTTCTGGTCCAAATTGCCTTCTTTGATCGCTGTAGCGAATGGCAATTGTCAATCCAGATTTTGCTGCCGCTAAGGCCGAACGCGGAATCCCAATTCTTCCTCCTACCAAAGTGCCCAACATGGTAAAAAATCTACGGTTATCACTCGGAATCGGACTTTCGAATTCGCCTTTGTCATTCACAGAAGCAAAACGATCGAGCATATCTTCTTTCGGAATTACTACATTATCAAAACTAATTGTTCCGTTATCTACGCCATTTAATCCCATTTTATGGCCACAATCGCCAATTGTTACGCCATTTACGACATTTCCATTTGGATCGCGTAACGGAACCACAAACGCATTGACACCATAATCGTGATCGTCAATAATTAATTTCGCAAAAACAGTTGCTTTTTGTCCGTGAACAGCTGCGTTGCCAATATATTCTTTTTGCGCATTTTTGTTTGGTGTGTGAATATTAAAAGTTTGATCGCTATGATTGTAAGTTGCTGTAGTTTCTAAACCTTTTACGTTCGATCCGTGATGTGTTTCAGTCATTGCAAAACAGCCAGGAAGTTTCAGCGAGCCAATATCTTTTAAATATTTAGCATAATGTTTTTCAGTTCCAAGAGACTGAACGCTCATTCCCCAAAGTCCAAACTGAACACCAAATTTAATTACCAGACTTAAATCGTGATAGCTCAGCGTTTCCATAATCGCAAAATAATCTTCTACATTTCCTCCGCCTCCGTATTCCTTCGGATATGCCATACTTCCGAGGTTTTCATCGGCCAGAATTTTACACCATTTGTAAACGGTTTGTCTGAAAACGTTAATATCTGTAGAAGTTTCATACGCAAATTCGGGTCTTGAAATCACCGATTTTACTCTTTTGATTATTGCGGCTTCTTTTCCGTCTAAAATCTGAGTGATTTTCTGAATATCAAAACTGGCATTGGTATGAGAATCGGCAGTAAAAGAACCTGATTTGGTTTTGAAATTCTGCAATGCTTCTTCGCCTAAAATTCCTAAATCATTCTCCAATTTCTTGAAATCGGATTCTATTGGTGTTAAATCTAAATCGGTTCCTGAAAGTGCTTTTGCAATATCAAAAATCGACTTAACAGAAGATTTATCTTGAATGCTTTTTTCAATATCCGATTTCCATTGTGTGAGTTCATTTCGCGAAGGTGGATTTGAAATATCTACTTTAGAAAGTAAATATTCTTTTTCTTCTTGAGATAATACATTTAGAGAATTTATAAATCCTTGTAAAGTTGTAAACTCTTTTTGCGTCAGTAAATCATCTGACCATACTAAATAAAATAACGGAGTAAAGGCTTGAAGTTTGGTATTTTTCATATCAATGGTATTCGGTTTGGAAATAGTTTTTTTTAGCCACGAATTCACGAATTTTTTTAATCTATTTTTTTAAAAAAATTCGTGAATTCGTGGCTATCTTTTATTACGCGTTATCGCATAAAAAAACAGGAATGAAATATACTCATTCCTGTTTAAACATCCTGTTAAGATTCTGACAATTTTCGATTTTAAACCAATAAAAAATATGAAAACTAAGAATTAAGAACCTTTGGATATTGAGGTCATTTTTTGCTTTATGGCAAAAATATGATGCGAATTAAAAACTAACACTGCGGTAAAAATGATACCGTACGCTGTAATTTGCAAAGGCGTGATATTTTCTTTGAAGAAAAAGGCTGCCAAACCAAATGCAATCATCGGATTAATGTTTAATAACATTCCAACTGTTGAAGAGTTGATTCCTGAAAGTGCATATAAATTGAGAAATAACGGAATTATAGTAAATACAATTGCAATGGTTTCAATGCAGAGATAAAACTTAAATTCCGTTGGAACCGGTCCCCCAAAAACCGGATAAAACGGTAATAATACTATTGCTGCCAAGGTAATATGAAAAGTCAGTACAATAAATTTGTCAAAACCTTTATTGGCACGCTGACTTACTAAATAAGAAGCATAAGTTAATCCGATAATGATACTGAAAACCATATCCATAATAGCAGCGTACGACAATAATACACAGCCTGAAATACTTAATCCTACAGAAATCCACTGCATTTTAGACAGTTTCTCTTGTAATATAAAATAAGCTAATATGGTAGTCAGAATTGGACAAACTAAATATGCCAGAGAAGTTGCTTTAACACTGACATGATTCATTACATAAATATACGTAAACCAATTTCCCATCAAAAAAGCGCTTCCCCCAATATTCAATAAAACAGATTTTGTTTTTTCTGATTTTGGCAATGCTTTAAAGATTTGAACGGTTTCTTTTATTTGTTTTCTTTTGAAGATAAGAGCAATCAAAAGCATTAAAATACTACAGCTGAAAACGCGATAAAACAAAATATCTAATGATGGATATTCATGAATTGGTCTTAAAACCAAGCTGAAAAGTCCCCATGTAGTAAAGGCAATAATTGCTGCTATATAATACTTTGTTGTTTTCACAAAAACTCCGATTTGATTTGTTTTCTTTTGATGAAGCAAATTTCTAAAAAATTAAACAGCAATACAGATACAGTTTTTGTAAATTGCAGCATAACAGTTTTTATTTTTACAATGAAAAATTCCAATTACTTATATCTTCAATTTGCTGATCTGATCGAAAAACAGATCAAATCTGGACTTTTAAATGTAGGCGACAAACTGCCATCTATACGAGAAGTGTGCGCTGAAACTGGTTACAGCATGAGTACTGTCAGCAAGGCATATTACGAAGTTGAAAGCCGTTCCTTGATCGAATCTAGACCACAATCGGGTTATTATGTAAGTAATATTTCGGCTAGAAAAATTCCAGAACCATCGGCAAGCAAACCGCTTTTAACCCTTGAAAACATTGAACGCGAGGATTTAGTCGATTTGGTTTATGGAGATATGCGCAAAAAAGATATTACGATGCTTTCGCTTGGTTTTCCATCCAATGAATTACTTCCGATTGCGAAACTGAATAAAGGAATGGTTCAAGCCATGCGTCAATTACCCAACAGCGGAACAAGTTATGAGGAAATTGAAGGAAATAGTAATTTAAGAAAAGAAATTGCGCGTTGGTCGTTTACTTGGGGCGGTTCTTTGACTGAAGATGATATTATAACGACTCCAGGCTGTATTTCGGCTATTTCAGATTGTTTATTAACGCTGACAAAACCGGGAGACACCATTATTACAGAAAGTCCGGTTTACTTTGGAATTCTGCAATTGGCGAGATCATTGGGTTTGTACGTAATGGAACTTCCAACTAATATGACAACGGGAATCGAATTGGAAGCGGTCAAAAAAACACTTTCTACGAATAAAGTAAAAGCTTGTGTTTTGATGAGTAATTTCAGTAATCCGTCAGGAAGCATGCTGCCAAATGAACATAAAAAGGAAATCGTCCGTTTAATGGATTTTTATAATGTTCCGCTAATTGAAGATGATATTCACGGCGATTTGTATTTTGGAACAAGCCGTCCAACAAACTGTAAAACGTATGATGAAAGCGGTATCGTTTTGTGCTGCAGTTCAGTTTCTAAAAGTCTGGCACCAGGCTATCGTGTGGGTTGGGTTTCTCCAGGGAAGTTTAAAAAAGAAGTTCTGAGAACCAAATTGTACCATACGATCTCCAATTCAACTATTACTCACGAAGTCGTTGGTGACTTTCTAAAAAACGGTCGCTATGAAAACCATCTTAGAAAAATTCGCCAAATTCTGAATCGCAACTGTACCAATTACATCAATACGGTTTTAGAATCTTTTCCTGCAGGAACAAAAGTGAGTCAGCCTCAAGGTGGTTTTTTCCTTTGGGTCGAATTGAATAAAAAAATAGATACTGCTGCTTTTTATCATTTAGCGTTACAGCATAATATTAGTATTGCGCCTGGAAGGATTTTTTCGTTTCAAAATCAGTTTTCTAACTGCATGCGATTAAGTTTTGGATTGCCTTGGTCTAATGAATTGAGAACTGCTATTCAGACGTTGGGAAGGCTGGCGAAGCAATTGTAGACTAAGAAAATCAACACAATATTATCAACATCGTCAAATTAACATAGCTCGTGGTTTCAACCACGGGAACGCATGATAGTTTTTGATATTCTTTGTGTTCCAGCGGTTGAAACCGCTGGCTATATTTAAGATGTTTGCGTTATAATTGTTGTCTATATTCATTTTTTAAAATGACAAAACAAAAAAAACTGGACAGCGCAATTACACACTGTCCAGCCAACAATTAAAAGAAGACCAAAATTAAATAGTTATAAGACAAAATAAGCGTCTTTCTCGACTTTCTTAGGTTCGTCATTTAATTCAAATTCTTTCAGGATATCAAATTCACTTTGATATTCATTCAGCATTTGCTTGATATTTTTTTCAATTGTATTTGCAATTGCCGTAACTGGAGTATCTGTTGGTCGGTTTTCAAACGGATCTTGCAAGTGAATTGCCATTCTTTCGATTAAAAAGAAAGCGGCACCAATTGCAGTAATCAACGGAATTGCGAACCAGCTTAATACGCTTGTTAATCCGAAAGGCAATACAAAAATGAATAAACATAAAGTCAATCTAATGTACATGCTGTATGTTGTTGGGAAAATCGTGTTTTTAATACGCTCACATTTTCCCATTTCATCACATAATCTAGACAATGTATTATCAATTTCTACCTGCTGATACATGTTGATTTTCTTTTCGTTTTTAGCGGTTCTTAAATCTCTTGCATGCAACATCAAAATCGCATTTGGAACGTTCTGATGATTTTTGATGTATTTGATTTCTTCTTCGCTAATTAAACCTTCAAGCGGTTTTATGGCATCTCTTTTTCTAAGCGATTCTCCTAAACTGTAACACCATGCAATTTGCCTTTTGGCAAAATTTTCTTTGAATTCGCTGGCTTCAACTGAATAACCAGGATCATTGTAAAAGGTTAAAACTTGACGAATAAGTGTTCTTGAATCATTCACTACAGCTCCCCAAACTATTCTCGCTTCCCACCATCTATCGTAAGCTTGATTGGACTTAAAAGCTAATAATAAGGAAATAATTGTTCCAATCATGGTTGGAATCGCAATCGGGATATCTACAGGAAGATTGATGAAATAATGATGAAAAATTTCAAATAGTACTGTATACGCCAGTACTAGAGCAATTTCTACCTTAATTTTCCCGAGAACGTACTTCATTGGTATTCTTTTCTTTAATAACATATTTTCGGTTATAATTAAATTAATATTTTTTTAAGGTGCTAAGAAACTAAGGAGCTAAGATGCTAAGGCATTAAGGTCTACGAATTAAAAAACTTAGAAACTTAGAACCTCAGAAGCTTAGATTCTTAAATATCAAACCATCTCTTCGTACAATGAAAGAACCGGAAGCCCTAGCTTTTCATTGACATTTTCTTTTTTGACTTTTTTAAATTTGATTTTTTCGCCTTTACGCGTTTCTACTAACATATCAATATTATGTTTTGAAATGGCTTCTGATAAAAACGGTGCAACATTTTCGTAGTTATCTTCAAAACTGGCTGTTTGACTCACAATTTCAAAAGAGAAATTGGCGCTTAAGAATTCCTGTACATCTTTTACATGGATATTTTTACTGGAATTTTCTACATATAAAGCTTTATGAAAAACCTCTTTATTGATTTCTGTGCTTAAATGCAGAATCGGGCATTTTTGGTTCCCAGCCAATTGCACTAAATACTGATGAATTCTTTTGCTTTCTTGCTTATAAGAGTGCGTAAGAATAACCAGCTTTACCGAAAAAGCTTCAATGAGACGTTTGAAAATTGGTGCTGAAAGTCCGTATTGGTTGTGAACTTTTAGCTTAATATTTGAAGTATGTTCTATAATATATCGGCAAGTTTCCAGAACTTCTTCCTGACTTTTGCTAAGTCCAGATCTCATTTCTCTCAAAAAACCAGAAGAAGAAAACGTATCAGGAGCTTCTGAAACTAATACTAAAATAATTTCCGATTCCGTATTCTTAGACTGATTTACCGCAGATTTAACAGCCGAAATAGTATCATCTTTTAAAGTTGTAGGTATAAGAAAATTTTTCATAAGTATATCTTTTAGTTTATACCTACAAAATAACTGTCCGCAAATTAGACCTTAATTAATTTAAAATTAGAATTTTCTAAAATTAAACATTAGATTTTTTAATGTTGCCTTTTTTGAAGATGATCGTAACGATTGTTCCCTTGTTTTGTTCTGACTGTACTTGAAGTTCACCATCGTGCATTCTAATGATTTTAGACGCTAAGGGCAATCCTAAACCATAGCCAATATACTTAGCCGCAATTTTGCCCCTAAAGAAAGGCTCATATAAATGCGGAATATCTTCTGGCGGAATTCCGATACCAATATCATTGATCGTGATTTTGATCATTTCTTTATTGGCTGTAAGATTTACAAAGACTTCGTTGTTGTCTGAATATTTTACCCCATTAGTAATAATATTATTAATAGCCAATTCTAAAAGTGGTTTATTGCATGGTAACAATAATAGATTAGAATCTTCTGGAGCAAAATTAAGTTTAATGCTTACGCGGTTATCTGGATAAATTTTATCTAAATCTGATTTTACATCCAATAACAATTCATCCATTCGGGCAATATCTGAAACTTGTTTTTGTCCGTCATATCCTGTCTGCGTCAATTTAAGAAGGCTTTCTGTTAAGTTTCCTAATCTAGAAGCTTGGCTGTAAATATTTTGTAAAGATTCTACATATTCATGCTTTTCTCTCTCTTTTAGCAGCATAATCTCAGATTCGGCAATAATGGTTGTAATTGGCGTTTTTAATTCATGAGAAGCATTATTGATAAAGTTAGCCTGAATTTCAAAAGAAGTTTCCAATCGATCCAACATATTATTGAACGTATTGGTCAAATCTGATATTTCATCAGAATTTTTAACTTCGGGAAGACGGTTATGTAAATTAGAAGCACTAATTCTTTTTACTTCTTTAGTAATTCTCGCGACAGGATTAATAACACGTTTTGCTAGAAATCGTCCTAAAAGAAAAGCAAGAATTACAAATCCAATTCCGCCAAAAAGCATAATTTTGACAATATAAACGGTTGTATCTCTACCTTTGCGGTCTCTCGCACCAACAATCACAATATATTTCTGATTGTTTTCTTGAAAAATCTGTCCTAAATAATATTTATTATCCCTTTCATAAGAATCTTTTCCCGTTCTTAAGATATTGGTATAAAAGGTGTTTGGAAGATTGAGATTAGTATTATAATCAAAACTATTATGGCTATTTATTTTTAATACATATTCTTCTTCTTCAATTAATTCTTCAAGACCATTTTTTTGAAGATTTTTATAATATTTAATTTTCTCTGGGTCTTTTTGAAAATGAATTGAAGCGACAATTTTTGCTCTATCGTCTAATCGCTTTAAAAAGTGATATCGATTGTTTTCTCTAAAAAGAAAAAATACGATAATACACAATAGCGAAGTGCTAAATGTAGAAAGGGCAACATAATTGAAAGTGATTTTTTTTCTAATATCCATATTATGGCTTAATTACATAACCTAAACCCTTCATGGTATGAATCAGTTTGGTTGAAAAAGGCTTATCTATCTTTCTTCTTAAGTACGTAATATACACATCGACAACGTTGGTATTCATATCAAAATTAATATCCCAAACATTGTCCAAAATCTGATCGCGCGAAACAATACGCCCAGTATTTTTAGCTAAATAGTATAGCAGTTTAAATTCTTTAGCAGTTAATACAATATTCTCGCCATCTCTTTTGACTGTTTTGGCGCGTCCGTTTATTTCTAAATCAGCAATTGTGATAGTGTCTATTTTTTCTGTTTCCTGCTGTGATCTTCTATATAAAGCATTTACTCTAGCGTCTAATTCACCAAATTTAAAAGGCTTCACCAGATAATCATCTGCACCAGAATTAAGACCAGTTACAATGTTTTCTGAAGTTCCAAGAGCCGTTAAAAGTAAAATGGGCACAAAGTTTTTAGCTGCCCGAAGTCTTCTGCAAATTTCGATTCCGTTAACATCAGGAAGCATAACGTCTAAAATTACAACATCGAAAGTATAATTATGAATCATTTCTATCGCAGTTTGACCATCCATAGCAACGCTTACTTCATTATTATTTTCTGCAAAACCTTTTCGTAATATCGATAATAGATTTGGCTCGTCTTCGACTATCAGTAATTTCATATTAAGAAGTTTGTATATACAACAAAAATAAGAATACTATTTAAAATAATTTTAAACAACTTTACAAATTATGATTTTATTGTGAACAATAAAAAAAGCAGACTCGATAGCCTGCTTTTTACTATTATTTTGTGCCTAAATTTTTTAAAATTAAAAAGTTTCTCCAGCATTCAAATAAAATCCTTTAGAATTATTACCCCAAGCATAATCGAAAATCAGATTGGTTTTGGATGCTTTATCAATTAAAAGTCTTAAACCAATGCCTGCTGCGGGCTGAATGGATTTGAATAATTTAAGATCATTATCAGAATTACTCGTCGTTACAAAATTGGTAAAAACAGTACCGCTTAGCAATTGGTTGCAGGTAATTGGAAATCGAAATTCTGTCGATAAATAAACCAACCCATTTCCTCTAAACAATCCCTGCGTATACCCTTCCCCGCTTCTGCTACGCTGATCCCAGCCAATTGCTGGCAGGTTTAAGTACGGAACTTTTCCTCTAGTCACAAACTGTCCATAAGTCCAAATTGCCAAAATATAACGCGGATTCTTATGCGAAACAGGAATAAAATGACGGTATTCTGCAAACAAAACATTACTATATTCCTGATTATTAAACAGTACTGGATTAAATCTATAATTAATATTGGCAAACCAACCTTTTGATGCATTTACCTGATTATCTCGTGAATCGTGAACTAAATTAAGACTTACTCCATTCAAGAAATATTCATTATGATCAAAACCATATTTCTGACTGTAATTATAATGATAAGTATAACTTCCTGTATCAATATCTAGTTCTTTGTCATCAATGCTTGAATACCAATCAATATTAATTCCTCCTCCAACATAATAGTTTTCCTTAACTTCAAAAGAAACTGTCTGATGGAACTTGAAATAATTATAATCCATATCCTGAGCTAGCGAATCGACACTAAATCCAGACGGGCGGTCACGTCTTGGCGGAATTATATCGGTTCCTAACCCATAATTGGGTTGTGAAAACAGATATAAACGATAATCTCCGCTCAGAAAGATTTTATTATTCTTGAGCAGAATATTATTTTTTACATTAACTAACCACTGATTTTTAAGAGTGTAAGTAATTCCGATATTAGCAATCGAATATTTGTCTTTTTCTTCTTTTCCTTTAAAAGTATATTGGGCAACGGCTCCAAAAAAGAAACCAGTTGCAGGCTGAGAACCTATTGCTGGAATTACTAAAAAGAAATTGTTTTTTGTAGGTTTAACGACTAGCGCATCATCATCTTTTTTAAAAATATCGAATATTGTTTTGGGAAGACAAATATTTGGATTTTGAATTTCAGGACTTTGAATTTCCTCTTGAGCGAATAAATTAAAAGAAATAAGAAGCAATAATCCTAAGATTTTAGACTTGTACTTATCGGCATTATTTTTAAAAAAAATTACCATTTACAAAGTTTAGTTTTATAGATAAAAGCTTAATCCTACTGTAAATATAAGTCTTATTTTCAACATCTTACGAACTAAAACTAATTAATTCAAAAATATTTTAACAAAAAAAGCCGTCAAAAATAAATTTGACGGCTTGGAAATATCATCTCAAATATTACTTGGTAATAAATTTTGGGTGAATCAGATTCTCAAGAGAATAAATTTCATCCCATTTTTCTTGTGTAATCAGCTTTCTTTCCAAAACTGCAATTTGATGTACACTTTTACCCGTTTTTAAAGCTTCTCCAGCAATACTCGCACTTTCTTCGTAACCTAAAATTGGATTCAATTGCGTTACAATTCCGATGCTGTTCATCACCATATTATAGCAATGGTCCACATTTGCTGTAATTCCGTTAATACATTTATCGATTAAAGTCTGAATAGCATTTGAAAGATAATCCAACGAAGTAAACATTGCGAAAGCAATTACAGGTTCCATTACATTTAATTGCAATTGTCCCGCTTCTGCCGCCATTGTCACCGTTAAATCCTGACCGATTACATAAAAGCAAGTCTGATTTACCACTTCTGGAATTACCGGATTTACTTTTCCTGGCATAATAGATGACCCTGGCTGACGCGCTGGAAGATTGATTTCATTAAAACCTGTTCTTGGCCCTGAACTTAATAATCGTAAATCATTACAGATTTTAGAAATCTTAACCGCAGAACGTTTTAAAGTTCCCATAATCTGAACGTAAGCGCCTGTATCAACCGTTGCCTCAATTAAATCTGGGGAAAGTGTTAACGGAATTCCCACCTCATCTGCCAAATATTTTACGCAGATTTCTGGATAACCTTCTGGAGCATTTACTTTTGTTCCAATGGCTGTTGCTCCCATATTGATTTCTAAGAGCAATTCCTGAGCATTTTTTAAACGCTGAATATCTTCTCCAATTGTTGTGGCATAAGCTTTAAATTCCTGTCCTAAAGTCATTGGAACCGCATCTTGCAATTGCGTTCTTCCCATTTTCAGAACTTCTTTAAACTCCTCTCCTTTTTTGGCGAAAGCAACTTCTAAACCTGCTAAAGTTTTAATAAAACTTTCCATTTTCAAATACAAAGCAATTCTAAAAGCCGATGGATAAGCATCATTTGTCGATTGAGAACAGTTTACATGATTGTTTGGATGAAGAAAATTGTATTCGCCTTTTTTATGCCCTAAATATTCCAAACCAATATTAGCAATGACTTCGTTCGCATTCATGTTTACAGAAGTTCCTGCTCCACCCTGAATTAAATCGCTCACAAATTCTTGATCAAATTTGCCCGCAATGACCTGATCACTTCCGTAACAGATTGCTTCGGCAATTTTAGAATCAATTGCGCCGCAATCTTTATTGGCTAAAGCAGCAGCCTTTTTTACATATCCTAAAGCTTTGATAAATAAAGGTTCTTTTGAAATCGGAATTCCTGTAATATTGAAATTTTCTACAGCTCTAAAAGTCTGGATTCCGTAGTATAAATGATTCGGAATTTCTAATTCTCCTAAAAAATCATGTTCCTTTCTTGTTGGTTCCATATAATAAAATTGATATGTTTTGACTTAAAAAAATAAGTGTAAAGCTACAGCATTTTACCGATTAAAAATGTGAATGAAATCAAAATCATTTATAATTTGTTCCCATTATTCTATGGTAAATTATTACCTTTTCACCTTCAAATAATTATAGAAAAGGGTTGAAAAAAGAAAGCGAATATTTTCTTGATAAAGAATACAATACAATTGTTTACGCCAAAGACGATTTGAATTTTAAAGACTTTGAATCTTGCGTTTTTAACAATTGTAACTTTTCTGCGTGCACGTTTTTAGCCGTTACTTTCATTGATTGTATTTTTAATGACTGTATTTTCAGCGAAGCAAAAATTAATTATGTGGCATTAAGAACTGTTACTTTTAATCGATGTGAAATTAAAGAAGTGAATTTCGCTATGTGCGACAAACTAATTTTTGAAGTTCAGTTTAATGATTGCATCCTCGATTTTTCTAAGTTCTATACTTTAAAACTGAAAGGAACTCCTTTTACCAATTGCAGTTTAATAGCCGTAGATTTTATGGCCGCAGATTTAACGAGCGTAATTTTCGATAATTGTGACTTATATCGTTCTGAATTCAACAAAGCCATCGCTAACAAAGCTGATTTTAGAACCAGTTATAATTATACGATTGATCCTTCTAAAACTAAATTGAAGAAAGCTATTTTTTCTTTGAAGGAAGTGAAGGGATTATTGTTTACGCATGATGTGGTTGTGAATTAACGCATAGTTTGTCATTTCGACGAAGGAGAAATCTTCGCGAGTAACTCCGCAACGAAAAGCCAATCTTTATAGAGCTTCTTACGAAGATTTCTCCTTCGTCGAAATAACAAAAATGCTAAAAAATTACGTTGAGACTGATTTTCCCATCACATAATCCTCCATCAAATATCCATTCCCAATTTCTATATCAACGGTTTCTTTAATTTCGAAACCTATTTTTTTATAAAAATCCAATGCTGTATTAAATCGGTTTACATTCAATGACAATTGTTTTGAATTGTTTTCTAAAGCCAGTTTTTCTATAAAATCAAATACTTTTTTTCCATAACCTTTTCCTTGTGTTTCTGGTAACAAGTAGATTTTATGAATTTTCGTAATGGCTTCATTTTTATAATGATGCTCAATTCCTATAAAGCCAATTGTAGATTCAGAATCTAAAATAAGATAGAATAATTGTTCTTTATTCTCAATTTGTTTTGCCAAAGCTTCATTAGAATAAAACAAACCTAACATATAATCTAATTGCGATTTAGATAAAATTTCACCGTAAGTAATAGGCCAAGTGATGTTTGTAATTTTCTGAATTGTAGAGATATCACCTAACCCTGCTTCTGAAATGCTAATCATAATGTATTTTGAAATATATTTTTATTTAGTAAAAACTTGATTTTCCTGTTCGCTTACGCGGATGAAAGTCGTTCGTTTAGTCAATTCTTTTAATCTTGAAGCTCCAACATAAGTGCATGTGCTTCTTATTCCGCCTAATATATCTAAAACAGTATGAATGACATCTCCTTTAAACGGAACTTGAACTGTTTTTCCTTCACTTGCTCTGTATTCTGCAACACCGCCGGAATGTTTATCCATGGCGGTTTTTGAACTCATTCCGTAAAATTGTTTGAATTTTTCTCCTTTGACTTCTATTAGTTCACCGCCGCTTTCTGTATGTCCTGCGAGCATTCCTCCCAACATTACAAAATCGGCTCCTGCACCAAAAGCTTTCGCCACATCGCCTGGAGTTGTACAACCGCCATCACTGATAATATGACCGCCTAAACCGTGCGCTGCATCGGCACATTCGATAATGGCCGATAACTGCGGATAACCAACACCTGTTTTAACACGCGTTGTACAGACAGAACCAGGTCCAATTCCGACTTTTACAATGTCTGCTCCTGCCAAAAGTAGTTCTTCAGTCATTTCGCCAGTAACTACATTTCCAGCAATAATTATTTTGTCTGGATATTGTTTTCGGGTTTTCTTTAAAAACTGAACAAAATGTTCTGAATAGCCGTTTGCAACATCAATACAAATAAATTTCAATGCAGGATTTGCAGTAATTATTGTTTCTATTTTCTCAAAATCTTCTTTTCCTGTCCCAGTGCTTACGGCAATATAATTGTAGAAATCTGGAGTTACATTTTTTAGAAAGTTATTCCACTCTTCTAAAGTGTAGTGTTTATGAATGGCCGTAAAAAGTTTTTCTTGTGCCAAAACCTTTGCTATTTCAAAAGTTCCAACAGTATCCATATTGGCGGCCATAATCGGAATACCCGTCCAATTTGCAGCACTATGCAAAAACTTGAAATTTTGTTCTAGGGAAACTTCAGATCTACTTTTAAGCGTTGATCTTTTAGGTCTAAACATTACGTCTTTAAAACCCAATTTGAGGTCCATTTCTATTCTCATAGTTCGAGATTTTGGTTACTCTCAAATGTAAGGAATTTTAGATTGTAGACTTTAGATTTTAGATTAACAAAAACTCGAACTTTTGAACAATTATCAATTCACTTTTGCGAAAGTGCTGATTAAAATTCATTTCAAAGAATGCAGATTTTAGATTAAATCTAAATGCATAAATTGTAACGCGGATGAAACATTCGCTTTCGCAAAAACGCGGATGAAAACGGATTTTTTTTAAACTGAGAAATACATTGCGCAGGCTTCGACTTCGCTCAGCCTAACAAACTTGAAACTTGAAACCTGACACGAGGCTTTAGCCGAATTGGCGAAGCAAACAAAATAAACAAAATCAAAAACTACCCGTGAATCGTCTCTCCTTTTCCGTAATTGGTAATGATTGATTCTTCAAAAGCGAGCCATTCTCTCCAACGTTTTTCAACATCGATTCCTGTTCCGTATTTACGTGCGTATGTGATGAAAGTAGTGTAATGTCCTGCTTCACTTTCCATTAATTCTCTGTAGAAAAGCGCTAATTCTTCATCTTTAATATTTTCAGAAAGCACTTTAAAACGTTCACAGCTTCGTGCTTCAATCATAGCTGAAAACAATAACCTTTCTACAAGTCCAGAAACACGGCTTCCGTCGCCGCTTCTTTTCATATATTGGTAAAGTTCGTTTACGTAATCATCTTTACGCTCACGTCCTAATTTCAATCCACGTTTAATGATGATATTATGAACCTGCTCAAAATGATCGATTTCTTCTTTGGCTAAAGCCAATAAATCTTTCACTAAATCCTGATGTTCAGAATTGTTTGTGATAATTGTAATTGCGTTTGTTGCTGCTTTTTGCTCGCACCAAGCGTGATCTGTTAAGATCTCTTCAATGTTTTTCTCAACAATATTTACCCATCTTGGGTCGGTTGGCAATTGTAATCTTAATACGCCCATAGTCTTTTGTTTATTTTGTTTCAGGTTTCAGGTTTCACGTTCTTTTAGGAACTAAAAAAGTTTAAAGTTTCAAACTGTTTTTCGGACAGCGTAAAACTTTAAACTTGAAACTTTAAACTTGAAACTATTTCTTAATACGCAAAAATCGGTTTTTCGCTCATCATATCATTTACTTGTTCAGCCACTTCTTCGATAACTGCTTCATCTGTATGGTTCGATAAAACTTTATCAATAAGCTCAACAATAGTTTCCATATCTTTTTCAACTAAACCACGAGTTGTGATTGCAGCTGTTCCAACACGAATTCCAGAAGTGATAAATGGAGATTTATCGTCAAAAGGAACCATGTTTTTATTTACTGTAATTTCAGCTTTTACTAATGCATTTTCAGCTTCTTTACCAGAAATACCTTTGTTTCTTAAATCAATAAGCATCATATGGTTATCAGTTCCGCCAGAGATAATATTGTAACCTCTTTTTACGAAAGCATCAGCCATTGCATTTGCATTCTTTTTTAATTGCATTGCATAAGTAAAGAAATCATCTTTTAATGCTTCTCCAAAAGCAACTGCTTTAGCCGCAATAATGTGCATTAAAGGTCCTCCTTGGTTTCCAGGGAAAACAGCTAAGTCTAATAATGAAGACATCATTCTGATTTCTCCTTTTGGAGTTGTTAATCCTTGTGGATTTGGGAAATCTTTACCCATTAAAATCAAACCTCCACGCGGTCCTCTCAATGTTTTGTGAGTTGTTGTAGAAACAATGTGGCAATGAGGAATTGGATCGTTCATTAATCCTTTTGCAATAAGACCTGCTGGGTGAGAAATATCAGCAAATAAGATTGCTCCTACGCTGTCAGCAATTTGTCTGAAACGAGCAAAATCCATATCACGAGAATAAGCCGAAGCTCCAGCGATAATTAATTTTGGCTGTTCTTTAGTTGCAATTTCTTGAATTTTATCATAATCTAAACGACCAGTTTCAGCATCTACACCGTAAAATACAGGACGGTATAAACGTCCAGAGAAATTTACAGGAGAACCGTGAGTTAAGTGACCTCCATGAGATAAATCGAAACCTAAAATAGTATCACCTGGATTTAAACAAGCATGGTAAACAGATGTATTTGCCTGAGAACCTGAGTGAGGCTGTACGTTTGCATATTCAGCTCCAAATAATTCTTTAGCTCTGTCAATTGCAATCTGCTCAATAACGTCCACTACTTCGCAACCGCCGTAGTATCTTTTGCCAGGATAACCCTCAGCATATTTATTAGTTAAAACAGACCCTGCTGCTGCCATTACTTCATCACTTACAAAATTCTCAGAAGCAATAAGCTCTAGTCCGTGAATTTGTCTTTCTTTCTCCTCTTGGATAAGATCAAAAATTTGTTCGTCGCGTTGCATTTTTTTGTTTTTCGTTAATTTCACGCAAAAATACAAAAAAACGTTTGTCAAACAGCTAGATTATGATATATTTGACATGTAATTTTTCAACAAACAATTAACATTAAACATGCCAATAACCGCCAACGATACCAATAGAAAATCATGGTTAGAAGTGCCACAAAATAGCGACTTCCCTATTCAGAATATTCCTTTCGGTGTATTTCTTACCAAAGAAAATGTCGTTACTGTAGGAACAAGAATTGGCGATTATGCCATAGATTTAGGAGCTTTACAGCAATTAAATTATTTTGAAGGAATAGAATTAACCGATGATATGTTTATGCAGGATACGCTAAATGATTTTATTTCTGATGGAAAAAAAACATGGCGCCTGGTGCGAAATCGCATTGCTGAGATTTTCGACGAAACTAATCCTCAATTAAGAGATACAACAAAACATCGCGATATTGTTATATTTAAAATCGAAGACGTAGAAATGCAATTGCCAGTTTTAATTGGTGATTATACTGACTTTTATTCAAGTAGAGAACATGCTACAAACGTAGGAAAAATGTTCCGTGATCCAGATAATGCTTTATTGCCAAACTGGCTACACATTCCGGTTGGATATCACGGTAGAAGCTCTACAATTGTTCCTTCTGGAATTCCAGTTCACAGACCAATGGGACAAACTTTACCCGCTGGACATGATACACCAGTTTTCGGAGCATCTCGTTTAGTAGATTTTGAATTAGAAACTGCTTTTATTACTACAGATGTAAATGTAATGGGCGAGAATATTTCAACTTATGAAGCTGAAGATTATATTTTCGGAATGGTTTTACTAAATGACTGGAGTGCGCGAGATATGCAGAAATGGGAATATGTGCCTCTAGGGCCATTCTTAGCTAAAAACTTCGCTACTTCAATTTCGCCTTGGATTGTGACTATGGATGCTTTGGAACCTTTTAGAACTAAAGGACCAAAACAAGATCCGTCTCCGCTTCCGTATTTGCAAACAAAAGGAAAAAAAGCTTTTGATATTCATTTAGAAGTTTCTTTACAACCAGAAAATCAAGAAGAAACGATAATTTCAAAATCTAACTTCAAGTACATGTACTGGTCTATGGCTCAGCAATTAACGCATCATACTTCAAATGGATGTCGCGTGAATTCTGGAGACATGATGGGTTCTGGAACTATTTCTGGCCCAACTCCTGATAGTTTTGGTTCTATGCTGGAATTAACTTGGGGAGGAAAAAATCCGCTTAAACTAAGTGACGGAAGTGAACGTAAATTTATTGAAGATAATGATACTGTTATTATTCGCGGTTTCTGTGAAAACAACGAAGTAAGAATTGGATTTGGAGAAGTTTCAAGCCAGCTTTTACCTCCATTTACGAGACAATGAAGAGCAGAGCAATCTGAAGAGATATAGAAAAACAAAAAAACCTTGGAAATCCAAGGTTTTTTTTATGCTTTATATTTAATCTGGAAAAAGTTGAAAGAAAAAGCTATTTATTCTAAAACCACCTTAACCCAAACCAAACGATGATCTGAGCTTGATTCTCGTTTTTCTACCAATTCTGACATTGCCTCACCTTTTGCAGGCCAGAATACACCGCTATTAACAACCTTAAAACCAAGTCTGGATGGCAATACATAATCAGCTCGCATTCTCCAAAAAGCCGTATGATTAACTCCAAAAGGATTTTTAGGACTAAATTCAGCACCACCTTTACTAGCAGGCGTAAAGTCGCTATTAATTTTCGGACTTTCTATTAAGGATTTTATACCTTCTCTCATAGCATCTCCTTCAACTGGCGAAGCGTTTTGATCACCCATGATGACAAATCGAGAATCTGGAGGCAAACCTCCTTTTACTCCTTTATCATCGTAAATATACGAAGCAGAATTGTCTGAAATATAATCTCTCCAGAATCGGATTTCATCATGATTTCTTTTTCCGTTTCGATCTTCATCTCCATCAAAAGTAGGAGGAGTTGGATGACTGACTAAAACGTGAACTGTTTTATTCCCAATCTCTACAGGAACATCCCAGTGAGATTTTGAAGATAATGGAAATTCCTTCCATGCTTTCTTACTGTACCAATCCGATCCATCTGCTTTTTTGGTAATCAATGCTCCCGGCATGTCTTTCCATTTAAAATGCTGAAAAGTACGAACAGCCTTAACATCAATAGGATATTTAGATAAAAGCATCATCCCGTATTGTCCAGGATACATGCCAAATGCCCATGCATCATTTCCAAAATTATCCAACTTTCCATCATTGTTCAAATCATAAGGACTTGGCTGGCCTGTATTTACTGTCGAATAATAGTAATAAGGATAATCAATAGCGGCTGCTCCACCTTGGCCGACGTTCAAATAATTTTTTATAAACGCCTTTACACCAAGTTCAGGGTCTTTAATATAATCAAATTCGTTTAGCAAAATAACATCTGGTCTAACGGTCTGAATAATCTGGGCAATATTTCTGATTTGAGTATTATGCCCTAAACTAAGTTGATTAATCAACATCTGCTCCGATTTTCCCATTGCACCTTTGGGAGAATAATTGTCAGATTCCATACTTACATTGTAGGTGGCAAATGTAAGTTCATTTTTGTCTTGTGAATCAGACTGCGAAAAAAGAACTCCGGAAGAAAGCACGGAAAGGATAAAAAATATTTTCTTCATATAAAATTAGATCTGCATTTCTGCATTATTGAACATACGAATATAAGAAGGATGTGTGGACACACGGCAAATCTGTCTGTTAAATATACAACAAAAAAAAGCTGCCACATTTGGTGACAGCTTAAACTATATAAGAAAGTCTCTGAATATCTGATAATTTTATCACAGATTAAAAATATCAAAACGATTATTTTATAATCTGTGATTAATATTTTTATGCAGGAATCTGCTGACTTAAACAATGTAAAGTTCCGAATCCCCAGATAAAATCGATACAGCTAATACCTATTACTTCACGATCTGGAAAACATTCTGCTAATATGTTTAAAGCTACTCGGTCGTTGCTGTCGTTGAATGTTGGTACTAAAACGCAATTATTCAAAATTAAGAAATTAGCATAACTTGCCGGCAATCTTAAATCTTCAAAATCAACACGTTTTGGCATTGGCAATGCTACAATAACTGGAGATTTTCCGTTTTCTAATTTAGCATTCTGCAAACGTTTCAAATTGTCCTGTAAAGGTTTGTAATTTGAATCGTTTTTATCTGTTTCTACAATTGTTACAATCGTATCTTCGTTTACAAATCGGCATAAATCGTCGATATGACCATGAGTATCATCTCCTTCTATTCCATCTCCTAACCAAATTACATTGGTAACTCCAAGATATTCTTTAAAAACAGCTTCGTAATCTTCTTTTGTAAAACCAGGATTTCTTACTTGAATTGTTGGGTGCATCAAACACTCTTCAGAAGTCAGTAAAGTTCCTTTTCCGTTTACATCAATCGCCCCACCTTCAACAATTACAGGTTTTCCTTTGTACATTACTTGAGTTAAAGGAACATCAATAAAATCAGCTACTTTAACAGGAACAAATTTATCTAATTGATAGTTTTTATATTTTGCCCAACCGTTAAAGTTGAAGTTAAGCGCTTCTCTTTTTGAACCATTTTTTACAATAATTGGTCCCGAATCGCGCATCCAGCTTCTGTTTGTTTTATGAACAATATAAGAAACGTTTTCAGTATTAACGCGAGCTCTTTCAAGCATATCAGCAACTTTCTCTTTCAGTTTTTCATCGGCTACAAGCAAAAAAACAGTTTCAAGAGTGGCTACTTTTTTAATAAACTCTACAAAAGCCCATTGAACGGCTTCATATTTTCCTGGCCAATCGTTACCATTGTGCGGAAAACACAATACAATTCCTTGTTGCTTTTCCCATTCTGCTGGAAATCTTCTATTATTTGTTGACATAAATAGGTTCTAATTTAGAAAGTGCAAAGATAAGCATTCGTTAGGATTATAAAACATTTGGTTGAAATTCCTATGTGATTTCACAAAACTTATCCTGCAAAATTTAAGTTAAAGATTAAATAATACACACTTAATATTTAACAGAGAGCTCAGAATTACTTTTGCCAAAACTAAAAACTAACACATGAAAAATTTATCTCTCTCATTATTAGCTGCTCTTTTTTTATTGGCAAGCTGTAACAATGATGAAAATTCAAACACCGAACCAGAAGTTGTTGTAAACGAAAATCCAGGAACTTTTAAAGAAATTGGTTCGATTACAATTGGCGGAGAAGCTGCTGCTGAAATTTCTGCTTATTGCGAAAAAACGAAAAGACTTTTTACAGTAAACAATAGCGGTGTTAATCAAATTGACGTTATCGATATTAGTGATCCCACAAAACCACTTAAAATCGGAAAAATTGATTTAGTTGCTTATGAAGGTGCTGCAAATAGCGTTTCTGTTTTTGATGGAAAACTGGCTGTTGCTTTAGAATCTACTGTAAACAAACAAGGAAACGGAAAAGTAGTTGTTTTTAATACTTCAGATTATAGCTTAATTAAACAAGTAACGGTTGGTGCTTTGCCAGATATGATTACTTTTTCTCCAGACGGAAAATATATTATGACGGCAAATGAAGGCGAGCCAAATACAGATTACACACAAGATCCAAACGGAACCGTTTCTATTATTGAAACAAGCACTTACAATGTTACAACTTTAGACTTCGCTTCATTTGCCGGTCAGGCTGCGACATTGGTAAAAGATGGCTTCAGAATTTCAAAATTTGCTAAAACCAGTTTTGCTCAAGATATCGAACCTGAATATATTACAATTTCAGACGATTCTAAAACGGCTTGGGTAACCTTACAGGAAAACAATGGTGTCGCTAAAGTCGATTTAACTTCTAAAACGATTACTGCTATTTATCCTTTAGGAATGAAAGATTATAACACAGCTGAAAACGCAATTGATGTAAGTGATAGCGATAATAAAATTGCTTTTAATCCTTGGAAAGTAAAAGGATTGTATATGCCAGATGCGATCAGCCATTATACTGTAAACAATGTTCCTTATTTTGTAACCGCTAACGAAGGTGATGCAAGAGAATACACTGCTTACACTGATGTGAAGCGTATGAAAAGCATGACACTTGACGCAACAGCTTTCCCTGATGCAGCTACTTTAAAATTAGACACCAATTTAGGAAGATTAAATCTTGTTGCTGACATGGGAGATACTGATGGAGATGGAGATTTAGATCAAATGGTAAGTTTTGGAGGAAGATCTTTTTCTATCTGGAACGGAAATACAGGGAAAATTGTTTTTGACAGCAAAAATGATGTTGACAAAAAGACTAACGAAATTGGCACATATGATGATAAAAGAAGTGATGATAAAGGTTCTGAACCAGAAGCTGTAGTTGTGGCTAAAATGGGAAATCAAAATATTCTGTTTGTAGGACTTGAAAGATCTGATGCTTTTATGGTATATGATGCTACAAACCCAACTTCTCCTCAGTATTTGCAAACTGTGAAAACAGGAGATGCTCCAGAAGGTATTCTTTTTATTCCAGCTTCAAAAAGTCCGACAAAAAGAAGCTTGTTGGTAGTAAGCAGCGAAGGAGACGGATCTGTTAAAATTTATCAGCCTGATTTAAAATAATAACTCTTTTTTAAGGATAGCAAAAGGACAAAATGTGAATTTTGTCCTTTTTTTTGCCTTCTATTGTACTTATTTTAACGAATTTACATAATTAAAAGCCAAAATATGGGAATTATGTAAGGGTATATACAACACTTTCTAGAATTCGACCTCTAATTTTGTTTCAGAGTTTAAAATAAAAACAATTTAATTTTTGATATCATGAAAAAGAAATTAGTATCAGTATCCTTATTATTACTATCATTTGCTGCAGGTGCTCAAAATATGGCTACTACTTCTACAAAACCAAATGTAGATCAAGAATACAACAAATGGTCGATCGAACTTAATGGTGGGGTTAACAAACCAACCAGAACAATGACTCCAGGTTATACTACAGAATCGTTAAACTTTTTTCACGGAGATTTGGGTGTAAGATATATGTTTAGTCCAAAGTTTGGGGTAAAATTAGATGTTGGTTACGATCAATTCAAAGAGAAAAAAGATACTCCAGATTTTGAAAGCCGCTACGTTAGAGCGAGTTTACAAGGGGTTATCAATGTTGGACGTGCTTTAAATTTTGAAACTTGGACAAACACAATAGGTCTTTTGGCGCATGGTGGTTTTGGGGTTTCGCAAATTAGTACTGAAACAGGATTTGGCGGACAAGATTACATGGCTCACGGAATTGCTGGTTTAACAGGACAAATTAGATTAAGCGACCGAGTAGCATTGACAGGTGATCTTACCGGAATTGTTAACGGAAGACAAAACTGGAACTTTGACGGAATGGGAAATACTACCACAGGTTCTTTTGATGGCGTTTTATTAAATGCTTCTATAGGTTTAACTTTCTACCTAGGTAAAAACCAAAAACATGCTGACTGGGTTGGTGAAGAAGATAGAATCAGTGAATTGGAACAAAGAGTTGACTTAATCGAAACTGGTCTTATAGATTCAGACAAAGATGGAGTTGCTGATTTATACGATTTAGAACCAAACAGTATTGCAGGAGTTGCTGTTAATACAAAAGGACAATCTATTGATACCAATCAAAATGGTGTCCCAGATGAGTTAGAAAGCTACTTAGACAAAACTTACGAGAGAAAAGGTGCTGGAACAGCTACAAACAATACAGTTGAAGAATTAATCAACGGTGGCTATGTAAATGTTTATTTCGATTTCAATTCGTCTAAACCAACAAACGCTTCATTATCTGGTGTTGATTTCTTAGTGAAATACTTGAAAAACAACCCTGGAAAATCTGCCGACATTATTGGTTATGCTGATGAAATTGGAAGCTCAAGCTACAACACTGAATTATCTAGAAAACGAGCTGAAGCTGTGAAAAAAGTAGCCGTTAATGCTGGAATCGATGCTTCAAGATTGAATGTTATTGCTAACGGAGAAGATACTTCTGTTAACAAAAGCTCTAAAGAAGCACGTCAAATCGTGAGACGAGTTACTTTCCAAGTAAAGTAATCTATATATAAAGCTAAAAGCAGAAAAGGAGCTATTTCGTGTTGAAATAGCTCCTTTTTATTATAAAAAATAATTTTGAATACTTATTTAAAGCTTCGGAGAAGCCAAATATTTATAGCAAAAAAAAATACGTTTACGATATAAAGCTCCAGAAGAGCGAGATGTTCTTTTACAATCTAATGCATGTCGCTCCACTGGAGCTTTATCATTTTGTTTTATTGAGGTGTTATAAATATTTCGCTTCTCCGAAGCTTACAAAAAAAAGGACAAAATGTATATTTTGTCCTTTTTATATGTTTTAGATAAATCAAATTATTTATCAATTGCTCTTTTTGTAATGTCTCCAAAAGCGTCAATTCTTCTGTCTCTAAAGAACGGCCAGTTTTGACGAACATTTTCCTGAAGATCTAAATCAACCTCAGCAATTAAGATTTCTTCTTTATCATGAGAAGCCTGAGCTAAAATTTCTCCTTGCGGTCCCGCAATAAAAGAAGCTCCCCAGAACTGAATTCCTTCTGTTCCTTCAAGGTATTTTTCAAGACCAATTCGGTTTGCTGCTGCAACGAAAACACCATTTGCTACTGCATGACCTTTCATTACGTTCATCCAAGCACCATATTGATTCTCTCCATATTGCTCTTTTTCTTTTGGATGCCATCCAATTGCTGTCGGATAGAATAAAACTTCTGCTCCTTTAAGCGCTGTAATACGAGCCGCTTCTGGATACCATTGATCCCAGCAGATTAAAGTTCCAACAGTTCCTTTTTTAGTTTCGATTGCCTGGAAACCTAAATCACCTGGAGTGAAATAGAATTTTTCATAGAAATGAGGATCATCTGGAATGTGCATTTTACGGTATAAACCAGCCTCTGTTCCGTCAGTATCAATGATATAAGCACTATTATGATAGATTCCTGCCATTCTTTTCTCGAAGAAAGGAACAATAATTACTACTCCTAATTCTTTTGCCAACTCGCTGAATGCAATAAATGAAGTGCTGTAAAGTGGCTCTGCTAATGCAAAATTATCTACATCTTCACTTTGACAAAAATAATGACTGCTATATAATTCAGGTAATAAAATAACTTCTGCACCTTGACTTGCAGCATCTCTTACCCAGCTGATACATTTTTTAACATTATTTTCGGCAACATCATTCAGATTTAACTGAATTACTGATATTTTATACTTTCTTTTCGGCATGACATAAAATTTAGAGTGCAAAAATAATACTTTTTAAAGGAATGTCAAAGTAGATAACTTTTATATAACAACTAATAAATCAGTACCAATTCCTCAAATTAAAAAACCATTTCACGTCCGTTTAAAATAAAACTTCCGCAAAATGGCTTTCAACCTAAAAAAATATCAACTAAACAAGTTGTTATTCGATCACTACCTTTTGAGTAAGGAATTCAGTTTCTGATTTCTTAAATTTAATTTCAAAAGTTCCTTTTTCAGCAGATTTAAATTTATAAACTGTTTTTTTAGGATCTGGAATTTGCTGTGTACAAACATCTGAAGCGTATTTTGCTATAACTTGCAATCCTTTGTCTGTACCAATTGTTGTTTCGCTAATTTTATCAAATTCTCCACAAGCGTTATCTACAATAAAAGTCACGTCATAACTTAATTCCTCATTTACTTTTCCAGTTTCTGGACCTTTAATTTCGGTTACAAATGCTGTTTTTGTTTTAACTGTCGATTCTACTTTATCATCGTCGCTACTGCAAGAAACAAATCCAATTGATAAAAATAATACTACTAAAGCTGTTTTTAATCTAAAACTTTTCATATAAAATAATAATTAATTGTTAATTACTATGAAGACGCGCCTTGGTTGCAAAGGTTGCTTATAAAAAATGTTAAAAAGTTACAACGTATCATTAAACAACTATAAATCAGTAATTTATTTTATAAAAAAATATTTAAAAATTACTGTTATTTCCTATAAAAACAAAAATAACATTAAACAACCCCTTTAGAAATGGCATCTTTTTGTAGCAGTTATGATAGCAATCCGAAACAAAAACATAGTACATAGAGAGGCTTTAAAATGAATCAATCTGCTCCAAAAAAAAAAAACATCAGCTGTGAGCTGATGTTTTCGTTAAAGTATATTTTAATGTAAAATTATGCTGTTTTCTTTTGAAAAATCTTTTTGAAGAGATTTACAATTGCCAAAACTATAAAGCCCATTATAAGTCCGATTGCAAATTCTTTTATAATTGATGGGAAGTTTGGTAAAAGGTGGTGAAAAAATTCGATGTTATGTACAAATAACCCGCCAGCAACCAAAATCAACGCAATAGTTCCGATAACCGTTAGTGCTTTAATTACTTTTGGAAGCGCTTGAACCAATACATTTCCAACACTTTTTAAAAGGCTTTTTTCTTTTTTACTGTGCTGAATCATCTTAAAACCAACTTCATCCATACGAACAATAAGCGCTACAATTCCGTAAACTCCAACCGTAGCAATTAAAGCGATAATGGACACGGTAATGATTTGTGACAACAATGGTTTTCCAATTACGGTTCCCAAAGCAATAATTACAATTTCGACTGATAAAATGAAATCAGTAACAATTGCCGATTTCACTTTTTCTTTTTCAATTACTAAAATTTCTTCTTCTGTCAATACTTCATCAGTTATTCCTTCCGATTCTTCGTGTTTGTGAGGCACAATAAATTCGTAGATTTTTTCAGCCCCTTCATATGCTAAAAATAATCCTCCCAAAACTAAAATTATCATGATGGCAACTGGAAAAAACGCACTTAATAAAAAAGCAATTGGCAGAATAATTATTTTATTTAGAAGCGAACCTTTACTAATTGCCCATAAAACAGGCAACTCTCGTGAAGATGCAAATCCAGAAGCTTTTTCTGCATTTACAGCTAAATCATCGCCCAAAATTCCGGCTGTTTTTTTTGCAGCAACTTTACTCATTACTGCAACATCATCCATAATTGCTGCGATATCATCTAATAGAGCGAAAAAACCTGAACCCATTTTTTAAATTTATTTTTAGTGATGCGAATCTAGACATTTTGCCTTAATCTGCCCAATTATATTGCATCAAAATTTATCTTTTTATTCGTATTTTTCTGTACTAGAATCTTTAATTACATTGTCCTAAAAGAACCCAAAGAATGATAAAAACTATAATGGTTCCGAAACACCCGCCACCTAACTTCTTTGCTCCATATCCTGCTAATAATCCTCTGAAAATATTATTCATGTCTCTATTTTTTAAATTAATAATTTGCTGATTTTTATGAACTTAAAATTGAATATTTTTTCAAAAAGAATTGTTATAACAATCAGACTAAAAGTTTCAGAATTTACGGCAAAAAAAAGCACCAGCTTTGACACTGATGCTTTTTCAAGATTAACTAAAAAAATAATTATTTAACTGTCTGGTTTCTAAAAACCAGTTTGCCATCGAAAGCATCCAATAAAATGATGCTGTCTGTTGTAATATTTCCTGCCAAAATCTCTTTTGACAATTGATTTAAAACTTCTCTTTGAACTACACGTTTTACAGGTCTTGCCCCAAAGTGCGGATCGTAACCTTTGTCGGCCAAGTAAGCAATAGCTTCTGGAGTTGCATCCATTGTAATGCCTTGCAAAGCCAACATTTTTGTAACACTCTTTAACTGTAAGTTTACGATTCTTGAGATGTTCTCTACTGTAAGCGGTGTAAACATTACAATCTCATCGATACGGTTTATAAACTCAGGACGAACAGTTTGTTTTAATAATCCTAAAACTTCGTTTTTAGCCGCTTCTGTTGCCGCTTCAACACCTCCTTTTAGGTTTTCAAATTTCTCCTGAATGATATTACTTCCCATATTTGAGGTCATAATAATAATCGTATTTCTGAAATCTGCCAGACGCCCTTTGTTGTCTGTCAAACGACCTTCATCTAGAACCTGCAATAAAATATTGAAAGTATCTGGATGCGCTTTTTCAATCTCGTCTAGCAACACAACAGAATAAGGTTTTCTACGAACAGCCTCTGTCAATTGACCTCCTTCATCATAACCTACATATCCTGGAGGTGCACCAACTAAACGGCTCACACTGTGGCGTTCTTGGTACTCACTCATATCAATACGAGTCATAGCGTTTTCATCATCAAAAAGATATTCAGCCAATGCTTTTGCTAGCTCCGTTTTACCAACTCCGGTTGTTCCTAAGAATAAGAATGAACCAACAGGTTTTTTCATGTCCTGTAAACCGGCACGGCTTCTACGAACAGCATCACTCACCGCTTCTATCGCTTCTTCCTGACCTACTACACGTTTGTGCAATTCGTCTTCAAGGTGCAATAATTTTTCTCTTTCTGTCTGAAGCATTTTGGTTACTGGAATTCCTGTCCATTTTGCTACAACTTCTGCAATATCTTCTCTTGTTACTTCTTCTTTGATCAAAGAGTTTCCAGATTGAAATTCCAACAACTGTTTTTGCAGACTTTCCTGACGTTCCTGTGCTTCTTTTATTTTTCCATAACGAATCTCAGCTACTTTTCCATAATCGCCTTCACGTTCTGCACGTTCTGCTTCGTATTTAAAGTCTTCAATTTCATGTTTTACAGCCTGAATTCCGTCAACGATATCTTTTTCCTGTTTCCATTTTGCATAGATTTCGTTGCGCTCTTCTTTAAGGTTGGCTAATTCCATACCCAAAATTTTCAGCTTGCTCTCTTCTTTCTCACGTTTGATGGCTTCAATTTCAATTTCCAACTGCATAATTTTACGATCCAAAACATCTAACTCTTCTGGTTTCGAATTGATTTCCATACGCAATTTAGAAGCCGCTTCATCCATTAAGTCAATCGCCTTATCTGGTAGGAAACGATTGGTGATATATCTTTGCGAAAGTTCAACCGCAGCAATAATTGCTTCGTCTTTAATCTGAACTTTGTGGTGTGTTTCGTATTTCTCTTTGATACCACGCAAGATCGAAATAGCACTTTCTGTATCTGGTTCATCAATAAGAACTTTCTGGAAACGTCTTTCAAGCGCTTTATCTTTTTCGAAATATTTTTGATATTCATCTAAAGTTGTAGCACCAATCGCTCTCAATTCTCCACGAGCTAAAGCTGGTTTCAAGATGTTAGCCGCATCCATCGCGCCTTCACCTCCACCCGCTCCTACAAGCGTATGAATCTCATCAATAAACAAAACAATATCTCCATCTGCGGCGGTAACCTCTTTTACAACTGATTTCAGACGTTCCTCAAATTCTCCTTTATATTTGGCTCCGGCAATCAAAGCTCCCATATCTAGAGAGAAAACGATTTTATCTTTTAGGTTTTCTGGAACGTCGCCATCCACAATTCTATGTGCCAAACCTTCTGCAATTGCAGTTTTACCAACTCCAGGTTCCCCAATAAGCATTGGGTTGTTTTTTGTTCTACGAGTTAGAATCTGCAATACACGACGAATTTCTTCATCACGCCCAATAACTGGATCTAATTTTCCTGTACGAGCTAATTCGTTTAAGTTTTTAGCGAATTTATTAAGCGAATTATACGTTTCTTCTGCCGATGCCGAAGTTACTCTTTCGCCTTTTCTAAGTTCCTCAATAGCCGCTTTCAAACCTTTTCCTGTAACTCCCTGATCTTTTAAAATCTGAGAAACTTTACTTTTTGAGTCAAAAATGGCTAAAATTAAATGCTCGATCGAAACGTATTCGTCGTTCATTTTTTGTGCAATGATTTCAGCTTCATTCAAAGCTTTGTTCGCGTCTCGAGAAAGCATAACATCTCCTCCAGAAACTTTTGGAAAACTCTGAATTGTACTGTCTAAAATTTGCAAAAACAACGGCACATTTACATTCAATTTTTTTAGAATAAATGGCGCCACGTTTTCATCAACTTCAAATATTGCTTTGAAAATGTGCTCATTTTCAATTTGCTGCTGGCCATTTCGTTGTGCTAACTGCTGAGACAACTGAATGGCTTCCTGCGATTTAATAGTAAACTTATTTATATTCATATCTTTCTGATTTTGATTGATTTAACTTTATAAATTAAATAGGATTAAAGTTACGATTTATTGAGGTAAATAGTTAACTCAAATAATTTAACTTTGTATTCTAATAGACAAATTATATTCCACAGTAAAAAAACAGACAAAATGACGGTTAAAATCAAGATTTTATCGTTTTAACACGTCAAAAAGTCATAAAGCAAGCCAAATATGAGTTTTTTTAATTCAATCTTCGGAAGTTCAGAGAACTCAGAAGCAGCAAAAAGTAAAGTTAACTGGACAGAATTAACAGATATTCTTCAATTAATGGAAATTGAAGCCATTTCAAATGAAAAACCAGTTGTAATTTTCAAACATAGCACAAGATGTAGCATTAGTCGAATGGCCTTAAAACAATTTGAAAGAGAATTTGATCTTGAGGGTGTTGTTGATGCCTACTTTTTGGACTTGATCGCACATAGAGACATTTCAAATGAAATTGCTAGCAGATTTGGAGTATATCACGAATCTCCACAATTGATTTTAATCAAAAACGGAAAAGCAGTTTACGATGTTTCGCACAGTGATATTGATGCAGAAGCATTGAAGAGTAAAGTATAATGTTTTTTTTTGTGAAATGTAAAATGTCAAATGTGAGAAGTAAAACACTTTACCTATTGCATTTTACATTTTACATTTTACATTATTAAAAACTTCCCTCAGAGCCTCCTCCACTGAAACCTCCTCCTCCAAATTCCATTGGAGAATCTGTTTTAACTCCTGGTTTCATACCGAAAGTTGAAGCTACAACTAAAGCTTCTGCATTTAATAGGCTATCTGAATGGTTAATTCTATCTGGCTTAAAGGTTAATCCACTCTCTTTTTCTTTTAATTTTTTAATTGAAAAATAAGCTATTGCAAAAAGAATTATCCCTCCCAATGTAAGCGCAACTTCGATTGGCAAAACGGAATGGTAAAATCTAATCGTATAAATTGAAAATGCGACCGCTAAAAAACTCAACCAAAGCATTATTCTATCTTTTGTTTTTAAAGCCTGAATTAGATACACTATCGGAACAAGAAATGTAAATGCATAAAAGAAAAATGCAAACGGAATATCGGTTCCTGGTTTTATTTCAACATCTAAAAGCGCTGCAGAAAGTTCTCTTACCACCAGATAATTGCAAGAAAGATAAAATAACACCAAACAAAAACTATTAGCTAACAAAAGTCCATTGTAATAATAGCTTTCGTTTAAACAATTCATCCTTTTTTTTGTCAAGAAATAAAATACAGCCGCAAAAATCATTGCTATAAATGGCAAAATTGCTTTTCCTATATCTCCAAATTCAAACATTCCGCAAAACAAAAAAGCAGTTGCTGAAAGGCAAAACACAAGCATTGACAGCACATGCAAATACCTTAGAAACATAAAAAGCGATCCAATTGCAACAAAAAAAGCAATTACCATTTCGTACCCTTCTGTTGTTATTCCTATTGCTGCGCCTAAGCATAAAAGTGCATTCAATATAAAAGCATCGTCTAAACCGTGATTATGATACTCCAGATTGGCAAGCAATTCTACTCCCACAAATCCAATTGCAGCAAAAATATAACAGCAGATTTTAAAAAATGCATTCTCAGCGCTTAGTCCAAACAAAGAAATTGCTCCGCAAATTGAACCGTATAACAAGCAACCAAGTAAAAAGAATCCTATTCTAACTAAAATATTACTTTGGCTTTTTAAAACTGGTAATTCCTTTTCTATAAATTTCTTCTGATCTTTACTTATAAAACCACCTTGAAATAAAGCATCTGCTTCATCTGTTAAAGCCTCATTATCTAATAATTGTTTGTTGTATACTATCATTCTGCAATAACTTTATGGAAGTTTTTAATTAATTTAATAAACATTACAATTGAGCCAATGAAATATGCTGGCAATAGAAAAATAAGCAATTCCCAAACATCAGAGAAATCAACGTTTTCAAAAATTCTAAACAAAACAATATTTCCGCCGATGTAAGCATACACAATCATAAATACATATAAAGACATTGCTTTATATTCGTAGCTGGCTTTATAAAAATAATATGTTGAACCAGCTAAAATCAAAGCAAATATTATCCATATTAAAGTATCATAACCTGTCAAATTACTAATTGCAGCGATACTTACAATATGCAATGCAAAAGTCAGAAAAACCAAGCTAAAGTGTGTTTTGAGCGAAATTCTATGGCTGTAAATAGTCCACAAAACCAACAAAACCCCTAACATTACTGCAGAATAACTCAAACTTTGGCTAGCGTACAAATTATTACTGTCATTAAATATATCCTGTGGTGTAACCGAAAGTCCCACATACGCCGCTAAACCTGTAACAGCAATAGTCAAGACACTTCTATTATCAAAATAATAAGCACAAAAGAAACTTACTATTGTTGGAATTAAAGTAGCCAACCCGTAGTGATCTCCAAAAGGTTTGTACTGAAATTGTAGATATCCGATAAAGATACAAGTTAGAATGTTTCCCGCCAAAACCAGATATTCTAAAACCGGATGCTCAAAAGTAACTTCGCCTTTCTGGAAACCTTTAGAATATTTAAAACAATAAAAAAAACAAACTGCAATAACTATTAAAAGCAATGATAGAATGGCGATATGTCCAATTGTATCAATATTTTCATAAATCAGAATTCCAATTCCTGAAGTAAATAACAATACTGACAAATAAAGAAATAGCTTTAATTCTGCATTTAACGAAAAGATATTTAGGTTTCGATAGGTCTTAACTTCTTCGAATTGATTTTCTGTAATCAAACCTTTCTCAAAAAGATTTAAGGTAGATTGTTCATTAAATTTTTTCATTGATATGTTTTAAACTGGCATATCAAATATATGTATTTAGCATGAAAATTCTGCTTTTAATTTTAAAACCTTTTTTTGTTTTCTAAAACATTATCACAGATTGTTTTGCAAATTATTGCTGTTAAAACAAAATTTACAATTCTAGATATCAAAAGTTTAAAACATAAATATTTAATAAATTAATTTGAAATTATTTTAATTCTTTTACATTTGTGCAATCGATTACATTAACTATTGAAACCACAAAAACCACGCTTAAAATGAAAACAAAACTTATTTTATTAGCATTGCTTCTGCCTTGCTCCTTTTTGTTTGCTCAAAATTATTACATGAGCGCTCCTGAAGGATTTGGTGCATCTGCAACTGGCGGAGGAACAGCTACTCCTGTCACTGTAACAAACCTGACTGATTTAATAGCAAAATTAAAATTAACTACTCCGCAAGTAATTTTGGTCTCGGGAACCATAAATTGCACTTACACCAGTCTTCAAGTAAATGACAAAACTATTATCGGACTTCCTGGTGCTCGTTTGGTTAATCTGGATCAAACTGCAGCCGGTTCAGGAATTTTAAATCTTAAACCAGGTTCAAATAATATTATCATAAGGAATTTAATTTTTGAGGGCCCAGGCGCTTACGATGTTGACGGACGTGATAATCTTACTTCAGAAGCGACTAATATCTGGGTGGACCATTGTGAATTTCAGGACGGAATGGACGGAAATTTTGACAACAAAGGCGCTGCTGATAACGTAACGGTTTCATGGTGTAAATTTATTTATCTAAAAGCACCAAAAGCTGGAGGGTCTGGCGGTGCCGATGATCACCGTTTTTCTGACTTAGTAGGTTCTTCTAAAACCGACGCTCCTTCTGACGGGCATTATAGCATTACTTTTAAAAACTGTTACTGGGCAGAAGGCTGTAAAGAAAGAATGCCAAGAGCCAGAAATGCTGAACTTCATATTTTGAATTGCTATTATAACACTTCTGTATCGGGTTCACTTGCAATTGGTTTAGGCGGTGGAAGCAATAATACAACTTGTTACGTAGAAGGGACTGATTTTGCTAAAATCGGAACTGCTTTTAAAAATTACGTGAGTACTGACGGCGGCACAATTGGAATTGCCTTTACAGATTGTTTGAATGCTCCAACCAATTCAGGAACAGCAGTAACAAAACCTTCATACATGTATAGCGTTTTGCCTATCGGTAATGTTGCAGGATATATTTCGAACGCTTCATGCGGTGCTGGTGCAACGCTTCAGGTTACCGCTCAAGGTGCCGTATCTACAAGCTGCAATAATTTAGGACTAAACGACAATGTAAATAATCTGGATTTGAAGTATTATCCATCAATTATAAATCGTTTGTTAAATATCTATTTTTCAAGTTCTGATAATGGTTTAGCTGAAGTGAATCTGTTTTCATCTAATGGATCAAAAATATATTCACATTCCCAAAATGTTTCTCCAGATGAAAAATTAGAATTAAACGTCGGAAATCTTGCAAAAGGCATTTATGTATGCAAAGTTCAAATAGACAACAGAAGCAAAACTTTTAAACTCGTAAAAAATTAAACCTTAAAAAAAGCAAAAGGTCATTGAAATAATCAATGACCTTTTGCTTTTTACTGCTTACTTTTTACAATTTCACGAAAACATTAAAAAGCAGCTTTCATTTTATCTTTAATCGCATCAAGACATAAATTATTAATACTGCCTTCATGCGTATGTTTTGTTTCTTTTGGAGATTTGTATGTTCCTGCTTCTAGTTGTTCAGCAACTGCTTTGTAAGCATCTCTAAACGGCATTCCTTCTACTACCATTTCGTTTAAAGTATCTACCGTAAACAAATAATCATATTTTTTATCTTCTAAAATATGATCTTTAACCGTAATATCTTTTATTGAAAATATAGCAATATCCAAACAAGCTTTCAAATTTTGAATCGCTGGAAATAAACCTTCTTTTAAAAGCTGTAAATCTCTATGATAACCACTTGGAAGATTATTCGTAATTAAAGTAATCTCGTAAGGAAGTGCTTGAATCTTATTGCATTTTCCTCTGATTAACTCGAAAACGTCTGGGTTTTTCTTATGAGGCATAATGCTTGAACCTGTTGTAAGATGTGCTGGAAGACCAATGAAATCGAAATTCTGACTCATATACAAACAAACATCCATCGCAAATTTTGATAATGTTCCTGCAACACTTGTCATCGCAAAAGCAACCGTTTTTTCTGCTTTTCCGCGGCTCATTTGTGCTGCAACGGCATTGTATTTTAAGGTTTCGAAGCCTAATTCTTTCGTTGTAAAGGTTCTGTTGATTGGGAAAGAACTTCCATAACCTGCAGCAGAACCTAACGGATTTTGGTCTACAATTTTAGACGCAGCGTTCAACATTGTAATATCATCAATTAAACTTTCGGCGTAAGCAGAAAACCACATTCCGAAAGACGATGGCATTGCGATTTGTAAATGTGTATAACCTGGCAATAGTACATTTTGATGTTTTTCTGCCGATTCCATCAACAAATCAAACAAAGTTTTTACCTGCTCTTTGATTGCTTTTAATTCATCTTTTAAGTACAGATGAACATCGACTAAAACTTGATCGTTACGAGAACGTGCGGTGTGGATTTTCTTTCCTGCATCGCCTAGTTTTACTGTTAAAAGATATTCGATTTTAGAATGCACGTCTTCAAAACTGTCTTCGATTTCGAAATTTCCAACTACAATATCAGCGATAATTTCGTTTAATGCATCAACTAAAGATGTTGTTTCGTCAGCAGTTAATAAACCAATCTGTCCCAACATTTTGGCGTGCGCGATTGAACCTAAAGCATCGTATTTTGCTAAAACTAAATCCAGTTCACGATCGTTCCCAACGGTGAATTGTTCGATTTGTTTATCTGTTGGTATTCCTTTTTCCCAAAGTTTCATAGATTATGTTTTTTTTTCGCCACGAATTCACGAATTAATTTTTTCAAATCTTTGAACATAAAATTCGTGAATTCGTGGCGGTTTTTCTTTTCTTATAATTTAAAGAAATCGGTTAGTATTTTAATGTACAAATCGACTCCTTCTACAATTTCATTTACAAAAATAAATTCGTCTGCTGAATGCGAACGCAATGTTTCTCCTGGTCCAAGTTTTAAAGACTGACAGCTTAAAACCGATTGATCTGAAAGTGTTGGCGAACCATACGTTGTTCTTCCTAAAGCAATTCCTGCTTGAACCAAACCGTGTGCAACTGGAATAGAAGAAGCATTTAAATGCATTGATCTTGGCGTCACTTCGGCATTTACATTTACTTTTACAACTTCTAGAATTTCAGCATTTGTATAACGATCTGTTACACGAATATCTACAACCAAATCACATTCTGACGGCACGACATTGTGCTGTTTTCCTGCATTAATCTGCGTTACGGTCATTTTTACGGGACCTAAAACATCAGAGATTTTGTCGAATTTATAGTTTTTAAACCATTCCATTACTGGAATTGATTTGTATAAAGCGTTGTCGTCATTTTGATGTGCGGCGTGGCTTGCGGTTCCTTTTACTTTTACATCTAAAACTAACAATCCTTTTTCTGCAACTGCTAACTGCATTAAAGTTGGTTCTCCTACAATTGCGCAATCTAGTTCTGGTAAATGTTTTAAAACACTGTTTAAACCATTTTTTCCACTACTTTCTTCTTCGGCAGAAGCTACAATTACAATATTGTGAGAAAGATTTTGATTTTCGTAGAAATGTACAAAGGTTGCTAATAACGAAACCAAGCATCCGCCTGCATCATTACTCCCTAATCCGAATAATTTTCCATCTTTTTCGATTGCTTTAAACGGATCGTTGGTATATGCCTGATTTGGGCGTACAGTATCGTGATGTGAGTTTAGTAAAAGTGTTGGTTTATTCTCGTCGAAATATTTGTTGAAAGCCCACACATTGTTGTTTTCTCTCTTGAAAGGAATTTCATTCTGATTGAACCAATTTTCGATTAAAAGAGCTGTTTGGTCTTCTTCACTTGAGAATGAAGGAGTTTCGATTAAGCTTTTTAATAAACTAATTGCTTCCTGGGTAAGCGTATCTATATTTTTCATTTTAATAAGGTTCAAAGGCTCAAAGGGACAAAGCAACAAAGTTTTTGAGCTTTCCTTTGACCATTTTTACTTGCGCAAATTTATTTAAAATACCTCGTGCGCTCTATTTTTTTGCCACTAATTACACGGATTTTCAAACATTATTTTTTTATCACAGATTTAAAATCAAAATAAACTTTTTGATGTATATCTAAAATTATTTTGTCTTTTAACAGCAAAAATTAATGTCAATTCGTGGCAACATTTTTTATAATGTAATCGTTGTATGCGGAATATCTGAATTCTGGAGCATACTGTGATGTCCAATTTTGATTTTCTGTACGCCTCTTGATAGACTATTGAAACAGTTATCCAGTTTTGGAATCATTCCAGAATGGATTACTTTTTCTTCTTTCAGCTTATTGTATAAGGCTTCGTTGATTTCTTTTATTACAGATGAATCGTCTTCTGAATCTTGCAAAACACCTTGTTTTTCAAAACAATACGTTAGCGTAACATCAAAAACTTCTGACAATGCAATTGATAATTCACTTGCAATAGTATCGGCATTGGTGTTTAATAATTGTCCGTTTTTATCGTGTGTGATGGCACAGAAAACAGGAACAACTCCTGCTTCTAATAAAGTTGCCAGTAATTTGGTGTTGACTTGTTTTACATCGCCTACAAATCCGTAATCGATTGTTGGGTGATTTCTTTTTGTGGATTGAATTAAATTCCCGTCAGCTCCTGAGAAACCAATTGCGTTATTATCTTTTGCCTGTAACTGCGCTACAATATGTTTGTTGATTTGTCCAGCGTAAATCATGACTACAACATCCAACATTGGAGCATCTGTAATTCGTCGCCCGTCAATCATTTGCGGAGCCAAACCAATACTCTGCGCCATCTTTGTAGCTGATTTTCCACCACCGTGAGCTAAAACTTTATAGCCTTCAATTTTAGAAAAATCGGTTAAAAATTGTTCTAACTCTGCTGGATTATCGATGATGTTTCCACCTATTTTGATTACTGATACTTTCATTTTTTCTGAGGTTCTAAGATGCTAAGGTTCTAAGGGACTAAGGTTTTTGCTCATCGTTTCTTAGCATCTTAGAAACTTAGAACCTTAGCACCTCAAAAAATTATATTTTCTTAAGAATCTTTTGTAAAACTAATTGTGCTGAATAAGTTCTATTATTCGCTTGTTCGATTACGATTGAATTTTCTCCGTCTAAAACTTCGTCGCTTACAATTACATTACGACGAACTGGAAGACAGTGCATGAATTTTCCGTTGTTGGTTAAAGCCATTTTTTCGGCTGTAACCGTCCAATTTGGATCGCTGTTGGTTACTTTTCCGTAATCGTTGAAATTGCTCCAGTTTTTAACGTAAACGAAATCGGCATTTTCAAAAGCTTTGTTTTGATCGTATTCAATTTTACAGTCTTTTGTGATTTCTGGACTCAATTCATAACCTTCTGGATGAGTAATTACAAAATCCATATCTTTTTGCATTTGCATCATTTCTACGAAAGAATTTGCAACTGCCTGAGGCAAAGCTTTTGGATGCGGCGCCCACGACAGAACCACTTTTGGTTTGTGTTTCGTTTTAAATTCTTCCATTGTAATGGCATCTGCCAAAGATTGTAATGGATGACGAACAGCACTTTCCATGTTTACGATTGGCACTGTAGCATATTTCAAAAATCCTGCAATTACAGTCTCTTGATAATCTTTTTCCTTATCTACTAAACCTGCAAAAGCACGAATCGCAATAATATCACAGTATTGAGAAACTACTTCTGCAGCTTCTTTGATATGTTCTGAAGCACCAGAATTCATAATCGCTCCGTCTTCGAATTCTAATGTCCATCCTTCGTTGGTAAAATTCATTACCATAACGTTCATTCCCAAATTTAAAGCTGCTTTTTGAGTACTCAAACGGGTTCTTAAACTCGGATTGAAGAATAACATTCCAAGAGTTTTATTCTTTCCTAAACTTTGATTTTTAAGCGGATTCTTTTTGATTTTAATCGCTTGTTTTACCCATTTTGATAATGAGTTGATGTCTTTTATTGATATGTAGTTCATTTGTTTTCTTTATTAATTTAGATAATGTGATAATTAGAAAATTTGATAATTGTGCATTATCTAATTTTCTAATTTTCTAATTGACTCATTTAGATTATTTTAGTAAACGGAATTTCATCCTTTAATGCTTTTAAAATAAAATTATCATTCAGCCCATTGACAATCCAGGTTTCGATATTGGCTGCTTTTGAAATTGCGGCTGCTTCTATTTTGGACTGCATTCCCCCTGTTCCGTGTGATGATTTTGAATCGCCGATTTCTTTTTCGAGCGTTTTTAAATCATTTACCAATTTTATCGTCTCCGGATTTTCATCGTGAATTGAATTCTTTGTGTAAATTCCGTTTGTGTTGGTAGCAATAATCAGAATATCAACATTTAGCAAAACCGCTGTTAAAGCTGCTAATTTGTCGTTATCTCCAAACCGAATCTCATCTGTCGCAACGGTATCATTTTCATTAATAATCGGAATGTAATTATTTTTGACTAATACATTAATGGTATTTACGATGTTCTTTTTGGTCTGCTCTTTTTCAAAATCAGAATAAGAAAGTAAACACTGTGAAGTATTTAATCCTAAATCCTTGAAGTTTTCATTGTAAATCCGCATTAAATGAGGCTGTCCGATTGAAGCCAAAGCTTGTTTTACAAAAACATCTTTATCCTGATTATCCAATTTCACAAACTGCTTTGCTGCCGCAATTGCTCCTGAACTCACTATGATAAACTCATATTCGTCATTTAAAGCTGCAATCTGTATTCCGAGGTCTTCAATCTTTCCCCGCGAAATATGATTGGTTTCTTTGGTTAATGTATTACTTCCTATTTTTAATAAAATCCGTTTCTTACCCATTTTTTTTAAAGGTGCTAAGGTTCTAAGATGCTGAGATTCTAAGTTTTTTTAATCTAAAATCTGAACTCTAAAATCTAAAATTATCTAATCTGTCCTTCTCCGTAAACGTACCATTTATTTGTTACGAGATGTTGAAGACCAATTGGACCGCGTTGATGCAATTTATCAGTACTTATTGCTAATTCTCCACCAAGACCAAATTGTCCGCCGTCTGTGAAACGGGTTGAAGCATTTTGGTACACCGCTGCTGCATCTATCGATTCCATAAACTGCTGTGCAACTTCGTTATCTCTTGTAATAATTGCTGCAGAATGTCCTCCGCAGTACTTATTAATCATATCAATGGCATGTTCCTGAGAATCGATGGTTCCTATTACAATTTTATAATCTAGAAACTCTTCGTACCAAATATCTTCGTTTTCAATAGTTTTTGTATTTTCAAAATTCTCTAAAGATTTATCTACAATAATTTCTACTTTTGATTCGATTAAAGCTTCAATTAACATTGCCGCGAAACCCTCAAAATTTGGCAGTTTAGAATTTATCAAAACTTTATCTAATGCATTACAAGCTGAAATTTTAGCTGTTTTAGCATTTAAAATTACTTTTAAGGCTAAATCTGTATCTGCATCTTCATGAACGTAAACAAAATTATTTCCGCGTCCGCTTACGATTACTGGGCAGGTTGCATGCGCTTTTACAAACTCAATTAGTTTTTCTCCACCTCTTGGAACAATTAAATCAACTTTTTGAGTTGGTTTTTCTAAGAAAGCTTGAGTTTCTGTTCTGTTATAGTTCAGATATTCCACCCAGTCTTTCGAAACTCCGTTTTCTTCTAAAGCTTTATGCCAAAGACTTACGATCTTCAAGTTTGATTTTAAAGACTCTTTCCCACCTTTCAATAAAATCTTATTTCCAGATTTAAAAGCAATTCCGCCCGCTTCGATTGTAACATCAGGACGAGATTCATAAATAATTAAAATCGTTCCAAAAGCAGCCGTTTTATTAACCACTTTTATTCCATTATCATGAGTAAAATGAAAACGCTCAACGCCAATGGGGTCTTCTTGAGAAGCCAATTGGTTTAATGATAAAATCATTTCGTCAACTTTTTTATCATCTACTTTTAAGCGTTCTTCCATTGCTAAATCTGAGCCGTCGTAATCGGCAAGATCTTCCTGATTGGTCAGGATTATCTCATTCCGCTCCTGCTCGACCAGCTTTGCCATGGTCCGCAAAACCGCATTGCGTGTTTCAATTGATAATGGTTTCATTTTTTTTGGTTTAATTGGTTAGTTGGTTTAATCGTTTAACTGGTTAATCGGTAATTTGTTTAGTCAATTAAACAGTTAAACGATTAAACAAATTAACATTATAGCTCTTCTAAACTTTCTTTCAAGGCTTTTACAAACGTATCAATATCAGCTTTTTTCACAGTTAAAGGCGGTAAAATTCTCAATAGATTTTTATTGTTCGCACTTCCTGTAAAAATGTGTTTTTCGATGATTAATTTCTTTCTTAAAGCGGCAACATCAAAATCAAATTCAACTCCAAGCATTAATCCTTTTCCTTTTACTTGTTTGATGCCTTCAACTTCTTTGATTTTTCCTAAGAAATATTCATAAACTTCGTTTACATTCTTTTGTAAATCTAGTTTTTCAATTACATCCAAAACTGCAATTCCTGCTGCACAAGACAAGTGGCTTCCGCCGAAAGTAGTTCCTAATAATCCGAAACTTGCTTCGAATTTTGGAGAAATTAAAATAGCTCCAACAGGAAAACCATTCCCCATTCCTTTTGCAACTGAAATAATATCAGCGTTGATTCCGTGGTGTTGGAACGCGAAGAATTTACCGCTTCTTCCGTAGCCTGACTGTACTTCGTCTAAAATCAAAACAACATCATGTTTTTTACATACTTTTTCTAAAGCTTGAAAAAACTCAGTTGTTCCCTGATCTAAACCTCCAACTCCTTGAATTCCTTCTATAATTACTGCTGTAACATCGCCTTTCGCTAATTCAGCTTCAACTAATTCTATTTGGTTTAATGGTAAAAAAGTAACTACTTGCTGTGCATTTATTGGTGCAACAATTTTTTTGTTATCTGTAACAGCAACGGCTGCAGAAGTTCTTCCATGGAAAGAATTATGAAAAGCTACCACTCTTGATTTTCCGTTGTGGAAAGAAGCTAGTTTTAAAGCATTTTCATTTGCTTCAGCACCAGAACTGCATAAAAATAATTCATAGTCCTCAAGACCAGAAAGTTTTCCTAATTTTTGAGCCAATTCTACCTGCAAAGGATTCTGAATTGCATTCGAATAAAATCCTAAATTATCTATCTGATTCTTTAATTTTGCTACATAATCCGGCTGTGTGTGTCCGATAGAAATCACACCATGTCCGCTGTATAAATCTAAATATTCTACTCCTTTGTCGTCAATAATTGTACAATCTACTGCTTTTACTGGAGTTATGTCGTATAATGGGTAAACGTTGAATAAGTTCATTTTTTTGTTTATTTTGTTTCAGGTTTCAGGTTTCAAGTTAACTTGCAACGTGAAACTTTAAACTTGAAACTTGTTTATATTTCTTTGTATCTATTTCAAGTCACGGACAGAACGTGAAACTTGAAACCTGAAACCTGAAACAATTTTTTCCTAAAATCCGCTTGGTTTCAAATGTAAACCTGTGGTTTCTTCTAAACCGAACATTAAATTCATGTTTTGAATCGCTTGTCCTGAAGCACCTTTGGTTAAGTTATCGATAATTGATGTTATGAGAACCCGGTTTCCTTTTTTCAATAAACTAATAATACATTTGTTCGTTTGCACCACTTGTTTCATATTGATGTTTGTTGTTGTAACGGTTACAAAAGGTTCATCTTTATAAAACTCTTCATATTTAGCAACCAATTGTTCCAAACTATCATCACATAATGTATATAGCGTCGCGAAAATTCCTCTTGGAAAATCTCCTCTATTCGGAATAAAAAGCAATTCGCTGTCGAAATCGTCTTGCAACTGAACTAAGCTTTCTCCGATTTCACCTAAATGCTGGTGTTCAAAAGCTTTGTAATGTGACATATTATTATTTCTCCAACTGAAATGAGAAGTTTCTGAAAGACTTACCCCCGCTCCTGTACTTCCGGTTGTCGCGTTAATATGAACATCATTATTTAACAAATTATGTTTTGCTAAAGGCAATAATGCCAATTGAATAGCGGTTGCGAAACAACCTGGATTGGCGATATAATTTGTCTTTTTGATTTCGGCTTTATTGATTTCAGGTAAACCGTAAACGAAATCTTTTCCTTCAAAATGAGCATCCTTATTCAATCTGAAATCATTTCCTAAATCAATAATTTTGGTATGACTCGCAAACTGATTTTCTTTCAAAAATGAGATTGATTTTCCGTGACCTAAACACAAAAAAACAACATTCACATTTGGATTGATTTCATCCGTGAAATTCATTTCAATATCGCCCATCAAATCGTGGTGCGCTATCGAAAGCGGTTTCCCAGCGTTTGTTGTACTGTAAACAAAATCGATGTTTACTTTGGGATGATACATTAAAATTCTGATGAGTTCTCCGGCCGTGTAGCCCGAACCACCAATAATTCCGACATTAATCATGATCTAATTTGTTTACAGATGAGAATATGTTTTGTGCATTTCCTAAAATCTTGATAAATCCTTTTGCATCGTCAGATGTCCAGGCATTGTTCATTTCTCCGTATTGACCGAAACCTGTGTTCATTAAATCATTTTCAGATTCAATTCCGTCAAGTGAGAAATGGTATGGCTTTAATGAAACCGTTACCGTTCCATTTACTGTTTTTTGTGTGTCTTGCAAGAAAGTTTCGATATTTCTCATTACTGGATCTAAGAACTGACCTTCGTGGAATAACATTCCGTACCAGTTTCCTAATTGCTCTTTCCAGTATTGCTGCCATTTTCCAAGAGTATGTTTCTCTAATAAATGGTGTGCTTTGATAATAATTAACGGAGCAGCAGCTTCAAAACCAACTCTTCCTTTAATTCCGATAATTGTATCACCAACGTGAATATCTCTACCAATTGCATAAGCACTTGCCAGCTTTTCAAGAGCTACAATATTGTTTGATGGTTTATCTGTTTTTCCGTTTAAACCAACTAATTCTCCTTGTTCAAAATGAAGTGTTACTTTTTCTTCACCTTCTTTTTGCAATTGCGAAGGATACGCTTCACTTGGCAATGGCTGACTTGAAGTTAGAGTTTCTTTTCCTCCAACACTTGTTCCCCAAAGTCCTTTATTGATAGAATATTGTGCTTTTTCCCAAGAATAGTGAACTCCGTTTTGAGCCAAATAATCAACTTCTTCTTGTCTTGATAATTTTAAATCTCTAATTGGAGTAATAATTTCGATTTCTGGAGCAATAGTTTGGAAAATCAAATCGAAACGAATTTGGTCGTTTCCTGCACCTGTACTTCCGTGAGCGATTGCAGTTGCTCCTACTTTTTTCGCATATTTTATAGCTTCAATTGCTTGAAAAACACGCTCAGCACTTACTGATAATGGATATGTGTTATTTTTTAATACGTTTCCGAAAATCAAGTATTTGATAGCTTTATCGTAATATTTGTCTAAAATCGTTAAGTTGGCATGCTGAGCACTTCCTAACTCATAAGCTCTTTTTTCAATAGCTGTTAATTCTTCAGCAGAAAATCCTCCTGTATCTACAAGTACAGTGTGAACTTCGTATCCTTTTTCATTTTTTAAATATTTCAAACAATACGAGGTATCTAATCCTCCGCTATAAGCTAATACTACTTTTTTCATTTTTTATAATTTTGGCTAATACTTTCGTATTTAGCAGTTTGAGATTTTTTCTAATTAATTTGACTTAAACAAACAATGACAATATTTTATTTAAAAATAAAGCTTGTTTTATTTTTCTAAGTCTGTTTAAGACAGCCTCATTAAAAGGATGTCTTGGCGGTGTTTTTTGTTTTTCTTTTGGATCGTATAACATTCCTGTACAAAGGCACATTTTGTTTTCTTTGCTTTGCAGAATATGATAGTTTGTACATGTTTTACAGCCTGCCCAAAAACTCGGATCGGTTGTCAATTCTGAAAACGGAACTGGCTTATAACCTAATTCAGAGTTAATTTTCATTACAGCCAAACCAGTTGTAATTCCAAATATTTTAGCATCTGGGAATCTCTTCAAAGAATATTCAAAAACTTTTGATTTTATTTTTTTGGCTAAACCATGACTTCTATAATCTGGATGTACAATTAATCCAGAATGCGCAACAAATTTTCCGTGCTGCCAGCTTTCTATGTAACAAAAACCTGCAAACTTTCCATCAGCCAAAGCAATCATTGCATCACCGTTTGCCATTTTTTTCTGAATGTACTCAGGAGTTCTTTTAGCAATCCCCGTGCCTCTTAGCAAGGCAGATGATTCTATCGTATCGCAGATTTCTTGTGCGTATTTGAAGTGTTCTTCCTGGGTAACAACAATAGAGATCTTCATTTCAATTATTGAAGTTAGAGTTAAAAATTAAAGCATATTGATTCGTTTGAAATCCAGAATTGAATCCAATAAAATTAAGCAAAATAGAAGTAACATTCTCAAAATCAAAAACTTGATCAAGAAAATTTACAAAATAATAAATACTTTTAGGATATGTTTGTCCAATGGACAAATTATGTGATTTCAAAATGAAAAATGGATATGAATAAATATACGGCTATAAAACTCAGTGAACACTATAGAGATAGTGTCCGTACTTCGGGAGAAGTAATCGGTGAGTTTGTCCGTGACAAAGAAGTTATATGTAAACTTATTTTATTCATCGGTGCAAAAGTACATTATTTTTTTATTTTCAAAACAAAAAATAAAAATTCTAACATTTTTTTTACGTTTTGTGAATATACTAAAAATACAAAACCCGATAATTAATTCTAATTATCGGGTTTTTAAGATATTAAACTTTTTAAATATTACTTTTTTGTAAATGGAATAACTTGCCCATTTCCTATAAGTATCAAATCGAAACCAGTTTTTGCCTCATTAAATTTAAGTTTTAAGCCAGCTCTAGCAGATTCGAAAGTATCTTTTTCGTTTGCAACAGGCTCTAATGCAAACTTAGGATAGTTTGGAAGTTCTGCATTTAAAACACTATTTTTCTCTGTCAATTCAATTGTTAAAGGCGATTTTGCAGTAATGTAGTTTCCTATATACGGATCTAAAATAATATCTTTTTCTACTTTACCTTTTCCCGCCGTCCAAACATTATTAGACGTATTGTTGTCTGGAAAAGCATTATCTGGATCTAAAGTGATGCTTTCGATCTCTTCAGTCGAATTGTGTTTGAAAGACCAAGAATTATTTCTTTGCCAAATTTCTACTGGCAAATTAACTCTTGTCACTTTTCCGCTTTTTGTTTTTACATCTAAAACAATTGGCATTGGCATTTTATCAAAGTTTTCAACTGTAATTACGGCACCTTTAGCTGGATCATTTTTTACATATTTCACAGAATTAACACCTTGGTCAAAACGCCAGTTGTTTACATACCAGCTTCTCCAGAACCAGCTTAAGTCTTCTCCTGCTACATTCTCCATAGATCTAAAGAAATCGTCAGGTTGCGGATGTTTGTATGCCCAACGTTGAATATAAGTTCTAAAAGCAGTATCAAAACGTTCTTTACCTAAAATTTGTTCTCTTAAAATTACTAAACCTGCACTTGGTTTAAAGTAGCACAACATACCAATATTAGCTTCCTTCATGTTGTCAGGAGAACTCATAATCGTTTCTAAGTCAGGTCTAGTAAAAGGTTCTGCCATATCATGCAAATTTGTTGGCGCTTCTTTATATTCACCATTGTTAAATGCAGCAGTACTTAATGAGTTAATGAAAGTATTAAATCCTTCATCCATCCAAGCAAACAATCTTTCGTTTGACCCAACAATCATTGGGAACCAGATATGACCAAATTCGTGATCTGTAACTCCCCAAAGATCTTGTCCTTTAGATTTCCATCCGCAGAAAACGATCCCAGGATATTCCATTCCTCCTTCATTCCCCGCAACGTTTGTCGCTACTGGATAAGGATATTCAAACCATTGCTTAGAATAATGTTCGATTGATGCTTTTACATATTCCGTTGAACGCCCGTAAGCACCTTGCCCAGCACTTTCAACAGGATAAGCAGATAATGCTAATGCTTTTTTACCGCTAGGAAGATTAATTTTTGCTCCATCTAATATGAAAGCTGGAGATGATGCCCAAGAGAAATCACGTGCATTTTTAATTTTATAATGCCATGTTTTATCTGCTCCTGCATTTGCATTTGAGGCTGAATTTACTTCTTGCTCAGAACGAATTGTTACCGTTTTATCACTGTTTGCCGCATCTTTATATTTTTTGAAATGATCTGCAGAAAGCACTTCCTGACCATTTAATAATTCACCAGAAGCAACTACAAAGTGATTCCCTGGAACGGTTAATTTTACATCAAAATCACCATATTCTAGGTAAAACTCAGATGCACCTAAATAAGGAGCTGTATTCCATCCTCTCACATCATCGTACACACACATACGTGGATACCATTGTGCGATTGTAAAGATTTTTCCGTTTTTGGTTTCTAAAACTCCCATTCTATCCGATCCTTCAAAAGGTGCGATGAAAGAGAACTCAATTTTAATTTTTACAGAAGCTCCTTTTGCAGCCAATTCCTGAGGAAGGAAAATCTGCATTCTAGTATCTGTAACTATATATTTAGCATCAACTTCTGTTTTGTTTTTTCCTCCAGAAATTACCTTTACAGATTTAATTTTATTTCCGCCATCAAAAACTTGTCCTTGAGCACCGTTACGGCTTCCTGTTAAAGGCACAACAGCATTCCCTCTAGAATCTTCTTTAAATAAGTTCTGATCTAAATTCAACCAAAGAAAAGACAATTTATTAGGACTATTATTAGTATAAGTAATTTCATCTGTCCCTACAATCTCATTTGTAGTTCCATTTAATTTTGCCGTAATCTGGTAATCGGCTCTATTCTGCCAATATTCTACTCCTGGCTCACCGCTCGCAGTACGTGTTGATGTAGCATTTTTGGTGTAGAAATGAGGTCCAAAGGCATCATGGTAATTGTAATTGTTTACTGGATTTGCTGCTGTCGCTGACGGAGTTTGCTGCGCCCAAACTGAAGAAATCCCAAAAAATAAAGCCGCGGTTAAAATGGCTTTTGCAGATTGCTTTTTCATATTTTTTAGCTGTTTATGTAGCAAATTAATGAAAAAAAAAGCTATTTACAGAGATATTTCAAAACATAAATTCAATTTTAGCAAAATTTTACCAATAAAATAATTTAAGCCTTTTTCCTAAAAAAAATAAATTTTATAAAATATATTTACATCTATTAAAAGAATATTCATTTTAGATTCAACATTGTGACTACAACTATCTCAAATTCTATATTAAAAGCTTCTATTAAACATGCTGGAGCCGAATTATTTTCTATAAAAGACAATCAAAACAACGAGTATATCTGGGAAGGCAATCCAGATTTTTGGGGCAAGCACTCTCCTGTTCTTTTTCCAATTGTAGGAACTTTAAAAAATAACACTTACACAATCAATGAAAAAGAATATCACCTATCGCGTCATGGATTCGCGCGTGACATGAATTTTGAATTGATTGAACAAACAGAGAATAAAGCTGTTTTCTCCCTGAAATCTTCTGCAGAAACATTACAGAAATATCCTTTTGAGTTTGAATTACAACTTATTTATACACTTAATGAAAACGCATTAGAACTTGAATACAAAGTAATAAATAACGGAAAAGAAAAAATGCCTTTTTCAATTGGAGCGCATCCTGCTATTGCGCTTGCTGATCATTTTGAAAACTACTCTATTGAATTTGAAAAAGAGGAAAATTTAAAATATTATCTACTTGAAAACGATTTGATTTCTCCTAAGACCAAAGTTTTAGAAACAAAAAACAACTCGGTTCCTTTAAATTATGAGCTTTTCAAAAATGACGCTTTAATTTTCAAAACATTAGAATCCAAATCATTGACTATTCGCAACAACTCAAAACCGTATGTAAAAGTCAGCTATAATGATTTTCCAAGTTTAGGAATCTGGACTAAAGAAAATGCACCATTTATCTGCATTGAGCCTTGGCTAGGTTACTCAGACACTGATGAAAACACAGGCGACTTATACAAAAAAGAAGGAATTTTGATTCTCGATGGAAACAAAAGTTTCAGTGTAAAATTTAGTATTACTATATTATAACAAAACAAAATGTTAGATTTTAACTTTACTCCATTTCCAATAATAGAAACAGAACGTTTAATTTTAGACAGACTAACAGATAAAGATGTTCAGGAGGTCTTTGAATTACGCTCTAATCCTGAAAACATGAAATATATTCCTAGACCTCTGGCAAAAGATCATGAGGATGCTTTGGAGCTCATTAGAATGATTGATGAAAAAATTGATACTAATGAAGGAATAAACTGGAGTGTCCGATTTAAAAATGATTCTAAATTAATCGGAATTATTGGGTATTATAGAATGCAACCCGAAAATTACCGTGCTGAAATTGGTTATATTCTTTCACCCGATCATCATGGAAAAGGAATTGTCACAGAAGCAGTAAATCACCTGATTAAATACGGCTTTGAAGTTTTAAAGCTTCATTCAATTGAAGCCGTAATTGATCCAGAAAATTATGCCTCTGAAAAGGTATTGCAAAAATGTGGTTTTGTTAAAGAAGCTCATCTAAAAGAAGTAGAATTTTGGAACGGAAAATTTTTAGACAAGGTAATTTACTCATTATTAGAAAAGTAGGTTTTTATACTTGTTAAAAAAATCTTATAGCCAATAGTTATCTACCATTATACGTTATATTTGCGCTCAAAATCAGCAAAAAAAGTTGCTTTTGAATTCCAAAAATATCTTATGAAAAAATTATTCGCCCTAATTGTTCTTTTATTTTGTGTGCAAATGCAAAGTCAGACTTTTGTAAAATTTAATGGAGCTACGGCTTTATTGGCTATCCCGAACATCGGTATTGAAACCAGTATTGGAGAAAAAACAACTTTTAGTGCCGATGTAATGGCTTCTTTTTGGGAGTCTTTTAATGGCCATAGCCCTATGAAATTTATTACTGTTACTCCCGAAATTCGTTATCATTTTAAAGAAAAATACAATGGATTTTATGCGGGAGCTCATATAGGTGCAGATAAATATGACATCCAAAAATGGAATTATTGGGACACTAACATGTATGAGCATGGCTTCGGTTATAGAATTGGAGCTACAGTAGGTTATAATCTAAAATTAAGTGATAAATTTTTACTTGACTTTTTTGTAGGTGGTGGATGGCATCAAGGATTTTATCATGGATATTATAATGATGGAACTCCAGGAAGATATGAAAAAGCAGTGCACTGGAACAAAAGTGGCGAGTGGCTACCGTATCGTGGCGGAGTTATGATTTCATACAAATTATAAATCAGCTTAACTTAGGAAGTGTTTTGATGTAAAGCTCCTCTACTTTCTTACGAGCCCAATCTGTTTTTCTTAAAAAAGTAAGACTTGATTTTACACTTGGGCTTGAATTAAAGCATTTTATTGGAATTAATTCACCTAAAGTATCAAACCCATAATAATCGACTAAGGTTTCAACAATTTTTTGAAGTGTAATTCCGTGTAAAGGATCTTTGGATTGATTTTGCATCTTATACTTTTTTAATAATATCAAAAGACCGTACTTCAAAAAAGTACGGTCTTCTTTTTTGCAAAATTACTAAAAGAATTTTACGTTAATCAAATAAAGAATAAATTAGAATATAAATTTAAAACCTACAGAAATTGGGGTTGTTAAATTTGGAGCACTTCCACCCAATTCCGTATTATAATAAGAATCAACATTGGCAACATGTGCTAATCCAAAATTTGTAACAGTGGTTTTCTCTCCATTCTCTGGCTTTAGAGTTGTAGAAGTGAAGTTTACTAAATCATAAGAAAACTCAACTGAGAAATTCTTAGTTACAAAATAATCAAAACCTCCTGATACAGAAACTCCAACTTGATTTACTTTTAAGTCGCTTTCTTTTTCTTTTCCAGTGATAACAGGTATCGCAGCTTGTCCGAAGAAATATAAAGACCCCGCTACATTCCAATATTTTCTAACTAAAGGCTGAAAAACAAATAAATCTGTTTTAGCAAGTGTTTTAACATCTGTACTTCCTTGCGGATACCCATCTGATTTAATGTTAATATAACCTATTCCCGCACCTACAGCCACAGATGGGGTAATAAATGTCCCTACAATTGGGAGCACCGATAAATTAGTCCCTTTTACATCTCCACTTTTAGTTTGCTGATAACCAAACTGAGAAGTTGCAAACCAAGCTCCTTTTAGTCCTTGAGACGAATCTTGAGCTCTAGCAGTTAAACCGATTAATACCATACTCACTAATGTTACAATCTTTTTCATTTTATTTCGTTTTTTTTTAATTACAGGACAAACTTATATGTAAGCTTTCTGCTTAAGGCTGATTAAAATCATAGATTAAAAAAAAACTTTAATTATCTTTAACTGCCACATTTTTCAATTTTGTCTTACATTTGCAACCATGATAAAATCAGTCAATATACTTAACAAAAGAGCCCGATTCGATTATGAAATAATCGACACTTATACTGCTGGAATTGTTTTGGCGGGAACAGAAATTAAATCTATACGTCTAGGAAAAGCAAACATTACCGAAAGTTTTTGCGAATTCAGTGGCATGGAACTTTTTGCCATTAATACTTATATTGAAGAATATTCTTTTGGAAATCAATTCAATCATAAATCCAGAAGTGAAAGAAAATTGCTTTTAAATAAAAAAGAATTAAAAACGCTCCATAAAAATGTTCAGGCAAAAGGTTTAACGATTGTCCCTTTAAAGCTATTTACAAACGAAAAAGGTTTGGCTAAACTACAAATTGGCCTTTGTAAAGGGAAAAAGAATTATGATAAACGTGAATCTTTAAAAGAACAAGACACCAAACGTGATTTGGACCGTATTAAAAAAGCTTATAATTAAAACCAAATTTAATTTTCTCTAAATGATACATTTATAATATTTTATCGTTATTTTTATTACAAAATAATTTAACTGTAAAATATGAAAAAGTACTTAGTTTTGTTTTTCGCTATAGCAGCGTTTTCAAGTTGCGGCAGTAATACATCAATTGTAAACAGCTGGAGAGATCCAGATGTAACGATCACACAAGAACAATTTAAAAAAGTTTTGGTGGTAGCTTTAGTCAAAGATGAAGCTTCGAGACGAATTATTGAAAACAGAATTGCTGCTGGTAATCCGGTTTTTAAAACTTCATATCAGTATTTAAATGCAACCTCCCAATTAACGCAAGAACAAAAACTAAAGGTCTTACAAGACGAAAACTTTGATGGCGTAATCAGTATGCGTTTGGTCAGCAAAGAAAAAGAAGTTAATTATGTTCCCGGCACTTATACAGGAATGTATTATGGCGGTTTTGACGGAATGTATACAGGCATGTACGGATACGGCTTTGGAAACTGGTATGGCATGTACTCTCCAAACTTTTATGATCCGGGTTATTACCAAGAAACTACTTCTTACATGGTTGAAACCAATGTATTTTCATTAAAACAAAACAAATTAATTTGGACAGGAACTACAGAATCACAATATGTAACCGATCTAGGACAAACAGTAGACGCGATTATGCAGACTGTAGTAAAAGAAATGCGTAAAGATGGTTCTTTACCTCCCAAATAAAATGAAAAGAAAAGCAACGTAAAAATGTTGCTTTTTTTATGACTAATTTTATGACTAGTTTTGTCAAGACTATAATTTTCATCAAAAATGAAATCACTTTTAAAAAATGCACGAGAACAAAAAGGTTTTAAAACCCGTGAATTGGCACAATTGGCCGGAATAGATCAGGCTTTAATCAGTAAATTTGAATCAGGAACACGAAAACCAACAAAAGAACAGATTTCAAAACTGGCTCAGCTTCTAGAAATTGATTATGAAACTTTAATGATTGTCTGGCTTAAAGAAAAGATTCTTTATGAAATTGGCGACGAAGAATTTGCCTTAAAAGCCTTAATTTTAGCTGAACAAGAAATTCAAAACAATAAAAAAGAAATCAACTCAGCATTAATATTTTCTATTCAAAATATCTTGGATGAGATTGAAGTCTTAAAAAATAAAATCCATTCTTTTAATCATTTTGAATTCCGTCAAATCTCAAAAACTTTAGAATTAGAATTTATATTTAAAAGTATCCATTTAAACAAGAATCCATTAACATTAGAAGAAACCAAACTAGTTTTAAATGAAGGATTGACTATTTCTGGAAAAAGCATACAAAATCATCTTGAAGCTATTAATTTTCAAGAAGCAACATTTTACATTAAAGACCTAATTCAAAAGAAAACGGCATTAAATGAAAAAGATTTTCTTTTGCTTCACACTTTTCTTTTTAAAGGATTTGAATTTGAAAACTCTGGAAAATATATCAATGATGCTCTTATTATACGCGAAATGAATTTATTTTTTAATTGGTATGAATCACAAAAAAACATTCTGCATCCCATAATTCTCGCTTCTGAAGCTCACCTAAAAATAGCTGAAATTAAGCCTTTTGAAAATGGAAATCTGCAAATGTCAAACTTAGCATTGAACTGGATTTTAATCCAACATAATTATACATACGTCACAATTGACGAAAATCAAAAGAGTATGGATGAATATTTTTCTATTTTGGAGGAAAGTCAGATTCAGAATGACAAATCTATTTTTATTAATTATATCATTCAAATTGAAAAAGAAAATCTAAAAAAAGCGATACAATTAATCGAAAAATAAAAAAGCCCAGCTAAACTGGGCTTTCTCATTAATTTTTATCTTCTAAAAGAGGAACAAATCTAAATTCTCCAAACTCATGTTTTTCAAATTGAGTTTCGTTCTTTCTAATCAATAAAGTCATAATCTGAACATCTTCTCCTAACGGAATAACCAATCGCCCTCCTATTTTCAATTGTGCCATTAAAGGCTGTGGAATAAAAGGCGCACCTGCTGTAACTATAATACTGTCAAATGGCGCAAAATTTGGCAATCCTTTATATCCATCTCCAAATGTAACGTGCTTAGGACGAATATTTAATTTTGGAAATAAGTTTGACGTTTTTTTAAACAATTCACTTTGTCTTTCAACAGTATATACTTTAGCCCCAAGCATAAACAAAACAGCAGTCTGATAACCAGAACCAGTCCCGATTTCAAGAACTTTATGATCTCTTTTTACTTCCAACAACTGCGATTGGAAAGCAACTGTGTATGGCTGCGAAATAGTTTGTCCTGCCCCAATAGGAAAAGCCTTATCTTGATAAGCATAATCTTCAAAACTTGAATTTAAAAAAAGGTGTCTCGGGATTTTTTTTATCGCATCCAGCACCGCTCTATCAGTAATTCCTTTTTGTTCTAAAGTAGTTACTAATTGATTACGAAGTCCTTGATGTTTGGCAGTGTCTTTCAAAATAGGTAGGTTTTATTTTCGCAAAAATAAGAAACAAAACAGGATTTCAAATATTGATTTTTAAATAATAAATTAATACAGTGGAAAGTCGAAAGCCGAAAGCCGAAAGTCATAATTTACAATTCACAACTCACAACTCACAATTCACTAAATTCTTTTTTACTTTCAACAAATAAATTCTATTTTTGTTTAAAATACATTCTCATGTTAAAAGTAGGAGTTTTAGGTGCTGGTCATCTTGGTAAAATACATTTACGCTTATTACAACAATCTGACAAATACGAATTAGTTGGATTTTACGACGAAAATCAAGAAAATGCCGAAAAAATCTCAAAAGAGTTTGGCTATAAAAACTTCAGTACAATTGCAAAACTCATTCACGCTGTTGATGTGATTGATATTGTAACTCCAACCCTTTCACACTATAAATGTGCTAAGGTTGCTATAAAATCAGGAAAACACATTTTTATAGAAAAACCAATTGCTAACACTGTAGAAGAAGCCGAAGAAATTATCGCTTTAGCAAATGAATACAATGTAAAAGGGCAAGTAGGTCACGTAGAGCGTTTTAATCCCGCTTTTATTGCTACGAAAAACATGATTGAAAATCCGATGTTTATAGAAACGCATCGTTTGGCAGAATTTAACCCGCGTGGTACAGATGTTCCTGTGGTTTTAGATTTAATGATTCATGATATTGATGCTATTTTAAGCGTTGTTAATTCAAAAGTAAAAGATATTCATGCAAGCGGTGTATCTGTAATTAGTGATACTCCTGATATTGCCAATGCTAGAATTGAATTCGAAAATGGCTGTGTTGCCAATTTAACTGCAAGCAGAATTTCTTTGAAAAACATGCGCAAATCACGTTTCTTTCAAAAAGACGCTTATATTTCTGTCGACTTTTTAGAAAAAAAATGTGAAGTAGTTCGTATGAAAGATGCCCCAGAAGTACCAGGAGATTTTGATATGATTCTTCAAAATGCTGAAGGAGTAAAAAAACAAATTTATTTCACTAATCCAGATGTTGAGCAAAACAATGCTATTTTGGATGAATTGAATTCGTTTGCAGATTCAATAAACAACAATACAACTCCAGTTGTAACACTTGAACAAGCAACAGACGCATTACGTGTGGCGTATCAAATTATTGATTGTTTCAATAAATAGTAAAAAAAAATCAAAATAAATAGCCACGAATTCACGAATTATTTGGTGAATTCGTGGCTAAATCATAAAAAAATATCTAGTATAAAATGAAAACAATAGCTGTAATTGGAGCAGGAACAATGGGTAACGGAATTGCTCATACCTTTGCACAAAGCGGTTTTACCGTAAAATTAATCGATGTTTCTGAAAAATCTTTAGACAAAGGAATGGCAACTATTGCTGCCAATTTGGATCGTATGTTATCTAAAGGTACAATAACTCAAGAAGATGTTACCAAAACTATAACTAACATCATAACTTATACTGATATTAAAGACGGTGTTGTAGGTGTTGATCTTGTTGTTGAAGCAGCAACTGAAAACGTTGAATTAAAACTAAATATTTTCAAGCAGTTAAACGAATATTGCTCTCACAATACGATTTTAGCAACAAACACGTCTTCTATCTCAATTACACAAATTGGAGCTGTTGTAGCACATCCTGAGCGTGTTATCGGGATGCATTTTATGAATCCCGTGCCGATTATGAAATTGGTCGAAATCATCCGTGGATACAATACAAGTGATGAAGTAACCAAAATCATCATGGATTTATCTGAAAAATTAGGTAAAGTTCCTGTTGAAGTAAATGATTATCCAGGTTTTGTGGCGAACAGAATTTTAATGCCAATGCTAAATGAAGCAATCGAAACGTTATACAATAAAGTTGCTGGAGTTTACGAAATCGATACGGTAATGAAATTAGGAATGGGACATCCTATGGGACCGCTTCAATTAGCCGATTTTATTGGTCTTGACGTTTGTCTTGCTATTCTAAATGTAATGTACGACGGATTCAAAAATCCTAAATATGCTCCTTGCCCGCTTTTAGTAAATATGGTTAGAGCCGGAAAACTAGGAGTTAAATCTGGAGAAGGTTTTTACGATTATAGCGAAAGCAAAAAAGCAGAGAAAATCTCGAAACAGTTTATTTAAATCTAAATATTTAGCTTTTTAATGCAAGAATGTCGTTTTTGTAAAATAATAGAAGGAGATCGGTTTAATGAAGAAGTTATTTTTGAAAATGATTTATTTATAATTCTTACAGATAAATATCGACAAACAAGCATTGGTTCTATTTGTTTATTAATTCCGAAAAAACATTTCAAGAACATTTTAGAACTTTCTGCTGATCATTCTAAAGAGTTAATTCCAATTCTCAACAATATAAATTATGCCATGCAAAAGGCATACAATTGTAAAGGAATTAGGATATGGACAGCCATTAATAAAGAAGCGGGACAGTCAATATTTCATTGTCACATTCATATTATTCCTTGTAATTCTTTAAAAGATAGAATTATTGCTTCTTTTCCAGGTATTTATGACTGGAAAAGACGTATTTTACGATTAGGAAATCATAAATTAAATGCTAATAAAAACTTTGAATTAGCCGATAGATTGAGATCAGAAATGATAAAACAAGATTATAATGAGCATTAAATCAAATTTACAAAATATAAAAAAAAGTTTACCTGAACATGTAACTCTTGTTGCCGTTTCAAAAACAAAACCTGTTTCAGACTTGATGCAGGCTTACGAAGCTGGACAACGTATTTTTGGTGAAAACAAAATTCAGGAAATGACTGAAAAATGGGAACAAATGCCAAAAGATATCCAATGGCACATGATTGGTCATGTTCAGTCAAATAAAGTCAAATTTATGGCTCCGTTTGTGAGTTTGATTCATGGGGTTGATAGTTTGAAATTACTACAAGAAATCAACAAACAAGCTGTAAAAAACAATAGAACAATAGACTGTCTTCTTCAAATTTATATTGCTGAAGAAGAATCTAAATTTGGTTTGGACGAAAACGAATTAAATGAACTTTTAACTTCTGTGGAGTTTAAAGAGTTAAAAAATATTCGTATCTTAGGTTTAATGGGAATGGCAACATTCACAGAAGATCAAAACCAGATAAAAAAAGAATTTACACATTTAAAATCGATTTTTGATTCAACTCAAAAACTGCAGACCATTAACGATTTTAGCATCATATCTATGGGAATGTCTGGAGATTATAAGCTAGCTATAGAATGCGGAAGCACAATGGTAAGAATTGGAAGCAGCATTTTTGGCGGACGTTAATAACTGTTTTAAGGGTGCACTGCAATACGTAGAAAACTGAACACTAATTTCGATAATAATCGAAACTGAACACTGAACACATAATTTGTACGCAATACTTGACATAGAAACAACTGGAGGACAGTTTAATGAAGAGGGAATTACCGAAATCGCCATCTACAAATTTGATGGACATGAAGTAGTTGATCAATTCATCAGCCTTGTCAATCCTGAAATTCCAATCCAGCCTTTCGTTGTAAAACTGACTGGAATCAATAACGCTATGTTGCAGTCAGCGCCGAAATTTTATGAAGTTGCAAAACGCATTATCGAAATTACTTCAGATTGCGTAATTGTTGCTCACAACGCTTCTTTCGATTATAGAATCCTTAGAACTGAATTTCGTCGCTTAGGTTACGATTTTGAAGCTAAAACACTCTGTACAGTTGAATTAGCAAAAAAACTAATTCCAGAACAGCCTTCATACAGTTTAGGGAAGCTAGTCCGTGCACTTGGAATTCCAATGGCCGATAGACATCGCGCTAGCGGAGATGCTATGGCTACAACCAAGCTTTTTAAAATGCTTTTAGAAAAAGATGTCGAAAAAACGATCGTAAAAGATTTTATAAAACTCGAAGTCGAAAAAGGGATTTCTCCAAAATTTTTAGACATTTTAAGCCAAATGCCAACAAAAACTGGTGTTTATTATATCTATAACGAAAGCGGCACTTTAATCTACATTGGCAAAAGCCAAAACATCAAAAAAAGAGTCAATCAGCACTTTACAGGAGTTACCACCAAAAGCAAAAAAATTCAGGCAGAAGTTTTTACGATTACGTATGATGAAACTGGAAGTGAATTAATCGCACTTTTAAAAGAAAGTGAAGAAATAAAAATAAACAGACCGAGATACAATCGTGCTCAGAGAAAAACAATTTTTCAATACGCCTTGTATGCCGAAAAAGACACTCAAGGGTATTTAAATTTAAAACTGGAAAAAGCCGACGGACGAAAAAAAGAAATAACTTCTTTTGCTTCACTTCAAGAAGGCAAAAATGCTCTTTTCAGGTATACTGCAAAATATCATTTGTGCCAAAAACTAACAGGTTTATATCAAACCAAAAAAGAATGTTTTCAATATAAAATCAAAGAATGCGATGGCGCCTGTATTGGCGAAGTGACTCCCGAAGTTTATAATCTGAGAGTACAGCAATTCATTTCTGAAAACAGTTTCGAAAACAAAAGCTTGATTCTTATAGATAGAGGCCGAAATGTAAATGAAAGAAGCGCTGTTTTGATCGAAAACGGAATTTACAAAGGTTACGCCTATTACGATCTTAATTATCAGATTACAAACATCGACATCCTAAAAAATATTCTAACACCAATGCAGCACAACCGAGATGTCAAAAACATCATTCAGAATTACATTCGCAAGAGCAAGTCATTGAAAATCCTTCATTTTTAACAAAACAAAACTTTGATTATCTTTAAGGATATGAAAAAGACAAAATCACAATACGAAATCTTCAGAGAAAAAGTCAAAATCGTTCTATATGGCACCAATACCATTTTAGGAAGAATGTTCGATTTAGTATTGTTAGGTTTAATCTTATTGAGCGTTCTTTTAATAATGCTTGATACTGTTGAAGGCGTAAGTTCTAAATATCACGAACAATTACTAGTCTGTGAATGGATAATTACCATATTCTTTACCATCGAATATGTATTAAGAATTATTTCAATCCAAAAACCACTCAAATACATTTTCAGCTTTTACGGAATTATCGATTTACTTGCTGTTTTACCAATGTATCTGTCCATTTTTTTCCCTGGTGCGAGTATTTTATCAATCGTAAGAGCGTTGCGTTTTCTCCGATTATTCAAGATTCTGCATATTCCGCAAATCAATCATCAATCCCTACAACTAAAAGAAGCTATCGAAGCCAGCAAAGAAAAAATTCTGGTTTTTATTTATTTTGTCTTAATCAGCACTGTAATTATCGGTACAATCATGTATCTAGTTGAAGGTAGAGAATCTGGATTTACCAGTATTCCAATGGGAATCTACTGGACAATTGTTACGCTTACAACGGTTGGTTATGGAGATATTTCACCGCAAACGCCACTTGGACAATTTATCGCCGCTTTTGTTATGATTTTAGGTTACGGAATCATCGCCGTTCCAACCGGAATTGTAACCGCCGAATTTGCAAAAAGCAGTCTGAAAGGTAGTTTTGTAGGCACAAAAAAAACATGTAGAAAATGTCAGTCGCAAGTCCATTTCGATAATGCAAAATATTGCTACGAATGCGGAACCGAACTGCCAAATAATTAATTATAGAAGCTAATCCAGCTGTACATTCCAACTCCTCCTTATATTTGTATTTTTTTAAGGCATAAAAGGAGCTTCCGTTGGTCGCTCTTTTACACCAAAAAAAATTCAACAAATATAAGTCCGGGGTTTCCATTTCCATCTGGGCTAAAAAATATGAAATACCTAATCACCATTGTCGGACCAACAGCTATAGGCAAAACAGCCTTAAGTATTGCTTTGGCACAACATTTTAAATGCGAAATCGTTTCTTGCGACAGCCGTCAATTTTTCAAAGAAATGACCATTGGAACCGCAGTTCCCAATCAAGAAGAATTAAATTCGGCTAAGCACCATTTTATCCAAAATAAATCTATTTTTGAAAGCTACACAGTTGGCGACTACGAAAAAGAAGCTTTAGCTAAAATCGAAGAACTATTTCAAACCAATGATTTTGTTATTCTTATCGGTGGTTCAGGATTATATGTAGATGCCATTTTAAAAGGGTTTGACGAGTTTCCAGAAATTGATCCAAAAGTTCGACATGAAGTAAATTTAAACTACGAAAAACTCGGAATCGAATATCTTCAGGAACAACTCAAAAATTTGGACCCAGAATATTATCAAAAAATAACTGTAGAAAATCCGCAGACTTTACAAAATCCACAGCGAATGATGCGTTTTGTTGAAGTTTGCATTGGAGCTCAAAAACCTTATTCTTCCTTTTTAAATCAGAAGAAAAATAATAGAAACTTCACGCCTATTCTAATCGGTTTAGATGCCGACAGAGAAATCATATACAGCAGAATCAACCAAAGAGTTGACATTATGATGAACGAAGGATTATTAAAAGAAGCCGAAGCACTTTATCCTAACAAAGCGTTAAATGCACTTCAAACAGTCGGTTATAGAGAATTATTTAGTTATTTTGACGAAGAATTCACTTTGCCTTTTGCGATAGAAGAAATCAAAAAAAACACACGAAGATTCTCGAAAAGACAATTAACGTGGTTCAAACGAAACGAAAACACCAAATGGTTTGATTACGCAACAGATAGAAAAGAAATTATAAATTACATAGAAAATCTTCTAAAATAAGAGAAATTCTTTTATCTATACTCTTTACTCTATTTTCTAAAAAATAAATCTAAAATTAAAAAATGCCAATATCTCCCAATTTCACATCAGTTTTAAGCAAAGACTGGGAAATCAATTTCACGCAATGCACACCAACTGGTTTCTTAAAATATACCGATTTGTGTAATATTTTACAATTAACTGCGGCAGCACATTCAGAAGTTGGCGGAATTAGTTTTTACGATATGCAGGAATTCCATCAAGCTTGGGTTCTAAGCCGAATGCGCGTTGAAGTTCATGCTTTACCAAAATGGCAGGACGTTGTAACGGTAAAAACATGGATTAACAGTTTAGAAAATTCACGTTCAGTTCGTGCTTTGGAAATGTATGTAAACGGAAAAAAAATCGTAGGTTGCGAAACCTATTGGGCAGTTTTCAATACAAAAGCACGTAGGCCAGAAGCTTTAGCACTGCCTTTTGAACATTTCGAGCTATTCCCAGAAAACAGAGCAACGGAAGCAGGTTTTTCTAAAATAAACATCAATCACGAAAAAGAAGCCGTTTTCGAAAAAACAGTTTATCTATCCGATTTAGACATTGTAAATCATGTAAATAACGTAAAATATCTGGAATGGTGTTTGGATCATGTTGATCCAAAAAGAATCATGAAACAAGAAGTAAAAAGCTTCGAAATGAATTTTATGAAAGAACTTTCACTGCAAGATAATGTTGTTATTCACGAAAGCGAAGACGACGATCATACAACAGCAACATTCAGCATTACAAAAGGCGAAAAAACATGCTTTGCTTTGGAATTGCATTGGAAGTAAGATTTCATTTATCTTAAAAACTTTACATATCTACTTTAAAAAAACAAAAAACGATGCAAATTGCATCGTTTTTTGTTTTTATCATTTCGATTTCTTTTTAGAACCTTTCTTAGATTTTTTCTCTTTCTTCTTTTTAAGCAAATCAATTTTATTCTCAATTCTCTTCTCAACATCTCAAATATCAGACTCATAATTAAATTGCAATAAATGAAGTTTGGCATTTTTAATCTCTTTTAATGCTTTCTTAAACTCATTTTGCGCTTCTAAAAGAATAGCTTTTTTGATATAAATTTCAGTTTTGTTGATTCCTTTCACCGTTAAGGCAAAATCAATCAACTTTTGAGCTTCTTCATAATCTTCATTTAAAATCAATGTTTTCAAATAATACGGATACACTTCAAGAGCATGAATATTAATCGATAAAGCTTGCTGAAAATAAGATTTCGCTTCTTCATAATTCATTAATTGTTCAGCCTGAATTCTTCCATACAAACACAAAACCATTGTATTTTTGTCATCATAAGAAAAAGCATAATCTAAAGACTCTATTGTTCCTTCAAGCCAAAACGGATAATTATCTAAAGCCTGAAAAAGGTATTTATCAGTTGTTTTCATTTCTTAAATCGTTTTTTAATTTCTGACGAGTTCCTTTGTAGCTTTTCTCAACTTTATTCTTTTTAAAATCACTTCCCGTAAAAACTCTAATCGGATTTCCACGCTCTACATTGAGTTGGTTTTCCCATTGTTTTTCTACGTGACTTTTAAGCTGAACTAGTTTCTCGTCTTCTAGTTTTTTTAATAATCTTTCTGTTGCCAGTTTTTTGTTTTGGTGCTGCGAACGGCTATCCATTGCTACTACAGCAATTCCTGTTGGAATATGTGTCGCACGAATTGCCGAACTCACTTTGTTTACATGCTGACCGCCAGCACCTGAACTTCGCATCGCTTGATATTGAATGTCATTCTCTGAAACTGATGTATTTTTTTGTGGTTCAATTTCAAAAATTCCAACAAACCAGTTTTTCCGTTTATGCATTTTCCTAAACTGGCTCTGACCAATCCATTGAATTGTTCCGACCCAAGATTTCATAAACTTATCGGTATTTTTTCCTTTTACAGAAATCGATGCAGTTTCAATCGTTCCGTTCTCTTCTCCTTTTTCTCTTTGGAGTAAAACGACATCTAAATCCTGATCTTGAGCTTCCTCCAAAATTTTTTTAAGCACTTGGGCAACAACCCAAGTGCATTCTGCAGGTCCGCGACCTGCTGTTATCTGAATTATTTTTTCCATAATCTTTTCTCTTTTTAACGGTCCATTCTAACAATCTTTGGCGTAAAAGTTCCCAGAACTTCAACCAAATCGGTTTGATTTGCCATTACTTTTGTAATGTTTTTGTATGCCATTGGTGCTTCATCAATATTTCCTCCAATCAAGGTTACCTCATTTGCTTTCAAAACCTTTTTAACTTCACTTTGTGTAAATGTACTTTTACATTTCGCTCTTGAAAACAAACGTCCCGCACCATGCGAAGCCGAATTTAAACTTTCAGAATTTCCTTTTCCTTTCACAATAAAACCGGGAGCAGTCATTGAGCCAGGAATAATTCCTAATTGTCCTTCTCCCGCCGGAGTTGCACCTTTTCTATGTACAATACATTCCTGACCGTTTACGATTTCTTTCCAAGCGAAATTGTGGTGATTTTCAATCGTTACTACCACTCTTTTTCCAATAGCTTTCGCAATTCTTCTGTGAATATCATCATGGCAAGCTTTTGCATATTCTCCAGCTAAATTCATCGCCAGCCAGTATTCCTGACCGTCATGCGTATTCAAATCCAGCCAAGCTAAATGCTGTACGTTTTTTGGCAGCGGACATTGTTTTGTTGCCAAATAAGTATAATGCTTCGCAATATTTGCGCCTAATCCGCGAGAACCACTATGGGAAAGAACCGCGAAATATTCACCTTTTTCTAATTTCCATTCGTTCTCTGGGTTTTCAATTTTGGCAACTCCAAATTCTACAAAATGATTTCCTCCGCCTGAAGTTCCTAATTGTTTATAAGCTTTTGGCAAAAGATTTTTTAACAACGGAATATCCTGAAATCCACTATTGTAAAATACCTCATGATCAACTCTAGAAACATGAGTTTCATACATTCCAAATTTTGTATTATCTTTTAAAATTGCTTCCAATTGATGTTCTTTTCCTTTAAAATGAGAAGCTGGCAAATCAAAAATCGAAAGGCTCATTCGACATCCAATGTCAACACCAACTCCATACGGAATCACGGCATTGTCAGTTGCCAGAACTCCCCCAATTGGCAATCCGTAACCAGAATGTGCATCTGGCATTAGAGCTCCTGCAACAGAAATTGGCAGTTTCAATGAATCATACAATTGAAATTTAGCCTGCTCATCGATTTCATTTTCTCCAAAAATTTTAAACGGCGCTCTAGTATTTTTCAGCTGATGCATTCTTACCTGAACCGGTTTAATTAAACCTTCTGCTACTTTTCCCCACGTTCCATTTCCTTCATATTTTTCAGGATGCAATAAAACGTCTTTTGCTTCTATTAGAATAGATTCTTTTTTTTCTCTTTTTCTATATCTGTTTATTTGCCCTAAGGCAATGTTTATTGAATTGTTCTTTGGAAAACCTAATTTAATCAGGTCTTTTCCAGATAATTTATTTCCCATGATTTATATCATTTCATCTGTATATTGCTGATACAATATATGTAGACTTTTATTTTTAATTGGACTTGTCTCTTTTGGGTTTTCTTTTTCATAGTAACTCCATTTACGAGAACTGCCGTGTATTAATCTGTTTGTTTTATCTCTAAGATTATGATTAACAATATAATTTTCAATAACTTGAATTTCACTTTCCAAATCCGAATCAACCATTTTTGTATGTGTTATCATATAAGGGCTAACACGAAGCACATATCGCCAAGGCTCATTAAATACATAATGAATTTTGTATCGTTTACAATTGCCACACCAACGCTCTCTTTTATAAAAATGTGTTTTTTCTTTTTCAGTCAATTCTAATTTTGAACTTTTCCATTCCCACTCTGAAAATTCTTTTACAGTTTGGAATTTCTCCACATAAACATGTTTCTTTTTTCTTTTTTTCTTTCTCTCAAAAGATTTTTCAGGAGAGAACTGCCAAGTATTTATTTTTTCTAATAATTCCTTGTAGAATGAAGCTTCACTTGATCTTGCAATGTCATCTCTTAATTTAAAGTTGCGTTGCCAGCCTTTTTGATAAGGAATTTCTAAAGGAACTAATGGTAAATCTCTACGCTTTTTCCAAAGTTCAACTTCAAGCTTTCTTAACTGAATTAAATGTTTTTCAAAATCTTCTTTTACTAATCTTTTTTTTCTTCTTTTACTTTTAAAACGAGCACACAAAGCATACTCATCTACAGTATAATTTTCCATAAAAAATTATCATGCATTAAATTAATAGCCAAACTAGGCTAACCATCTTATCCAAAAGGATAAATTTTAAAATCGCTTTTTCGGGAAAATTTTGAAGTGTCTAGAATAAAAAAAGCCCGAAACTTATTGTCTTCGGGCTTTTTTATATATCTAAAAATGTATTTCTAAGATTGAAATAGGCCACGAAGAACTGCTTCACCAAATCTGTTTGGTGTGAAGCTTTGTGATGTCGATGTAAGTACAAACATTTTTTCTTCGTTTTAAAGGGTTATTATTTTTTTTCGTGTGCAAATATTCAGAATTGTTTTTTGATTTTCCAAATTATTTTAAAGAAAATTCTTTAAAATAATTTTAAACCAGAAACAAATTAATGATCAAAATCAACATATTACCCAAGTAATCAAAACATTATACTGATAAAAAACACTTCGTTTTGTAGCAAAAAAAAGCCCTGATTTCTCAGAGCTTATATTTTTTTTTAGTGAATTCAATTATTCAGAAACTTTACTTTTTACAACTAATCTGAAACCCTCACCGTGAATGTTCAAGATTTCAACATCTTCATCGGCTTTTAGGTATTTTCTCAATTTAGCGATATAAACGTCCATACTTCTTGATGTGAAGTAATTGTCATCTCTCCAAATTTTAGTTAAAGCTAATTCTCTTGGCATTAAATCATTTTCATGAAGAATTAACATTTTAAGCAATTCATTCTCTTTTGGAGATAATTTTATTGGTTCTTCATCTTGGAAAGTTAAGAATCTTAATTTTGAATTTAAGTGGAATTTACCAATATTAAACTCAAACTGTACTTGTTCTGCTTTTGTATCTGCTGATTTTCTTTGAATGATTGCTTTAATTTTCATTAAAAGAACTTCAGAATCAAAAGGTTTATTTAAATAGTCATCAGCACCAGCTTTGTAACCTTTTAATACATCCTCTTTCATAGATTTTGCTGTTAAAAAGATAATTGGCACTTCACTGTTCTTCTCTCTAATTTCTTTGGCCAAAGTGTAACCATCTTTATAAGGCATCATTACATCCAAAATGCATAAATCATATACATCTTTCTTGAATTTCTCGAAACCTTCCATACCGTTTTTAGCTAAAGTAACTTCAAAGTCATTTAACATTAGATAATCTTTAAGAACCGCCCCAAAATTTAGGTCATCTTCTACTAAAAGTATTCTTTTGTTAGTATTTTCCATATTTTAATTTATTAATGGTATTTTTATTATAAAGGTGCTACCTTTTCCTTTTTCGCTTTCTACATATACTTGACCATTGTGATCCTCTACTATTCTTTTTACATAAGCCAATCCTAAACCGTGCCCTTTTACATTGTGAAGATCTCCGGTATGTTCTCTATAAAACTTCTCAAAAACTCGTTTTTGAGCTATCTTACTCATTCCTAGACCATGATCTTTTACTTTTATCAGAATCATGTCTTTCACATTTTCTGTAAAAATCTCAATCTTTGGAATATCTGGAGAATATTTTATTGCATTTTCTAAAATATTAACCAGTACGTTTGTAAAATGAACTTCGTTAATTAGAACTGTTGTTCTGGCTGCATTGTAATGTTTTTCGACAGTTCCTTGTCTGTCTTCTAAAATTAGATTAACGTGCTCAATTGCATCATCTATTATATCTGTAACTACTGTAGGTTCTTTTGTAATATCAAGCTCTCTTTTTTCTAATTTAGAAATACGCAATACATTTTCAACCTGAGCGTGCATTCTTTTATTTTCATCCCGAATCATTTGAAGATAACGATAAACTTTTTCTTTATCTTCAATAACCTTAGGGCTTCTAATAGCATCTAAAGCTAGGTTTATTGTAGCAATCGGAGTTTTAAACTCGTGCGTCATGTTATTAATGAAATCTGTTTTAATTTCAGAAATATGTTTCTGACGCAACAATTGATTTAATGCACTTGTATAGGCTACAATTATAATCAAAGTAAAAACTATCGATAAAATAGTAATACTTAATAACTCGGACAATAAGAACTTCTTTTTATGAGGAAAAGTAACTGAGAGTTCATATTTGCTATTCCCTTCATTGTCTGTATAAATCGGAATGCTATAAGTAGCTTCTTTATCGTAATGAAATCCGTCAGATTTTATTTTTGTTGGATTGCCACTGCTGTATATTCCGAATTCAAATTTGGTTTTTACACCATATTCTTCAAGTTCTTTCTTCAATAATTTACTCAGCTTATCTTTTGTAATCCTACCTTCTATTGGAGTCAAAGAAGCGATGTCTTTATATTGAATTTGCTGTTGAACTTTATTTAATATATCTAAACTTCCTGATTTTTCAATTTTAAGATCAGGAATAATACTTTGTCCTAAGCTATTATTATCAATTCCATTGTTATTATTATAAACTTCAGTTACTCTTCTTGAACTAAAATTTTTAAAACGCTCGCTGCTGAATTTTTTGTTAAAAACCGAACCATTAATATCATAATCCTCAGATGTCAATGTATTCGAATAAACAATTGTTTTGTTTGTTTTAGTATTTCTTTGAACATAAAATACTTGCAACAAATCTTCTTTTTTTGGAATTTTACCCGTACTATCTTTAATACGGTTGTATTTGTCGTAGAAACTGTACTCTTCTTGTTGTTCCAGCTTATCTGCAACATTTCCAATTACTTGAGTAACGTGGTATTTAAACTGCTCTTCATTATTTTTGAACGAAGAATTGAACCAAAACACTTGTACCAGAATTATCCCTATTAAGGACAGACTCATCAATAAAACAAGTATTCTAAAAAATAATTTATTCATCGAAACAAAATTAATATTTTAACAATATACTAAATAATACATTAACCAAATATTAACATTTAAGACTGTTTTTGTTTTATATTTAAAATTTTAAGAATTTTAACAACTTCTTCTTTAGCATTTTTAAGATTATTGTTATTAATCACGAAATTGCTCTTAGAAATTCGTTTTTCATCATCCCACTGCATTTTCATTCTACTTAAAACTTGTTCTCTCGTGGTTTTATCTCGTTTTATAACTCGTTCAATTCTCACCTCCTCTGGAGCTGTAACGGTTATAATTACGTCGCATTCTTTGTAACGGCCACTTTCAAATAGAATAGCCGCTTCGTAAATCACATAATCATAATCTTCATGCTTTTTCAACCAAACTTCAAAATCCAGTTTTACAGCTGGATGAACAATAGCATTTAATTTTGCCAATTGTTCTTTATCATTAAAAACAACCTGTGCTAATTTGGCACGATTTAAAACTTCACCATCAAAAATATTGCCACCAAAAGTAGATTTTACTTCTTCAAGGATATTTTTTGACTGCATTACTCTTTTTGCACCGTCATCAGCAATATAAACAGGAACCCCCATTTCTTCAAAATAGTTTGCTACAGTGGTTTTACCGCTGCCAATTCCTCCTGTAAGACCGATAACTTTTGTCATTCTTATAATTTAAAAAACATACGTGGAAAAGCTTCCTGTGGTTTCTTCTTTAGTAAAATCACTTTTACATATGACTTTAAAAATCCAGTTCCGTAACCATAAAATTGTTTCCACACAGCTATTACAGATAGATACCCAATTTTAATGCTTTTGTTTTGAATACTAGCTGTAAGAAAAATTATAACGAAATATACGAAATATAATTGTAATAAAATATCGATATTGAAAATTAACAATAAAAAAGCTAATAATAATCCTAGCATAAAAAGGGTCGGAAAGAAAAAAGTAAGCTTATTATGTTCTGGATACCAACTATTTAAAATTGGTCTTGCAATACCAAATTTATTAACCTGAATAGAGAATTTCTCCCAGTCAATTCTTCTTTTATGATATACGTAAGCCTCCTTAAACAGCCTAGTTTCAAATCCGAGATTCCATAAACGAATAGATAAATCTGGATCTTCTCCTGGATGAATATTTCCAAAACCTTTTGAGGCTTCAAAAGCTTTCTTAGATATACCCATGTTAAAGCTGCGAGGCTGAAACTTGTTAATTTTCTCAGAGCCACCTCTAATTCCTCCTGTTGTAAGGAATGAAGTCATAGCAAAATTGATAGCTTTTTGAATATCAGAAAAACTATCAAGCGCTTTATCTGGCCCTCCAAAACAATCCACATAATTTGCATCTAATTCTTTACGAACTTCTGTCAAATATTGTGAAGGAATAATACAATCTGAATCAAAAATGATAAAGTAATCACCTCTGGCTCTCTGCATTCCGAAATTTCTAGAATCGCCTGGACCAGAATTCTCTTTGAAGTAATATGATATATTTAATTTTCCTTGATAATTCATCACCACATCTCGACATGGAATTGAAGATCCATCTTCGACAAGAACAATTTCAAAAGCTTCATTATAATCAGATTTTGAGAGACTTTCTAAAAGCTCATCAACTTCATCTGGACGATTATACACGGGTATAATTAAAGAAAAAATCATAGCAGAATGCGCGTTATTAAAGGGTATATTTTTATTGTTTCAAAATTTTAACAAAGATATGTTATATTAACAAAAAAACCATCAACTTTTGGCTGATGGTTTTTCGTTTACTAGTAGTAAAATATGTTATTTGATACTTTCAATCTCAACAACTTCGTTTGTATCTGCGTTGTAATCAACACCAGGCACTTCAAATCCGAATAAATTTAAGAAATCACTTCTATATCCAGCTAAATCTCCAATTTCTGGTAATGTTTCTGTTGTAGCTTCCAACCATAATTTAGCCACTTTTTCCTGAACATCTTCACGCATTTCCCAATCATCAATTCTGATTCTTCCTTTTTCATCAACAGGAACTTCAGAACCATTGTATAATCTGTCTTGGAATAAACGCTGGATTTGCTCAATACAACCTTCATGAATTCCTTCTTCTTTCATAATTTTATATAAAAGAGAAATATATAGTGGAATTACCGGAATTGCAGAACTTGCTTGAGTAACTAAAGCCTTATTTACAGAAACATAAGCTTTTCCTCCGATAGATTCTAAAGAATCTGAAATAGTAAACGCTGTAGCTTCTAAATGATCTTTTGCACGACCGATAGTTCCTTTACGGTAAACTGCTTCTGTTAATGATGGTCCAATATAAGAATAAGCAACTGTTGTAGCACCTTCAGCTAATAAATTTTCAGCTTTCAAAGCATCAATCCACATTGCCCAGTCTTCTCCACCCATAACAGCAACAGTATTTTCAATATCTTCCTCATTTGCTGGAGCGATTGAAACATCTGAAACTTTTCCTGTGTGAAAATCAACTGTTTTATTTGTAAATGTTTGTCCGATCGGTTTTAAAACTGAACGGTGTGTAACACCTGTATTTGGATTAGTTCTTACTGGAGAAGCTAAACTATAAATTATAAGATCTACTTGCCCTAAATCTGCTTTGATTAAATCTAAAGTTTCTCTTTTAATTTCGTTTGAAAATGCATCTCCATTGATACTTTTTGCATACAAACCTGCTTTATGGGCCTCCTTTTCGAATGCTGCAGAATTATACCATCCTGGAGAAGCTGTTTTTCCTTCAACTGGTGGTTTTTCAAAAAATACACCAATTGTAGATGCACCAGAACCAAAAGCACTAGTAATTCTTGAAGCTAATCCGAAACCTGTAGAAGCACCAATTACTAAAACTTTTTTAGCACCAGCGATTTCTCCTTTAGATTTTACGTACTCGATTTGATTTTTTACATTTTGTTCAGCTCCCGTTGGATGGGCAGTCAAACAAATAAATCCTCTCATTCTAGGTTCTATAATCATATTCTTTATTTTTCTATTTTAATTTGTTTTTTTTTTCAAAAAGAGCTTCTAAAACTATTTTATAATTTTCTGAATGTTTTCACGTACCGTCAAGATATCGACATCTTTTTCTTTACATTCAATTTTATTGCCGTTGTATTTTTCGATTAAAAGATTCAAATCTTCGCAATTTCTAATAAAATTAGTTTCTTTTTTATCCACATCAAAAACAACACCTTTTAACCTATTCAAGTTTGCGCCTATTGTCCCTCCAACTGCTCCTCCACTACCATAAGCAAACGCTTTTGACCAAGAATTTGCAAACAATCCTTCTAAATAGAAAAACTTCCCATCATTTATAACTCTATGATAAGAATTCGGATTATCTCCATCTTGGTTTTTATCTTCTTTTACAGAAAATTTATGAAAATATTTTTGCTGTATGTAAAGACTGCCATTATAACTAATGGCAAAAAAATCAGTAATTTTCACATCAGTTCTTGTCCAAGCAAAAAAGACTTGATCTGAAAGAAATGTTCTATCAAGAGTTTTATAACCAACTACTGTTTTTCTTATTATGCCATCTCCCATGTTGATTGCGTTCTTTTCTATAAAATCTTCATAGGTTCTATAAACGCCTTCTGGAAAATCTTTTGCTATATAAGATTTAGCTTCCCCATTATTAGCCACGGCTACTTCATTTGAAATCTGATCCTGCGCGCTAATCTTGCTAACAAATAGGCAAAGAAAAAATAAAACATGTATTTTTTTAATCATATTTCCTCCTGTTTATACTAATTTGGTTAGTGGCAAATATAATTTAATTATTTAATTTAATAATTCTTTTGCATGATTTAATGCCGAATCAGAGATGTTTGCACCTGATAACATTTGAGCTATTTCGGTAACTCTTTCGTTATGAGACAAAAGTTTTAACTCAGATTGCGTGTCGTCTCCAATTGTAGATTTAGAAACTTTAAAATGAGAATCTCCTTTTGCCGCAATTTGAGGTAAATGTGTAATGGCAAAAATCTGCATTGTATTACTCATTTCTTTCATGATTTCTCCCATTCTAATTGCAATCTCTCCTGAAACCCCTGTGTCAATTTCATCAAAAATCAATGTAGGCAATTTAGAGTATTTAGCCAAAATGGCTTTTACAGCCAGCATAATACGAGACATCTCTCCTCCTGAGGCTACTTTTTTCAGCAGTCCAAAATCGGTTCCTTTATTTGCAGAAAACAAGAATTGCAGTTCGTCTTTTCCGTTTTGAAAATACGTTTCAGAAGGCAATAATTCCATATTAAAGCGAGCATTTGGCATTCCTAATGTTTCTAAAATTGAAGTTAGCTGTTCTGATAATCTCGGAATCGCATTTACTCTATTTTCATGGATTTTAGATGCATAATTATCCAACTCAGTTGCTTTTTCACCTATAATATTAGATAAAGAAGCAATTTCTTCATCCATATTATCCAACTCTAATAAAGAATTCCCTAAGTCTGATTGAATCTGAAGAAGTTCATCTACAGAGCTTGCTTGGTGCTTTTTCTGTAAATTATAAATCAATTGCAATTTTTGATTTATTAACTCCAGCTGCACAGGATCATTTAACAATTTCTCAGAGCAATTTTGCAATTCTTTAGAAACGTCATCAAATTCTATCGTTAAGCTTGTAATTCTCTCGAATAAATTTTGATATTCTGATGAAAACGGAGCTACTTTTTGCAATGCATTTTTAATTTCATTTAAATTATGAAAAACACCAAACTGCTCTTCATTTGCAATTGACAATGATTTATCTAGAGATTCTTTGATAATCTCAACATTATTCAATTTTTCGTAGTCCTCTTCTAATTCTTCTTGTTCACCAGATTTTAATTGAGCAGCTACCAATTCATTTAATAAAAATGTATGATATTCCTGCTCTTTTCCTGCATCGCTTTGTTTTTTTAGCAACGCATTTAATTTCGCTTTATCGGCTTTATAAGATTTTAGTAATTTTTGATATTCAACAATTATTTCTGCATTATTAGCAATAGCGTCAATAATTTTAAATTGCACATTCTCATCTGACAATTCCTGTGTTTGCTGCTGCGAATGAATATCAATTAAGTACAAACTTAAATCTTGCAATTCCTGAAGATTTACAGGGCTGTCATTTATAAAAGCACGAGATTTACCTGAAGGCAAAATTTCACGTCTAATAATAGCTTCGTCTTCATAATCTAAATCATTGGCTTCAAAAAAGTCTTTTAGATTATATTTCCCAATTTCAAATTGTGCTTCAATAACACATTTTTCTTCTTTATTTTTTAGCGAAGTGAGATCAGCCCTTTTACCCAGAACAAGACCAATAGCTCCTAAAATGATTGACTTTCCCGCACCTGTTTCACCTGTAATTATAGAAAAACCTTTAGAAAAATCTATAGCTAGTTTTTCAATAAGAGCATAATTTTTAATTGACAGCGATGTAATCATAGGGCAATTTTGTAAAAATAAGAGTTAAAGAGTTTTAAGGGAATTATAAAAACGAAAACGAGATTAATATTTAATCTGCGACCATTTAGTAGAGTTTAACGGAGAAACCTTATTTAAGACATCTGTTAAATCTGTAATTGGAATACTTGGTCCGCCAGAAAAAATAGAGACAATTTCGTCTGATTTTGCATCGAAGAAAACTCGGGTAATAAAAGCATTTGGTTTCACCGAATTTAATTTTCCAATTAACAGCAAAGCATTTTTTATTTTCTCCTTTGCCGCTTTCTGATCCATAGTCATTGCATCCAATCCTGTATGATAAGCATAAGTTGTCTGACGTAAATCGCTATAAGTTGGCGCAATCATATCGTTAATTAAATAATATCTATTTTGAAGTCCATCAGATTGATTCCAGCCTTTAAACCCGCCTTGCTGCGCCACATTTGCAATATTTTGGGCAGTTTGAAGATATGGATTTCCTGCGCCCATTTGAAAAGTATCGGCGTCCATACCTAAAATTAGATAACAGTAAAAAGATACAACAGAAACTAAATTTGAGTCGTAGGTATTTGGGTTAAACAACAATGGCTCGTATTCTGTATATCTGAAATTAAAATCTTTATCATTGTAATTTAAAACAGGAGAAGAATAAGTTGAATTAAAAATCAATCTGGAAGATTGAACCTGAATGGTTCCTGTGAATTGATCTGAACTATTTGATGATAAAGTAATGTACATCGAACAGTTTATTCTTTCGTTTTGTTTCAAAACAGATCCCGTCCAGTCTGTTTTATTTACAAATTCAGACAAAGAAGTTTGAAGTGTTTTAAAAACCTGATTATTTGGATTTGTTAGTCGTTCTGTATTAATAGTTACTGTACAATTTAGCTGTTGAGCTTGTACAAAACCAAAGCTTAAAAATACTAATAGTGTAACTATTTTATTCATAATCGTCTAGATATTTAATTTTACAAAACATAATTCGTTTCCAATTTATGTTTTCGGCGTATATTCTAAATTATGATTTTGAAAAATGCAGAATAACTTTATTCAAAATATCAGCCGCTACAGATTCTTTTGATTTCAATTCCATTGGTTCTATTTCAAAATTTTTATCAATAAAAGTTACTTTATTGGTATCTTTTTTAAAACCGGCACCTTTATCTTGTAAGGAATTTAAAACAATCAAATCTAAGTTTTTTTTCTGAATTTTCAACTTAGCATTTTCAATTTCATTTTCAGTCTCCAATGCAAAACCAATTAAAAACTGATTTTTTTTGATAGCACCCAAAGAAGACAATATATCTTTTGTCTTTTCCAGTTCGATCGAAAACTCTTCTGTATTTTTCTTAATCTTTTGATCTGCTACAAATTTCGGTCTGTAATCTGCAACAGCTGCGGCCGCAATTGCGGCATCAACTTCATTAAAATACAGATGGCAAGCATCATACATTTCTTGAGCAGAAACAACATCAACCACTTTTATCAAACTATTTTTAGTCTTAAAATGAGTCGGACCTGCAATTAAAAATACTTCTGCTCCTAAGTTTGCCGCTTCATTAGCAATATCAAATCCCATTTTTCCAGAAGAATGATTTCCAATAAAACGTACAGGGTCTATCGCTTCGTATGTCGGACCGGCCGTAACTAGTATCTTTTTTCCTTTCAAAGGCAGTTTACTCTCCAAATCGGCTTCTAGAAAAGCAACAATATTCTCAGGTTCAGCCATTCGGCCTTCTCCAGACAAACCACTTGCCAATTCTCCGCTTTCAGCAGGAATCATAATATTTCCATACTGCTTTAACGCAGCAAAACTCGATAAAGTTGAAGGGTGTTTATACATATCCAAGTCCATTGCAGGTGCAAAATAGACTGGACATTTTGCCGATAAATAGGCCGCAATTAAAAGATTATCACAGTTTCCCGTTGCCATTTTAGATAAAGTATTGGCAGTCGCAGGCGCAACCAACATTAAATCGGCCCAAAGCCCCAATTCAACGTGATTGTTCCAAACTTCATCTTCATCATCTTGATTAAAGAAACTTGAATGTACTGGATTTTTTGATAAGGTTGATAATGTAAGTGGGGTTACAAAATCCTTAGAAGCAGGTGTCATGATCACTTGGACATGTGCACCTGCTTTTATAAAAAGTCGTACTAAAGTGGCTGTTTTATAGGCTGCAATTCCACCGGAAACACCCAGTAAAATCTTTTTCCCGTTTAAAACTGACATTGTACTATTATTTGTTTGAACTTCTGTGGTAAGTTTTACCGTCTAACCATTCTTGAACAGCTAAAGCGTGTGGTTTTGGTAATTTTTCGTAAAATTTAGAAACTTCAATTTGTTCTTTATTTTCAAAAACTTCTTCTAGACTATCATTGTAAGTAGCAAACTCTTCTAATTTTTCAGTCAATTCTTTTTTAATCTCTGAATTAATTTGATTTGCTCTTTTAGCCATAATGGTAATTGCCTCATACACATTTCCTGTTGGCTCTTCAATAACTGTTTTATTGTAAGTTATTGTGTTTACAGGAGCATTCGTCTTTTTTAAATCCATGACTTTATTTTATTTAGTAAATTTTTGTAAATCTGTTTCAACTCTGGCATTCATCTCGTCTGCCTTTTCTTTATACTTTGTATCGCTTTTAAATTTCATCAAATTAGCATAAGCCGCTTGTGCAACATGTAAACGTTCTTCCATTTTTGAAGGAATACTATTAATTGCCAGTTGATATGCTGAATCATATTTATAAAACAATGCATCTTCTTTTAAAGGTGTTCCAGGAAAATCAGCGATAAAATTATCAAAAGCAATTAATGCCGATTTATAATCTGAAATGGTATTATATCCTTTAGCGTTTTCGTATGCTTTTTTCTCTAATTTACCATTCAGTTTCTGCACAGCCTCATTTGCCTGAGGGATGTATTCTGAATTTGGATAATTATCAATAAATGCTTGTAATTTTTCTAATGCTTTTACAGTATCTGCTTGATCTAAACTGTAAACTGGCGACAACTTAGAATAGCTATAAGCTCCTAAGAAAGCAGCTTCCTGCACTTTTTCACTTCGCGGATAACCTGAAACAAACGCTTCAAACTGATAGCCAGCCAAATAATATTGTTTTGTTTTATAATACGATTGCGAAAACATGTAAAACAGCTTTTCTGCCTGAGGTTTTCCTCGGTAAGAAGTTGCTAATTGCTCAAAAAGACGAATCGCTTTTGTGTATTTACCGGCATCATACATTTTTGTTGCCATTTCAAATTTTGCTGCAACATCTTCATTTTTCAATGCTTTTTGATATTCTCCACAAGAATAAAAAAGAGTTACAACAATTAATAGCGATAGTATTTTTTTCATTTTCTTACTGTTATTACAATCTCAGACAATTAATTATGCCAAAGTGAAATCGCACCGAAGTTTCGATGGCAAATTTAGTTATTAATTTAGCTACTGCAAAATAATTTTTTAGTATCTTAAAATACTAACACTTTAACAATTATTTAATGCTGTTTTTTACAAAGTCATTTAGTCTTGTTGCAAGAGATTCATCAACAGAAACCAATGGTAGACGAACAGTATTCTCAGCAATTCCAAGGGCTTGGAAGATTTGTTTGATTCCCGCTGGATTTCCTTGCTCAAAAATCATATCGATACTGTCTGACAAAAAGTAATGTGTTTTGTAAGCGTCCGTTGCTTTTTTATTCAATCCTAAACGAATCATTTCTGAAAATTCTTTAGGAAAACCTTGCCCAATTACCGAAATAACGCCAGCTCCTCCCGCTAAAACGATCGGCAATGCCAGCATATCATCTCCAGAAATCACTAAGAAATCTTTTGGAGCATTTTTAATAATCTGCATAGCCTGAGCCATATCTCCAGCAGCTTCTTTAATAGCTACGACATTTTTAAAATCATTAGCCAAACGCACCACTGTTGAAGGAAGCATATTGCTTGCCGTTCTTCCTGGAACGTTATATAGGATTACTGGAATTGGAGAAGCTTCAGCAATCGCTTTAAAGTGCTGATAAATTCCTTCCTGAGTTGGTTTATTATAATAAGGTGAAACAGACAATATCGCTTCAAAAGCAGAAAAATCTCTTGTTTTCAACTCTTCTACAATCTGCATAGTATTATTACCTCCCACTCCTAAAACTAGAGGCAATCTTCCTTTATTCACATCGATTACAGTCTTTATAACCAATTCTTTCTCTTCTGCTGTAAGGGTTGCATTTTCTGCTGTTGTTCCCATTACAACAAGATACTCCACTCCACCATCTATAGAAAAGTTTACAACTCTCTGTAAAGCTTCAATGTCAACTGAAAAATCTTTTTTAAATGGCGTCACAAGTGCAACACCAGTACCTATCAATGATTGCATATTAATTATTATAATTTATTTTATATTTTTTAAATACCTAAACAATTCTGAAATGAATAGTTTATAGCTCCCTAATTCTGTATTAATCACTAAACGGTTTAATTTTTGATCTACAGCCGAAAATCCGACTTTAAATTTAGCTTTTGACTTGTTTGTGATGGACATTAAAAAGACATTTTCAACATCGTAATAACTCAGCAAAAGATCAAATTCTGATTTTACAAATTCATTTAAATATTCTTCTATAATTTCACCTTTCCAATCGATATGTTTTTTACCAAAAGTCGGACGAAAATAGGTTTCTTTTTCCTTAAATCTTTCTCTGTAGGCAAGAACTTTTATATTTTCTAAAGCAATTCCGTGGAGCGTTAACTCCTTAATTAGTGCTTCTGAATTTTCAAAAGTGCTTTCATCTATCAATAAACCAATTGTTTGAACGTTTTTAGCTAATACTCCGCTTTTTTCATTATTTAAATTAACATTTAATGATTTTTTTACAAAAAATTCCTTTATATAATTTAAAAACATAGTACTTTTACTAGATTACAAAATTAATTATTTAAGTTGCATTTAAAATGGTAAAACTAAAAAAGTATAACGGATTTTTAAAACTTTTTGTTATATTCTTAACACTTTTTTCAATCTCTTCTTGTAGCACTAAAAACTACAATTTAACTAAAATTGAAGGAAAACAACTTCCAGTTACCGAAAAGACTGGAGAAACTGCTGAAATTGAAAACTTTATTAAACCTTATCGCGATCATATTAACAAGGATCTGGACAATGTATTGGCGTATTGCCCTGAAACTCTTGACAAAAGCACCGGAAAGTGGCAAACTGGCATTGGAAGCTTAATGGCAGATGTTTGCGTGCAGAGAGGAAACATTGTTTTTAACGCTAGAGAAAAAAAAGATATTGATATATGTCTTTTAAATCATGGCGGTATTCGCGCTATTTTGCCAAAAGGAAATGTTACAACCAGAACAGCTTTTGAAATTATGCCTTTTGAAAACAGTTTGGTTGTTTTAGCTTTAAAGGGCGATCAGATCTTAGAAATTGCGGCTTACATTATTAAGGAGAAAAAACCTCAGCCATTGTCTGGAATGACTTTTACTATTACAAAAGATAATAAAGCAAAAGATCTCATGGTACAAGGCAAACCGCTTGATCTAAACAAAACGTATTACGTTGCTACAAACGATTATTTGGCAAATGGAGGAGACAGCATGACTTTCTTTGCAAAAAGTACTCAAAAGTTTGATTTAAATTACAAATTAAGAGATGTACTGATTGATTATTTTAAAGAAGTAGACACAGTGGTTGCTCCTAAAAATATCAGAATTACAGAAGAATAAAAAGGGTTCGCCACGAATTACACAAATTCGCACAAATTAAAAAATTCTTTAAAAAAAATAATTCGTGTTAATTCGTGAAATTAGTGGCTAGAAAAAAAACATTAAACTACATAGCCTCTGGCAAAAAATATATAAAATGAAAAGAAGAGAGTTTATCGAAAAAACAGCAGCGAGTACTGCCCTATTAAGTTTAGGATTGTCTTTGAGCAGTTTTGAAAGTAACGATATTAAGCATCTAACAATTCTACATACTAATGATGTGCATAGCCACATTGATCCTTTTCCTGCTGATGATCCCCGCAATCCGAATAAAGGAGGCGTTTCTCGCCGTGCAACATTAATTGAAGCTATCCGTAAAGAGAACCCAAATGTTCTTTTATTGGATGCTGGAGATATTTTTCAAGGAACACCATATTTCAATTATTATGGAGGTGAATTGGAATTTAAATTGATGAGCATGATGAAATATGATGCTTCAACAATTGGAAATCATGATTTTGACAATGGTCTTGACGGATTATACGCTCAGCTTCCGCATGCAACTTTTGACTTTATCAACTCTAACTACGATTTTAAAAACACGGTTATGGACGGGCATGTTAAACCGTACAAAATCTTTAATAAAAACGGAATTAAAGTTGGAGTTTTTGGTGTCGGAATTGAACTTCAAGGTTTAGTAGATAAAAAATTATACCTTGAAACAGTTTACAACAATCCTGTTGAAGTTGCTCAGGACATGACGAAATTTTTAAAACAAGAACAAAAATGTGATTTGGTAATTTGTCTTTCGCATTTAGGCTACAAATACAAAGACGAGCCAAGTAAAATAAGTGATTTAACATTTGCTGCACAAACTCAAGATATTGATTTGATTATTGGCGGTCACACGCATACTTTCTTAGACAAACCTACAATCGTAAAGAATAAAGCAGGAAAAGATGTACTGGTAAATCAGGTGGGATGCTACGGAATTAATTTAGGTCGTATCGATTTCTATTTTGATAAAGACAAAGCTTACACAAACCAAAGCGCAACTATTGTTGTATAGTCTTTCTTTGAATTCTAGCTTTTTCTAAAAAGTATTCTACCATAAAGAAATAAGCTAGAATTTGAGTTGTATCTCTTATTAGGACTAGAACAACCGAATACGAGAAATACTCATTAAAAATGTAAAAGATATCAGAGAAAATATAGCTTATTGCCATTAGCGACATCAGCAAAGCCATGTGTGTTCCTTTTGTAATGTAACTAACGAAGCAAAAATAACTCAGTACGCTCAAAACAATTCCGTATACAGTATAAAGCATAATAAATTTTCTCATGCTGTCAAGCTGTAAGCTTAAAACAGAGATTAACAAGTAGACAATAAAAACAACTACGATAGAAATAGGCAAAATATCCCTTTTGGTTAATTTTATTCTCTCGTGTTCCCGAATAAATATGGTCACGATTAAAACATAAACAATCAGAAAACTCAGTACTCCTCCTATTTCAGAGCTTTCAATATCCATCAAGTCATAAACCTGGCCAACAAAACAGAAGAAAAAAATTAAACCTTCTGTTTTTTTTATTTCGAACTCACTGCTGATTAGATAATAAATAAAAATCGCAGGAAGAACAATTGCTTTTGCGTATGTCGCAAAAAAATCCTGTCCTGTCCAATCAAAAATGATGGTACAGAACAATGCCAGGAAGAACAAAATTAATGATGGTTTATTAGGCTTCATTCAATTTGTTTATAAAATCTTCTTCAGACAATATGGTAATATTTAATTTTGTTGCTTTTTCCAGTTTTGCTGGTCCCATATTATCTCCCGCCACTACAAAATCTGTTTTTGCAGAAATTGAGCTTCCTACTTTTCCTCCGTTATCTTCGATGGCTTTCTTTAGTTCGTCTCTAGAAAATTGACTAAAAACGCCAGAAACCACAAAAGTTTTTCCAACAAATTTATCAGTAGCATTTGGGTTTACTTTTTCTTCAATTTCAAATTGAATTCCATAACTTTTTAAACGTTCAATAATTTTTTTATTTTCTTCATTTTCGAAGAATTCGATAACACTTTTAGCAATTCTTTCTCCAATTTCATCAACTAAAACCAAATCCATCAGCGAAGCCTGACTCAAAGCATCGATATTTTTATAATGTTTTGCAAGTTTTTTAGCCACAGTTTCTCCTACAAAACGAATTCCAAGCGCAAACAAAACACTTTCAAACGGAATTTCTTTTGATTTCTGAACTCCATTTACCAAGTTTTCTGCCGATTTCTGAGCCATTCTTTCTAAATGCAGAATGTCTTCTACTTTCAACTCATATAAATCAGCATAATTGTGCACTAATCCATTTTTAAACAATAAAGCAACAGTTTCTCCTCCAAGCCCTTCGATATCCATCGCTTTTCTTGAAATGTAATGCTGGATTCTTCCAATAATCTGCGGAGGACATCCGTAAAAATTAGGACAATAATGATTCGCTTCTCCTTCGTTTCTAATCAATTCCGTTTGGCATTCAGGACAATGCGTAATATAATGCGTTTTTTCCGAATCTTCTGGACGCTTGTCTAAATCAACCGCTATAATTTTTGGTATAATCTCTCCTCCTTTTTCAACAAAAACAGTATCATTTATTCTGATATCTAATTTTTCAATCTGATCGGCATTGTGAAGAGAAGCTCTTTTTACAATAGTTCCAGCAAGCTGCACAGGTTCTAAATTGGCAACTGGCGTTATTGCTCCGGTTCTTCCAACTTGATACGAAATTGATTTTAATTTGGTTGAAACCTGTTCTGATTTGAATTTATAAGCAATTGCCCAGCGTGGAGATTTTGCAGTATAGCCTAATTCTTCCTGATGCTGAATGCTATTCACTTTGATAACCACACCATCTGTTTCGTATGGAAGATTATGACGGTGAACATCCCAATAGTCAATGAAGTCAAAAACTTCTTGCATGCTATTGACTAATTTTGCTTCTTTTGGCACTTTAAAGCCCCAGCTTCTAGCTAGTTCTAATCCTTCAAATTGCGTTTTAAAAGGCAGGTTGTTTCCTGTTACAAAATAAAGCAAACACTCAAGCGGACGCTTAGCAACCTCAGCGCTATCTTGTAATTTTAAACTTCCTGAAGCCGTATTTCTTGGATTTGAATATGGAGTTTCTCCAATTTCGATTAATTCCTGGTTCATCTTTTCAAAACCAGCAAATGGAAGAATAATTTCTCCTCGAATATCAAACTTATCTGGATAATTTCCTTTTAAATGCAAAGGAACTGATTTTATCGTTTTAATATTGGTTGTTACCTCATCTCCCTGAAAACCATCTCCGCGGGTTAATGCCTGAACTAATTTTCCGTTTTCGTATGTAATGCTTATTGAAGCTCCATCATATTTTAATTCACAAGTATACTGCAAACTAACATTTCCTAAAACTTTCTGAATACGGTTTTCCCAATCTAAAAGATCTTCTTTAGAATAAGAATTATCTAAAGAATACATTCTGTATTGATGTGCAACTGTTTTAAAGTTTTTGGTTACAGTTCCACCTACTCTTTGCGTTGGTGAGTTTTCGTCAAAAAATTCTGGATGCTTGTTTTCTAAATCCTGAAGCTCTTTCAGCTTAATGTCAAAATCGTAATCTGAAATCGTGGCATTGTCTAACACATAATAATTATAGTTGTGCTGATTAAGTTCATTTCGTAATGTTTGAATGGTCTCTTGAATGCTCATAAATAGTAATATATTGCAGATTATTGTGATGAAAAACTGAATATCAAAATTAGAATTTATTTTTGTTCAAATGCAGAAAAAATAAAAGTTTTAGAAAATCAAAAATCAGACTGCAAATTCATGCAGCCTGATTCTCTCCTTGTCCATTATTCTTAAAAAAGAATTAAAAAAACCAACTTCCAAATGGTTTCGACGTTTTATATTTTAAACTGAAAATCAATATCTTACAGCGAAAATATAAAATTATTTTTGAATAATGATAAAGTCTGACCGTCTATTTAACAAATGTTCTTCTTCGGTACATTTTACCCCATTTTTACATTTATTAATTAAACGAGTCTCTCCATACCCAATGGCACTTTCAATTCGAGAAGCATCTATGCCTTGCGAAAGAATATAATCTCGTGTCGATTTTGCCCTATTGTCTGAAAGTTTTAAATTATATGCATCTTTTCCGCGTGAATCTGTGTGAGATTCAATTTTGATTCTGATGTTTGGAAATTTCTGCATTATAAATACAACCTTAGCTAATTCTTCTACAGCTTTTGGAGTAATATCGAATTTGTCGTAGTCAAAATAAATTGGGTTAACATCTACTTTTTCTACTCCTTGTTTTTTCACAACCAAATCGTCGTAATTGCTTAATTCAAAGTTTACATCTTTTATTTCGCCACCATTTTGCTCTGTTGTTTCTACAGTTTTGTCATCACTACTGTAATTTGGTTTTGCTGCAATCATTTTGATTACTTTGTTACAAGGAACTTCAATGGCATACTTACCGTCAAAATTTGTTTTGGTTTCACCTAAAACTTCGCTAAAAGAGTTGTACGCCATTATGGTAACATCGGTCAAAGGCTTTTTGGTTTTATGATCGATAGCCATTCCAGATATACTTTGGTTACAAATTGGTTTTCCTTTTACAAAAGAATAGATATCATCATCACCTTTTCCTCCTGCTCGATTTGAAGAAAAATAGCCATAAGCATCTGTTTTGTCAATTATAAAAGAAAAATCGTCTTTATTGCTGTTGATAGGCGCTCCAAGGTTTTTTGGCACTGAAAAAGTTCCGTCTGCCTGAAGCTTACTTTCGTATACATCCAGATCTCCCCAGCCATAATGTCCATCAGAAGAAAAGTACAAGACTCCGTTTTGGAAGAATGGAAAAACTTCATTACCAATTGTATTGATATTTGGCCCTAAATTCTGAGGCGAACTCATAGTCCCATCTGCCGCAATTTTTACCATATAAAGATCAGTTTCACCTTGCCCTCCAGGCATATCTGAAGCAAAGAAAAGCAGTCGTCCGTCTTCACTTAATGCGGGATGCCCTACGGAATAATCATCACTATCAAAAAATACTTTCTCTGGATTTTCTAATTTATTATTAACGATCGAGCCTTTAACAATCTGGAAATTATTGACTCTCGCTTCATCAACAACCAATTTGTTTTTCTTTACAATATTGGTTGAATAATAAATTGTTTTTCCCTGATTATCAAAACTTGCCGTAGCTTCATGATATTTTGTCATTATATTCGGCAGAAAAACTGTTTCGTTAAATAAACTTCCATCTGCTGGATTTCTTTCTGCGATATACAGGTTAAGAAAGGGCTGGTTGTTCCAAGTATACAATTTTTCGCTAAACTTTGTGGTATCGCGAGCCGATGTAAATACTACATTGTCTTTAAAAAATGTAGCTCCAAAGTCTGATTTACTCGTATTAATATCTAAATTTTTAATGGTATATAAAGGTTTTGCCTTTGCTACGCTGTCCATATATTTCTTTTGGGCAACATATCGGTTAATCTCTGCTTTATCACCTTTTTTATCTAAATATTCTTTTGTCATTTTATCTGCTTCATCATAATCCATAACTGCTTTCATGGATTGAATGTAACGCAAATAGTAAATATCAGTCAGATTATTTCCTTGCACTTCATATAATTTTCTGTACCATTTAAGTGCATTTCTAGAATCGGAAATAAAATAGTAGGAATCTGCCGCATTCTTCAAAGTCTGCGCTGATGGATCTTTTATGTTTTGCAAACACTCTTCATAAGCTTTGGAAGCATCCAAATAAGAAAAGCTTCTAAATAGAGCATCAGCTTTCTTCAAATTAGTTTTTTGAGCGAAACTAAACGTAACGCTCAAAATTAAACATAGGATATATAGTTTTCTCATAAGTTTTATTTTTAGAAGAATCGAGGAGATTTAATTTTACTTTGTTTTTGCACAAATTGATAACGCAAGATGAATTCGTGTGAACCATCATTGTATTTGTTCAATTGGCTTACAGTGTAATCAAAAGCATATCCAAGAAAGAAACTTGGTGAAATTTGAAAACCTGCCAGTATGCTTATCGAATCATCTGTTCGATATGCTCCCCCTATAACAAACTTTTCCTGAATCATGAAATTTGCCGATATATCTGCGGTAAGCGGAGCACCACTTACTGCTTTTACTAAAAATGCTGGTTTAAATTTCAAATTTGGATTCAAATCAAAAACATAACCTCCCATTAAATAGTAATGCATACGATCATAATCAATAGATTCACGAACATCGTCATAGTAATCATTCTGAATAAAACTTGGAATCGAAAATCCTACATACCATTTATCTGTATAATAGTAAATCCCTGCTCCTACAGCTAATTTCATCTGATTGTTAATGTTCTGATTTAATAAAACATCATCATTATCATAATATCTTCCTTTAGACCAATCGATGTTTAACATTCTTGTTCCTGCTTTAATACCAAAAGCCAATCTTTTTTCATAACCAAGAGGCAATGAATAAGAAAAATTTCCATCAAGATATAGTTCGTTGGAAGGTCCTATTTTATCATTTACAATGCTTAAACCCAATCCAAGTTTTTCATTTCTAAGTGGAGAATGAATGGAGAATGATTGTGTTTCTGGTGCGCCAGGCATTCCTACCCATTGAGAACGATATAAAAGTGCTGCTTCTATGGTTCCGGTAGATCCAGCATACGCTGGATTTACCGCCATAGTGTTATACATATACTGTGTATATTCGGGATCTTGCTGTGCCGAAGCGCAAACCGTAATAAAAGAACATATTAAAATAAAATATGTTTCTAATGATTTTATATATAGTTTCATAACGATACTTATTTAGTTTAATTAATTAGATGATTAATAGAAGTGGGTTATCTCATGATAGACAACCAGCCTTTTTTAACCGTTCCATCTCCAATGGTTATCACATAAAAATAAGTACCTGTTGGCAGCATATCTCCTCTATTAATTACACCGGATACATTTGCTGTTCCGTTCCAATCATTTTCATAATGTGCTTTACTATACACTAATGCTCCGTATCTGTTGAACACTTTCAACTCGTTGTTTGGATAAGACTCAATACAGTCTATTCTGAACAAATCGTTTTTACCATCATTATTTGGAGTAAACTCATTGTAAACAGTTAAACAAATTGGTTCTAATGTAACTGAAGCTGAATTGTTTGATGCATCAACATCTAAAGGAGTTGAAGTCTCTACAGTTGCTACACTTGTATAAGTACCATTTGGTAAAACTTCTGCCACTATTGTCAATACTACACTCTGACCTGCATTAAGCGTTGGTATTGTCCAAAGCTGTGTTGCCGGATCGTATGTTCCTGATGTTGCAGATGAACTCACTAATTGTAAACCGCTAGGAAGTAAATCACTAACAAGAGTGTTGATAAAATCTCCTTCACCAACATTATTTACAGTTATAGTAAATGTTACTTGATCACCAAAATTTGGAGTTGGATTATCAACTGTATGAGTAATCGTTAGATCTGAACAGCTTGCTACAGTAACATTTAGAGTTTTTATAGTTCTCTCATCACAATTATTAACATAAGCCACCGTTACAGTTCCTGGTCCAATATCTGACCAAGAAACGGTTACAGATCCGTCATTTGTACCTCCGCCAGAAACAATTGTACCTCCGTTAATAGTCCATACATAATTAGATTTTCCATTTGCAATTGAATATGTTACTCCTTTGAATACACATGGAGTATCATCTGTTGAAGCAATTTGAACTGCAGCATCATTTTCGAATGCAATTGTAATTCCTAGTCTTGGTCCGTTATCACAGCCATTAAATGTGTTGGTCAACGCTCCAGCATAATAAGTAGTTGCTGCAAGTGGAGTTGTATTAGCCAATGGTGTTCCACCAGTTGCTGATGCATACCAAACTACATTTGTTTCGTTTACCAAAATATTAGCCAATGTTGGCACTGCAGATAAACAGAAAGTTTGCGTTGTTCTTGGTGTTGTTATCACACTTGGTGAATTTACATTTACTACAACAGCCAATCTAGCTGGATTTTCGCAACCAATCGTACTTGAAACTGCACCATAATATGTGCCTGTTACAAGTGCTGTTGTTGGCGGAATCGCTGTTCCTCCTATTGCTGTACTATACCAAACAACATTTGCTTCGTTTACTTGAATGTTTGCCACTGTTGGCGAATTTAAAGTACAGAAGTTTTGTGTTGTGTTGGCTGTAGTCGGTGTCGCGCTTGGATTAACTACGGTAACAGTTACCTGAAGACGAGTTGAACTTTCGCAACCTATTCCGTCTACAATACTTCCAAAATATACTCCAGAAGCAAGAGCTGTTCCCGCAGGAATTGCTGTTCCTCCTGTGGCAGTTGTAAACCAAGTTACATTGCTTTCATTTACTTGAATGTTTGCAATCGTTGGCGCATTTACAGAACAGAAAGTCTGTGCTGTATTGTTTGTTGTTGGATTTGCTGGATTACCAACCGTTACAGCCACTTGCAATCTTACGCTGCTTTCACATCCTGTTGCTAAATCTTTAATTGCTCCAAAGTAAGATGTCGTTGTTAAAGCATCTGTTGCAGCTAAAGCAGTTCCTCCTACTTGTGCTGTATACCAAACTACATTACTTTCATTCACTTGAAGATTGGCAACAGTCGGATTTGTTCCCGAACAGAAATTTTGTGCTGTACTATTTGTTGTTGGCATTGCAGGATCAGTTACATTCACATCAACTGGTAATCTCGTAACGCTTTCACATCTAGTTAACGGATCTGAAATTGCCGCAAAATACTGGCCCGTGGTTAAAGCTGTTGTTGACGGAATTACTGTTCCGCCTGTTAAAGCTGTATACCAAACAATATTTGCCTGATTGAACTGAACACTAGCAAACGTTGGTACATTAACCAAACAGAAGTTTTGTGTTCCTGCTGTCACTAAAGTCGGTGTTCCCGGATCGCTTACAATTACATCAACTGTCAATCTTGAAGCACTTTCACAGCCTGTCGCTGGATCTGAGATCGCTGCAAAATACTGTCCTGTCGTCAGAGCTGTAGTAGATGGAATCAATGTTCCGCCTGTTAATGCTGTATACCAAACAATGTTAGCTTCATTAGTCTGGATGCTTGCAAACGTAGGAGCATTTGCCAAACAGAAGTTTTGTGTTCCCGCAGTCACCAATGTTGGAGTTCCTGGATCATTTACAATTACATCAACTGTTAATCTCGCGGTACTTTCGCAGCCTGTCGCTGGGTCGGAGATTGCTGCAAAATATTGGCCTGTTGTCAGAGCTGTTGTAGATGGAATCAATGTTCCGCCTGTTATAGCTGTATACCAAACTATATTTGCTTCATTTGTCTGAATGCTTGCAAATGTTGGAAGATCTTCTTTACAGAAATTTTGCACTCCTGCTGTCGCCAAAGTCGGTGTTCCTGGATCATTTACATTCACATCAACTGGTAATCTTGTAGCGCTTTCACAGCCTGTTAATAGATCTGAGATTGCTGCAAAATACTGCCCTGTTGTCAGAGCTGTTGTCGATGGAATCAATGTTCCGCCTGTTAAAGCCGTGTACCAAACTATATTTGCCTGATTGAATTGAATGCTTGCAAATGTCGGAAGATCTTCTTTACAGAAATTTTGCACTCCTGCTGTTACTAGAGTCGGTGTTCCCGGATCGTTTACAATTACATCAACTGTCAATCTTGAAGCGCTTTCGCAGCCTGTCGCTGGATCTGAGATCGCTGCAAAATACTGCCCTGTTGTCAGAGCTGTTGTTGGTGGAATCAATGTTCCGCCTGTTATAGCTGTATACCAAACAATGTTAGCTTGATTACTCTGGATGCTCGCAAATGTAGGCTGATCTACTTGACAGAAATTTTGCACTCCCGCTGTTACTAAAGTCGGTGTTCCTGGATCGTTTACAATTACATCAACTGTTAATCTCGCAGCACTTTCGCAGCCTGTCGCTGGATCTGAGATTGCTGCAAAATATTGGCCTGTTGTCAGAGCTGTTGTAGATGGAATCAATGTTCCGCCTGTTATAGCTGTATACCAAACTATATTTGCTTCATTTGTCTGAATGCTTGCAAATGTCGGAAGATCTTCTTTACAGAAAGTTTGCACTCCTGCTGTCACCAAAGTCGGTGTTCCAGGATCAGTTACATTCACATCAACTGGTAATCTCGTAGCGCTTTCACATCTAGTTAACGGATCTGAAATTGCCGCAAAATACTGGCCTGTGGTTAAAGCTGTTGTCGATGGAATCAATGTTCCGCCTGTTAAAGCCGTGTACCAAACTATATTTGCCTGATTGAATTGAATGCTTGCAAATGTCGGAAGATCTTCTTTACAGAAATTTTGCACTCCTGCTGTTACTAAAGTCGGTGTTCCTGGATCATTTACATGTACTGTTATTTTTGATCTAACTGAACTCTCACAACCTAATAAATCCTTTATAGCTCCATAATAAATTGTTCCATCGACCAATGCTGTTGTTGGATCTAATGCAGTTCCTCCCATATCAGAAAGATACCAAACTACATTAGCTTCATTTGCTTGAAGATTAGCAACCGTTGGTGCATTGATTAAACAGAAATTCTGCGGATTATCTGTGGATGTTGGTGTTGGAGGATCATTAACTATTACAGTAGCCGCTTTTAGCTCTCCGTTTTTATTTTGACATGTATTGTCACTTGTAACAGCCACATAATAAGTAAGAGGACTCATAGCAGGTGTTAAACCTGATATGGTTAAAACTCCCGTAGTGCTATCAACAGCATACGTTACGCCACTTACAGTTCCATTTAAAATTGGCTGTGTTTTATTGGCATCTAAATACCAAAAGAAAACAGGAGTTGGCAACGTACTTGTTGGCGTTAATACTGCATCTGTACTATGACAAATAGAAGCGTTATTTACCACTATATCCGATTCAAGAGAAGTTGGCAAGATTGTAAATGTTATTTGTTTTCTATTTGCCGGTATAGTTTCACAATATTCATCTGAACTAACTCCTAAATAATAAGTATAAGTTCCAGGAGCTAATCCGTTTATTACTAATTTAGATGTTGTTTCACCTGCAATTAACTGGCTTGTTGTTCCATCAAAACTATACCAATGATATACTGGATTCGTAAGAACTGGTGTATTGCTTAAAATCGCATCTAATGTTACTGTTCCTGTTTCAGAGCAAATAATAGTACTATTTCCTCCATTGATAGTTACGTTTGCTACTGCAGATACAGGAGTAGTAGCTCTAACAACTACTGTTACCTCTCCTCTTTCTAAAGCCGCACAACCGTAACGAATTGGCTGAACATAATATTTATAAGTCCCAGCAGGCAATGTAACCGGAATTGTATAAGTTTGACCACTAGCTACAAGATTCCCTCCTGTTGGCGAGTCATACCAAGCGTAATCAGCACACGATTTAGGCGGTACTTGGAGGGTAATATTATCGCCGGGACATACGGTTAATTTATTATCTAAGTCGCTTCCAATGACTTTCGTATTGGTTACACGATCAATAGTATGAACTCTTAGCTGATCTAAAACATTTGCTGCTCCTCCTAAAGTAATCACAACTCTATCATACGGCTGTGTTTGAGGCGCCACAATTGTCATTGCCATAGTATCTCCGGCAAGCAATTTTAAAGTCAACAAAGGACTATTACTTTGTATTGGTGCACCAACGGCAATATTTCCAGAATAAAGTTGAATTTTAAATCCTGAAAGTAAACCAATATTTAAAAGAGTTCCTGGTTTAGAAATTGTAATTCTTAAACTATCCCCAACCATAGATGGTGTTCTAAAAACAGCTGTTAGTTCTGCATCTGCAAGTACACCTACACCGTTAAACATTGTAGCATAAGTAGCGACATCGCGATCTGCCACATTCCATGGATTAGAAACACCTACAGTAGCAGTTAAAGCACCAACGCCTACATCTTTTACGCCAGAGAAAATATCTTCAATATCTCCTTGACCACAAGCTATTTGTGAAACTTGTTTTTTGTAATAAGCATCATAAACATTAATATTTTGTGCCACACCCAAAACTGCTCCTAATTGTACACGAATACCATCATAATCCTGAACGCCCGAAGCATTAGAAGGCACAAATGTGTATTCGAATGAATTTTGACCTGGCAATAAATTCAATAATGAACTTGATACCGATTGTAAAGTTCCAATGTCAATTGGATTATTAGATCCGTCACGTTTAGTACCTATCACAGTAACACTTTGACCAACAGCAATCAGACTATTTTCTAGACCTAATTTTACTGTTACCGGAGTTCCTTTTGGTATAGTGGTTGGCCATTGTAAATTCTGCCATGTAGTTCCAACACCTAAAACTCCTAAGCCAGTCGTAATAGTTGAAAAAGTACTTGGGTCAGCATCTACAGCCAAAGCTCCATTTGTCACATTACCTGTAATAACTGAACCTGACAATTGAGAATTTGCATAAACTCTTTCTAAAAGAGTATCACAAGTCGCAGGATCAATAACGCTAATAGTTACTGTTTGGCTTGTAGTACAAGATCCGTTGCTAGCAACTACAGTATAAGTGAAAACTCCTACTGTATTAAGAGAACCTGTACTATTAGATCCTAAAGCATTTCCTTGTGGATCGTACCAGGTTATAGTTCCGTTTGATGTTGCTGTCAAAGTAACTGATGAACCTTTTGTAACTGCTATTGAATTTGTTACCCCTGTTAAAGTTGGTAATGGAGTTACATTTACGGTAACCGGTACTTTTACTGATGGACAAGCAACACCTGTTTGCTGAGCCTGAATAAAATAATTTCCACTTACTGTTATATTTGCTGCAGCTTGATCTGTAATTGGATTATTGGCTGAATCAAAGAAAGTGTAAGTTACATTTGCATCAAAATTTGTAATAGCATCTTTTAGATTCACTTTAGTACATCCCGCAAATGGGCTTGTAACAGTTAAATTTGAACCAGTTGGATAATTTACAACTACTTCTTTTAATGTCCCATTTACGTTTTCACAAAGTCCTCCATTAGAAACAGATACATAATAAGTATTAGTAGGATTAGCAGAAGTAAGCCCGCTAATTGTTAACGCACCAGTTGTAGGATCTTTTACATAAGTTATTCCTGCCACTGTACCTGTAGTGATTTCTTGTCCTTTATTTTGGTCTGTGTAATATCTAAATGTCGCTCCTGCTAAAGCAGATGTTGGAGCTAGTACAATTCCTCCCGCACAAGAAGCAGTCAAAGGACTCGCAATTGAAATATCTGCATCTGTTGGAATAGACAATACGTTAACAGTAACAGGCTGGCGAACGCTATTAATACAAGTTCCTCCGCGAGTTGCTTCTAAATAATAAATTGTAGTAGCAGTTAATGGAAGAGTTGGGCTAACTGACACAATATTTCCACCTGTAGGAGCATCGTACCATGTAAATGTTTCGGTTCCTGTAGACGTAGCTGCTAATGTTGCCGTTTGTCCAGCACAAATTGGCGTTGCTGCTCCTGTTATTGTAGCATTTGGAAATCTATAAGAAGCTCCATAAATATTTAAAGTAGTTGTTAAACCAAGCAATGCCCCAAATCTAATATCTACCCTATCGAATGCGGCAGTTGTTGGGTAACTCACTTTAAATTTATTTCCTGACAATACTTGTAAATTCAATAAACTATTATTTACCGCAAGCCTTCCAGGATTTTCGACTCCTCCTAAAGAAGTTCCTATACTTACAGATCCTAACAATGCAGCATCAGCAAGACCGCCTGGTAATTCTAATTCTACATCAACAATATCTCCCGCTTGACCAGGTGTTAGGAAATTTAATTCTTGTTGTATGTATGAATTAAGTACTCCTAAAGTTATAGTCAAAGAAGAAAATGTATTTGGGTTTCCATCAACAGCATTAGGTCCGTTAGCGCCATTACATGAAACACACAATATGCCAGGGTCAACAGTTATTGCTTCTGAACTTGGCTGCAAACAAGTACTAACCGTATTGGTTACCATTACATTAATTGCAGCTCTTGAAGTACTTTTACAATCCGATGCAGTACTCACAGCTTCAACATAAAATGTTTTATTTGCAGTTAAAACTGGATTTGGCGTATAGATGTTGCTGCCAGAACCTTGCAAAAGATTTCCTCCTGTTGGAGCATCATACCATAAATAAGAAACCCCTGGATTACTCACAACAGCCAACTGTACATTCTGACCTGACTGAATAATAACATTCGCAGATACAGGAACTGGAGGTGCTGGTCTTGGGTTAACATTTACATTAACCGGTGTACGAGCACTTAAACAAGATCCAATTACCGCTTCGATATGATAAGTCGTTGGAACGGTCAAACTTGGAGTTACAAAAGAGGTTCCTGTAAATACCAAAGTTCCTCCTGTAGCTGCATCATACCAATTATATGTTGTACCAGCAACTGGAGATTGAATTGTTATCGTTGTAGTTTCTCCGCTACATAAATTTGTAGGAACAGTAGAAATCGATGTTGGTGCCACTGGATTATTTACAGTAACTACAACAGGGTTTCTTTCACTATTAACACAACCATTACGAGTTAGCTCAACATAATAAGTTGTATTCGCTGTTAAAGCTGGAGTAGTAAATGAAGCTGTGCTTGCTAATAAATTTCCACCTGTTAAAGCATCATACCATTTAATAGTTTCACCCAAAGCTAGACTAGCATTTAAAGTTGCCGTTTGTCCACTGCAAATTGTAGTATTTCCAGAAACAGTTGGAGCTTGATATCTATAAGTAGCCTGATAAATATCTAAATTAGTTAAAAGACCTAAAACTCCTCCTAAACGAACTTCCACACGGTCGAAGTTAGCACCTGCCTTAACACTTGCTCTATATTTAGTACCACTTAATAACTGTAAAGTAATAAGAGGATTATTAATCGTAACTCTATCATTATTATAAGTTGCACCATTATAGGTTGCTAAACTAATAGCACTTAAAAGCTGAACATCTGCGAGACCTCCCGGTAATTCTAAATCAACATCAACATTATCTCCAGCTTTTCCTGGATTTGTGAATTGTAATGTTTGCTGCATAGATCCTACTACATTAGCAGGAATAGTCAGTCTTGCTGCAGTTGCAGGATTTCCGTCTACGGAAAAATTCGGATTTGTAGCATTACACAATAAACAGACTCCTATTTGAGTAGTTACCTGACTGCTAGCTTCAAGACATCCTCCCGAAGCTGTTGGTTGAACCGTTACAGTTACAGGCACTCTTGTTGCGCTAACACAACCTCCAGTAAGATTAACTGATTCAACATAATAAGTCTTAGTTGCTGTTAAAATTGGAGTTGTAAAAGTATTAGAATTAGCTAATAATTTTGTTCCTCCTGTCGGAACATCATACCAATCTAAACCAACACCTGGTTCTGTAGTCGAAGCACTTAAAGTTGCATTCTGACCAGAAAGTATCGATACGCTTTGTGTTAAAACTGTCGCCAAAGCAGGAACTGAAGTCGACGTAACCGTAACTGGAGTACGGGTCGATTTACAAGTTCCAATTGAAGCTTCTACGTAAAAAGTACTAGTACCTAATGGCACTGTTGGCGTATAAGTACTTCCTGTTGCCAAAAGAGTTCCTCCTGTTGCAGCATCATACCAATTATAAGTTGTACCTAATACCGGATTTATAACAGATAATGTCGTTGCCTGCGTTGCTCCAGCAGAGCAAATAGTTGTACCAGTAGTACTAATGACAGGCACAATCGGCTGAATAACATTAATCGTTACAGGTAATCGCTGATCACTTTCGCAACCAGCATTTCTTGAAGTACTTACGTAATATGTAGTTGTAGCTGTTAAAGCTGGTGTAGTATATGTTCCTACACTCGAAAGTGGTGTAGTTGCTGTTGGCGAATCATACCAAGCCACTGTTGTACCAGTGGCAGCTGTGGCAGAAAGTGCTACAGATTGTCCAAAACACACTGATTGTGTCTCTCCATTTGCAATTGTCGGTTTTGCAAACTGCAAACGCACATCATAAATTCTTAAATTAATCAGCAAACTAACAAGTCCCCCTGTTTGAATTTTTATCTGATTAGCATCTGATGTTAACGTATACTTTACAACATTAATATTATCTCCATTATCTAACAGTTGAAGATTAACTAGTCCGCTTAACGGAACTGCATCTCCTGCAGGAGTACCAGATAACAAAGGTTGCAAAGTCGAATTTGCCAATACCCCCGCACTTATTACAGCACTTCCGTTACCATAATATAGCACAATTTCATCTCCTGCTTTCGCAGTTTGATTAAAGGTTACCGTTTCCTGGGCAAAACAAGCAACTCCCAATGAGTTTGTTATTGTTGCATATGTACTTAAACTGGAATCGTAAGCCAAAGCAGCATTAGTCACTCCAGTAGTACCCAAACAAACTCCACCAATACTGGTAGTGTTTGCTGTTGGTCGGCAAAATGTTTGCGCAAAGTTTTTATTACTCAAAAGCAATAAAAACAATAAAAGCCATACGGCAAATAATCTCTTCTGGATGATGAGATCATAAAAAGTAAATTTTTTTTTCATAATTTGGAAGATTAGAAAATGGACAATAAAACACCTCTTGCAGTAAGTGCACGCACTTACGCAATTAAACAATCAATTAAAAATCAAACAGTTAAAACAAAGACTAGTGACTTATAAAAAAGCCACTAAATTCTGTTTTAGTAAAAAAAATTATGTTGAATTCGGTACATCGAAATATACCGGTGAACTTATTCTATCTCCAAGAGATAAAATAAATTCCGTTTTTTTTGAGGAAAACTGATTGTAGTCAATTTTCCAAGAGGAGTGATTTGTTGCAGGCCTAATTTTCATAATGAAAATTTTAGTTTAAAGTAGAATGGGGATTCTATATATATGTCGATTCGTTCATTAGAAAGTTGATTAGGCATTCTAAATTATCTAGCTATAAAAGCTAACAGGAATCTCTTTATATCCAATAAAATTATTGCTCCTTATAATCAGCCCGCAAAATGGGGCAGCTATAAGAGAGCAAACTAAAATGTAAACCTTTTGAAAAAAAATTAAATATCGTATAACGATTAAAAATTTCGTTGAGATGAAGTAAGCTTAATAGGATAACATATAAAGCTAAAACAAAGTAAACAACTAAAGTAAATTTGATAAAGAAAGTAATTGTCAATTCCATACACAGACTTATTAAGTTATTATTTAATTTTTTTGAATTTCAATCTCAACTTTTCGGGAAAAATAATTTACCCCTCATGTTTAGAAAAAACAAAAGCAAAACTTTGTTTAACTTTTGTTACCTAAAATTAGAAAAAACAAAAACATAAAACAAGCCTAAAATTCTTATAATTTAATCTTAAATCTCCTGTCTTAAAATTACAGGCCTCCTAAAACAGTAGAAAAAACGCTACATTTAACATAATTTTGTCTCCTTTTATTAATTAAACAAAATATTAAACAAAATATGTTAAATCGATTTAAATAAAGTATAATCTTACAATAAGCACAATTTTATCGACAAAATTATCCGTAATGCAGACCAAATACATCTGTTGTTTTTCAAACAAGCATAAATTTTCGAATTCTTTGAAAGATTCAAAAAAAACGCGTAGAAATACGGGGTTAAAATTTATAAAAAAATTAAACAAAAGTTAAAAAACAAAAAATGGCAAACAATTATTATTAATTGCTTGCCATCTTAAAAAGTTATTAAAACTAAATTACGATTCTATAATTGTATTAATTTGACTAAATAATTGACCATCACTTAAAAAAGCCCCTTGTTTAATCAACTCAAAAATCGAAGAATTACGTTCTTCTGTAAATACTTTTTTCCCTACTTTCATTTCAATATTGTCGGTAAACATATTATCGCTTAACCATTGCAGTCCTTCTTTTGTCAAAAAATCAACATCTGAAGAAAGAGATTTCAAAACAATCGATTGGATGTAAGTATCAAAACAATGAAATAAAAATATATGGTTTCTAGAAAAATGCTCTAAATATTCTGCTCTAGTCAATACACCTTCCCAAATTAAATCTGAAAAGACGTCAAGCTCCTGTTCTGCTACTTCTGGTTTATTAACTTTAAGCTCCTCCCACTCTTTTCTATCTATAGCTTGTGTAGCCAAAAAACTTGCAAATTCAGCATGTAATTCATCAAATTGTTCTTTTGTTAATCTTGCGTATTTCATTTCATTTTAGGCTTTATACTATAGCTTTATAGCTATAAGTCTAATTATTAACTATTCTTTCTATATTAAACAAAAAAATCCCGATTTGCATCGGGATTTTAGTATAGATTTAAAAACTATTACTTTTCAGCAACAATTTCGTATGGTAACTCAACAATTACATCTCTGTGTAAACGGATACTTGCACTGTATTTTCCAGTACGTTTTACAATACCACTAGTGATGAATTTTCTGTCGATAGCGTTTCCAGATTTTTCTAAAGCTTCAGCAATGTCGATGTTTGTGATAGAACCAAAAAGTTTTTCTCCACCAGCTTTTGCAGAAATTTTAATTTCAAGAGCTTTAATTGCTTCAGCCAATGATTTAGCATCAGCAACAACTTTAGCTTCTTTGTGTGCTCTTTGTTTTAGGTTTTCAGCTAAAACTTTTTTAGCAGAAGGAGTTGCTAAAGTAGCAAAACCTTGAGGAATTAAAAAGTTACGACCGTAACCAGGCTTTACAGATACTACATCATCTTTAAATCCTAAGTTTTGTACGTCTTGTTTTAAAATAATTTCCATGTTGTTGTCCTTATTTTTAGAAGTTAGGTTCTGCTTGAACAGAAACCAGCGACTAGATTTTTATACTATTTTAATAAATCGGCCACGTATGGCATTAAAGCTAAGTGACGAGCTCTTTTTACAGCTACAGAAACTTTTCTTTGGTATTTTAATGAAGTTCCAGTTAAACGACGAGGAAGAATTTTTCCTTGCTCGTTAACGAATTTCAATAAGAAATCAGCATCTTTATAATCGATGTATTTGATTCCTGATTTTTTGAAACGGCAATACTTTTTAGTTTTGTTAGTTTCAATGTTTAAAGGCGTTAAATATCTGATATCTCCGTCTTTTTTTCCTTTTGCAGATTGCTCGATTGTAGACATAATAATTACGCTTTAGTAGATTTTAATTTTGCTCTTCTTCTCTCAGCCCATGAAATAGCATGTTTATCTAAACTTACAGTTAAGAAACGCATAACTCTTTCATCACGTCTGAATTCAGTTTCAAAAGCTAAAAGAACTTCTCCAGCTACTTTGAATTCGAATAAGTGATAAAAACCACTTTTTTTGTTTTGGATTTCGTAAGCCATTTTTTTAAGACCCCAATCCTCTTTCGATACCATTTCAGCTCCTCTACTAGTAAGAAATTCTTCAAATTTCGTTACTGTTTCCTTCACCTGAACCTCAGATAAAACGGGATTTAAAATGAAAACAGTTTCATAATGATTCATAAATAAAAAATTTATTTGTTAAAATTGGGTGCAAAAGTAAGCATTTAATTTATATATGCAACAGTTTTTTTCTTTTATTCGTCATAATGCAAAAAAGATGCCTCAACTTTAGTTTTTTTTACAAAAAAATAATACATTTACTACTGCTATCCTGAATTTATTCTAAATTTAAATGTTATGAAACTAAACTGTGTTGTTGTAGATGATAGTTCTATACAAAGGACAATTATTGCCAAATTGGTAAATAATCACCCAGGCTTGCATTTAATCGGGGATTTTTCTAATGCAATTGAAGCAAAAAGTTGTATCTCATTAAATAATATCGATTTAATATTTCTTGATATAGAAATGCCAGTTATTAACGGCTTTGATTTTCTAGACGGATTAAAATCAAAACCGCAGATTATATTTATCACTTCTAAAGCCGAATATGCTTTAAAAGCTTTCGACTATGATGCTACCGACTATCTTCAAAAGCCTATTGCAGTGGATCGTTTTAACGCCTCTGTAAAAAGGGCAATTGATATGCATTTGCTTAAAAAAGATATCAAAGAAGAAGAAGGAGAACATATATTCATCAAAAGTAATCTAAAAAAACTTAAAATCTTTACTTCAAAAATAAAATGGATTGAAGCTTTTGGAGATTATGTAAGAGTAGTAACTGAAGACGATAGTAATCTGGTTCTTTCAACTATGAAATCTTTTGAAAATGATTTATCGAAAGACAAGTTTATCCGTGTCCACAAATCATATATTATCAATATCGATAAAGTTGAACGTTTCAATAGTAAATTTGCCGAAATAGGCATCACCAAAATACCTTTAAGCCGCAATAAAAAAGAAGATCTTGTAAAAGCACTTTCAACTTCTTCTTAATTTAGCTCGTCTTAGTAGAAATCTACATTAATCACAACTTTTATAGCTCTATATTGAGCCACAGCTTCAAAACTATTCAGCATTTTCTGGATAGTTTTTTTTGTATTCCCTAAATGAAGATTTTGCGGAATCTTAATTAATATAGTCCTAATATATTCATTTCGTATTCTGCTTATTGCAGGTTCTTCCGGACCTAAAACTGGTATTCCTAGATTTTGATTCAAAACCTGATACAGCCACATCGCTCCTTCTTTTAGTTTATCAAAATCTTTGTGCTTTAAAGTAAGCTTTATGATTCTAAAATAGGGCGGATATTTATAGATTAACCTGTCATACAACTGCTCTTTATACATACCTATATAATTATGGTTTGTAACTTGCTGAATTGTATTATGATTCGGATTGTAAGTCTGAATAACCACTTTCCCTTGTTTTTCCGATCTTCCTGCTCTTCCTGCGACTTGTGTCATCATTTGAAAACTTCGCTCAAAAGCCCTAAAATCGGGATGATGAAGCATATTGTCAGCATTCATAATTCCAACCAAGCCCACATTATCAAAATCAAGTCCTTTGGCTAGCATTTGTGTACCGACCAAAATATCAATTTCACGATTTTTAAACGCATCTATTATCTTTTCAAAACCAAATTTGCCTCGCGTAGTATCTTGATCCATTCTGGCTGTTTTCGCTTTAGGAAAAAGAGAAGTTAATTCCTGCTCTATTTGTTCCGTACCAAAACCTTTTGTAGTTAAATCTATACTTGAACAGCTATGGCAATTAGTAGGCTTTGCAATCGAATAGCCACAATAATGGCAACGAAGCTGATTTTTATGCTTATGATAAGTTAAACTCACATCGCACTGTTGGCAATGCGGAACGTGACCACAGGTTAAACATTCAATTATAGGCGAATATCCTCTCCTATTTTGGAATAAAATAACCTGCTCGCCCAATGACAATGACTCGGTAATTTCTTCAATTAGAAGATCACTAAAATGTCCTGTCATTCTTTTTCTGAAATGCTTGTCTTTTATATCAACTAAAACCACTTCAGGCAAACGGACATTTTTGTAACGTTCAGAAAGAGTTACCAATCCGTATTTATTATTTTGCGTATTAAAATAGGTTTCAATGCTAGGTGTTGCAGAACCTAATAATACTTTAGCTTTATGAAAATTAGCCAAAACTATTGCGGCATCTCTTGCATGATATCTTGGCGCTGGATCAGTCTGCTTAAAAGTCTGCTCATGTTCTTCGTCAACAATTAATAATCCTAGGTCATTAAAAGGCAAGAACAAAGCCGACCTCGCTCCTATTACAATTTGAGCTTTCGGTGAATTTTCAAGCGTTTGCCTCCAAACCTCAACTCTTTCATTATTACTGTATTTTGAATGAAAAACTGCAACTCTATCGCCAAAATGAAGGCGCAATCTAGTAACCAGCTGTGTCGTAAGCGCTATTTCTGGCAACAGATACAAAACCTGCTTTCCTGTTTCCAAATACTCTTCAATCAGCTTTATATAAATTTCCGTTTTTCCGCTCGAAGTTACCCCGTGAAGCAGACACACTTCTTTTTCTGAAAAACTATTCTTTATTCCAGAAAAAGCATTTTCTTGAGCTTCACTCAGCTGTAATTCTTTTTCTGATTTTTCACCATTAAATATAATACGATCCTGCTGTAAATAATACTCTTCAAATATTTCCTTTTCAACTAAAGACTTTACAGCTGCCGAACCTGCATTTGAAACTTCTGTAAGTTTTTTTACTGTAATAGGCTTTTTTTCTGAAGCACTAATCTGAAAATAAGCCAAAACAATTTCCCTTTGCTTGTTGGCATTTTTTAATGCTGCCAGCAATTCTTCCAAACCACTATCCGATTCATATTTTGAATGCAGTTTAACATAACGAACCAACTTTGGCTTGTACGTTTCTTTTATTTCTTCCTCTAAAAATATAATATCTTTCGCAATCAGTTTTTGCAAAATCGGAAGTATATTTTTTTTATTTAAAATCGAAGCAATTTCCTGAACCTTTAATGAACTCTGATGATGCAATGCTTCATAAATCAAAAACTCATCGTCAGAAAGTTCGCTGTCGTTTACCACAACATCGGGTTTATGCGAAATAATCGTTTCACTTTCCAGCAATAATCCACTAGGAAATGCTCCGCGATACACATCACCAATGCCGCACATATAATAATCTGCAATCCAAAGCCAGTGTTTAATCTGAATTTCGGTTGCGATTGGTTTTTCATCTAAAATCTGATGGATTTCTTTTGCTTCATATAATGTCGGAGCATTTTCATGAACATCCAAAACAAGCCCCGTATATATTTTATTTTTACCAAAAGGCACCGCAACACGCATTCCTTTTTTAATGAAATGATATTCGGCCTCAGAAATACTATAAGTAAAAGTCTTTGCTAAGGAAAGTGGTAAAATAACTTCGATGAAATACATGAAAAATTTTTATAAGTCAGTAATTATTTCTGACCGGTTTTAAGAGAAGCATTTTTTGAAAGATTATATTCCTTCACCAGCTCCAAAGTATGATTTATAGATTTATTCGTTGTTCCGCCATCATGTCCGGGAATAACGTATTTTGGGTTTTTAAATTTCGACTGAACCTTTTTTATTGATTTCTCCCATTCTTTAACATCTGCATCTCCTAAATATCCCAAATCTTTTGCTTCTTCACTTTTTATAAAACATCCGCCATAAAGAATTTTATCTTTAGCAAACCATGCTACAATATTGTCTGGCGCATGCCCTTTGCCTGGATAATATACTTCAAATTTATACTGCCCAAGCGCAAAAGTGGTATCATTTGGAATTATAAATTCAGCTCTTGGCTCATTCTTTTCTTTCAGAATATCATCTGTCAATTTAATTGAATAGGTTTTGATTCCTTTTTTTCTGTAAAAATCAAATCCGCCTGCACGATCTTCATGAGAATGTGTGCCAAAAAGCATTACAACTTCTTTATTGTGTTTTATTTTTATACTATCCAATAAAGGCTGAAACTGTGTTTTATCCCAAGGTGCATCAAAAAGCACAACACCTTTATCTGTAACTAGATACATAGCATTGGCAGAAATCAACGTTCCATTGTAATCATGAAATGTTTTATAAACATAAAAGTCACCTGTTAGATGACTTATTTGTAATGGCGAATTCTTAGATTGTCCAAAGCTGTTTGAAACTACTGCTAAGAATAAAACTATCGAAGCTAATTTTCGCATTTAAATATTAATTAATTTTTTATTCTCGTCCAGTATTGTGTTCTTCCCATTAAAGAAATTCCAACATAACCACGAAGTTTCAATTTATCTGCAGATTCTAAAGTAACATAACATTTGTATTTTTTACCGCTTGTAGGATCTAAGATTGTTCCTCCGTTATATTCAGAACCATCTTTTTTAAGTCCGTTTATAATAACCATTCCTAAAATCGGTTTGTTTTTTTCAGCACCATCACATTTTACACAAACATCTTTTTTGTGGCCTTCGCGAAGTATATCTACAATCTTTCCATAAATTTTTCCAGATTTTTCGTAAATTTCTACTATAGATTTTGCTTCACCCGTTTCATCGTCAATTGTTTTCCATTTTCCAATTACACTTTGACTTTGCATGGTTAGGGCAAAGAAGAACACTCCGATAGTTAGCATCAAGTTTTTCATATTATTTTTCTTTTTTTTGTTTTAATTTTCTGATAGAAGCATTCAATTCGAACCCTAAAAGCAGAATCATACAGTTTATCCAAATATAAAACATTAGAATTAATAATGTTCCAATTGAACCATAAAGTTCGTTGTATTTTGAAAATTTTATAACCCAAATCCCAAAAAAGAACGAAGATATAACAATTAAGATTGTGGTAAAAACAGAACCAATGCTTATAAAAGGAACTTTATTATACTGTTTTGTACCATAACGCAATAATATTGAAGATGTTATCAAGATCATTAAAACAACAAACAAATAACGCCCTAAAATAATAAGCGGAATTCGATCACTCAGTACATCCTGAATAATTGTTTTTTGAATAAAAACCTCAAAGACTACAATTGTTGCGACTGTTACAAACAAAATAATAGTCATCACAATAGATATCGCCAACGCAACTAAATATTGCTTGAAAAAACCTCTTTTATCAAAGACATGTTTAGAAGATTCAAAACCGCTTAGAATGCCATTAATTCCATTTGCCATTAAAAAAATCGAAAGAAAAAATCCAGACGAAAGCAAACCCGAATGACTATTATTTAAAATATCGCTGATAATTTTGCTGATTGCATCAAACGTATTTGGAGGAACACTCTGCTGTACGAACTGCAAAAAATCTTCCTGAAAATTATCTATCGGAATAAACGGAATCAAGTTTAAAATAAATAGCGCAAAAGGAAACAAAGCCATGAAAAAGCTAAACGAAACCGCACTTGCATGATATGAAAAAGCACCATCAACAATTCCTATGGTGTACATTTCCAACAAATCATACAATGAAAATCCCTCTAGCCAAGGCAGTTTAATTTTCTTCAAAAGTCGGGCTAATGACCGCACCACAGGCAGTTTCTCAATCCGATCTTCTATCTCTTGCGACATATTTTTTGATTTTAGATTTTAGTCCCGATAGCTATCGGGAGATTTTAGATTTACAAAAACCATAACTCCATTAAAAAGCTTTCAAACTCAAATCCATATTGTAAACAGAATGCGTTAAAGCACCTGACGAAATATAATTTACACCACATAAAGCATATTCACGAACTGTTTTTTCGCTGATATTTCCAGAAGATTCAGTTTGACATTTTGAACCAATCAAATTTACTGCCGTTTTGGTATCTTCATAATTAAAGTTGTCTATCAGGATTCTATGAACTCCGTCGCTCAATAAAATTTCTCTGATTTCATCTAAATTGCGGGCTTCAACAATAATTTTAAGATCTAGATTATTTTCCTTTAAATATTCCTTTGTTTTAGAAATAGCGCGCGTGATTCCCCCAGCAAAATCAATATGATTGTCTTTCAGCATAATCATATCATACAAAGCATAACGATGATTTTCGCCACCACCAATTTTTACAGCCCATTTCTCAGCAACTCTAAAATTTGGAGTCGTTTTACGAGTGTCTAGTATTTTAGCGTTTGTTCCTTCTAGAAGCTGCATTAAATGGTTTGTTTTAGTAGCAATCGCCGACATTCTCTGCATGGTATTTAAAACCACTCTTTCGGCTTTTAAAATAGATTGAGAGCTTCCTGAAACTTCAAAAACAATTTCGCCATATTCAACACGTGTCCCATCTTCAATAAATGTTTTTACTTTTAATTTTGGGTCAACATGTTCAAATATCATTTTAGCAAGTTCAACTCCAGCAATGATTCCCTGATCTTTTACTAATAGTTTTGCCTTACCATGGGCAGTATCTGGAATACATGCTAGCGAACTATAATCGCCTGGTCCTACATCTTCTCTAATGGCATTACTGATTAAAAGTTGTAATTCTGCTTGAAATTGAGCTTCGCTTATCATTTTTCTGTTTTTAATAATAATGCTAAATTAGGATATATTTTATGGATTTGAAAGTTCTAACAACATGAAAAATTAGATAAAACATCAAATATCTCTTTTTTAAACATTAGGATATTCACAAAAATAAAGTTACAATTCTTAACAATACTTAATCTCTTAATAAGAGATCAATTAAATATCTTTGGAGTTCAATCAAGCAAAATTTATGGGATTAATTAAAGATATTTACTCGGTTTCTTTTTACGAAAAATTTGGTCAGGCTGTCGCCGGAGCGCATCCATCATTCAAAAAAGAGAAATTCATTGAAGCAATTTACGAAGGCAATTTTGCTCAAAAAGAATGGAAAGAAAGAATGAAGCACACAACAGTGGTTTTGCATCAGTTTATGCCACAAAATTTTCCTGAAGCCGTTGCTTTAATTGATAAAATCATCGAAAATTTAAAGAAAAATAGTTTTACTGATGGCAATTTGGCTTTCATTTTTTTTGCCGATTATATTGAAAATTACGGTTTAGACGATTTTGAAACATCTGTAAAAGCCTTTGTTTCTATCACACAATTTATAAGTTGCGAATTTGCAGTTCGTCCTTTCATTTTAAAATATAAAGAAAGAATGATTGACGAAATGATAAAATGGTCCTTACACGAAAATCATCACGTTCGCAGATTGGCAAGTGAAGGTTCACGACCGAGATTACCGTGGGCAATGGCAATTCCGTTTTTGAAGAAAGACCCTTCTCCTATTCTTCCTATTTTAGAGAACTTAAAAAACGATCCTTCAGAATACGTCCGAAGAAGCGTAGCCAATAATTTAAATGATATTGCTAAAGATAATCCGCAGATTGTATTAGAAATTGCTTCAATGTGGAAAGGCCACAGCAAAGAAACAGACGGAATTATTAAACATGGAAGCCGAACTTTACTGAAACAAGGACATCCTGAAATTTTAAGCCATTATGGTTTAGAAAGCACAAATATTGAACTTTCGTCTTTCGAAATCAAAACGCCAACTGTAAAAATTGGAGATTATCTTCAGTTTCATTTTCACTTGAATAATAAAAACGAAGCCCCAAAAACAGTTCGTTTAGAATATGCTGTCCATTATAAAAAAGCAAAAGGACATTTGGCTAAAAAAGTATTCAAAATCAGTGAGAAAATTTTTCAACCGAATCAATTAACTAAGATTGAGAGAAACCAGTCTTTTAAAGTCATCACAACGCGAGTTTTTCATACTGGAATTCATCAATTATCGATTATTATTAATGGAACTGAGAGTGAAGTTTTGGAGTTTGAATTGATTGATTAATGCTCCCATTTTAATGCTCCAGCGGAGCAGAATATTTATAGTCTAATATCGTCATCTTCCACAAAAGAGCTCCAGCGGAGCGGCATATTTATTTCGCCCCGCTGGGGCTTTGTCGTTGTGGCAACCTTATTATTCTACAAATATTTCGTCCCTCTGGGACTTTTTAAAACTAAATTTAATCATCAACTAAAAACTTAACCAACGTTTTTCCTTACTTTTATAATTCAAAAAAAATCAAAAACAACTTTTCTTAATCTAAATTAAGTTACAGATTTCTATCACCACCGTAATTTTGTTTTCAAATAAAAAATACCACATGTCAAATATTAGTTTAATTATCGAAGAACGCGCTGCCAATATTGGCAATTTTATGGTAGGCCGTTTATTGCCTTTCCGCGAAAAAAGAGCAGTTGGACCATTTGTCTTTATCGATCATATGGGACCCGCACATTTAAGTGATCATGAAAATATGGATGTTCCTCCGCATCCGCATATCGGACTTTCTACTTTGACATTTTTGTTTGAAGGAAGCATTATGCATCGCGATAGTTTAGGAACAGAATTAGAAATAAAACCGGGAGCAGTAAACTGGATGACGGCTGGAAAAGGAATCGTTCATTCCGAAAGAACTCCAGAATATTTAAGACATTCAGATAAAATGCTTCACGGATTGCAGATTTGGGTGGCGCTCCCGAAAGAATTGGAACAAATGGAGCCTAATTTCACACATGTTGAAGCAGATGACATTCCAGCTTGGGAAGAAGATGGCGTTTCATACAAATTAATTGCTGGCGAAGCATTTGGCAGAAAATCACCTGTTCCTGTTTACAGTCCATTATATTTTATTGAAATTAAAAGCAAAGAAGCTAAGAAAATTAATATCGGACATCATTTGTTCGGAGAAAGCGGATTGTATATTTTAGATGGAAGCATTAAAAATGGCGAACATACATACGATCCAAGACAAATTTTAATTACAACCGAAGCTTCTCTTTGTGAATTTGAAATTGCTGAAAACTCAACAGTTTATATTTTTGGAGGAGAACCTTTTCCTGAAGAGCATTTTATCTTTTGGAACTTTGTTTCATCAGACAAAAACCTCATCGAAAAAGCAAAAACTGACTGGACAAACCAAACTTTTCTAAAAGTTCCAGGAGAAACAGAATTTGTTCCATTACCAGAACCAAGAATTAAATAACTTATGGATACTGTAAAAGCAACAATAGACACACGAAAATATCGCACAGAAATAACTTCTAAAACAGGGAATATTCTAATTGCTGACGAACCGCAAGATGTGGGCGGAAAAAATTTAGGATTTAGTCCGTTTGAGCTTTTGGCTTCCTCTCTTGCTTCCTGCACTTTAATTACATTAAGAATGTACATTGACCGCAAAGCTTGGGATGTTTCAGAACTTACAATTTGGGTGGATTTTGAAAAGAATGAAGAACATACTGTTTCTTTATTTTCGACCAAAATTTTAATTACCGGAAATGTAGACGATGCTCAGAAACAGCGAATTTTGAAAATTGCTAACAGCTGTCCTGTCCATAAAACACTTATAAACACAATTAAAATAGAAACTTCTTTAGTATAAAACAATATGGAAATTCAACAAATAAACGATATAAGAAAAGGCTATTTTGAAGCCATCGAAGACGGAAAGGAAGCTGGAAAAATGACCTACACTTGGGCAGGAGATTCAAAATTCATCATTGACCATACCGAAGTAAGCCCTGATTTTAACGGAAAAGGTGTCGGCAAAAAACTGGTTATGGCCGCCGTAGAATATGCGAGAAATAACAACTTAAAAATTATTCCACTTTGCCCTTTCGCAAAAAGCGTTTTTGATAAACTTCCTGAAATACATGATGTACTTTTTTCTTGAGTTTCTAAGACTCTGAGATGCTAAGGTTCTAAGTTTTTTTTAACCGCAATCCCGATAGCTATCGGGAGCGAAGAATTACGTAAGGTTCGCAAAGTTTTTTAACACAAAACTTTGCGGACTTTGCGTTTATATTAGGTTTAGTATATCAGAAAACCTTGCGCTCTTTGCGGTAAAACTCACCACAACAAAAAACAAATTTTCAAATTTCTCCGAAAACTCGTATATTTGCGCGTAATTTAATCTTAGAGTATGACAAGAATAATTACGCTTTTCTGTTTTTTCATAGCACAAATCGGCTTTTCTCAATCGGCTGAGAGTTATTTAGAAAAAATCAGAAATAATGAAGCTCTCTTAACAGCTTTCTTTCAACAAATGCCTAAAGGAGGCGATTTACACCACCATTTTTCAGGATCAGTTTATGCAGAACCTCTTTTGGAAAGAGCTATTGCAGAAGACTTTTATTTGAATCTTGAAACAATGGCAGTTTCTAAAACCAAACCTGCAAACGGAAACTGGGAAAACTTTTCATCTCTTAAAAATAAAGGAAAATTAGAGTATTACGAACAGCAGATCATGCAGACTTGGTCGGTAAAAGATTATAACGGGTCGGTTCCTTCTGACGATCAGTTTTTTGATTCTTTTATGAAATTTGAGCCTACTATTCAAGGTCATTTTGCAGAAGGAATGCTAGAATTAAAGAAACGCGCCATTGCAGAAAATGTAACTTACATTGAAACACAATTATCTACAATTCCTTGTGATATGAATGTTTCAGATTTAGCTGATTTCAATACTAAACTTCGCCAAGCTTCAGAACAAAAAGATGAAAAAGCAGTTTTGAAACTTTTGGATGAATTGTATAAATCGCTTCAGAAAAAAGATGCAAAAAAATATGCTGAAGATTTCAACAATAATTTCATAGCCAAATTGCATAAAGATTTAAAAATGGACGACGAACGTTTTACAATGCGTTATCAAAACTTTGTACTTCGTTTTATGGATCCAGTAGATTTATTCAAAAATTTGGTGATTGCTTTTATTTCGTCAAGCGAAAGTAAACTAACAGCAGGTGTAAATATCGTTTCTCCAGAACACGGACAAACTTCTATGAAAGATTACTGGTTACACATGGTGATGTTTAAATACTGCCACGATAAATTTCCTGATGTAAAATATACGCTTCATGCAGGCGAATTGACTTTAGGTTTAGTGCAGCCAGAAGAATTGACCTGGCACATCAACGATGCGATTTATGTTGCAGGCGCAAATAGAATTGGTCACGGAGTTGATATTGCTTATGAAGCCAATTCGTATGATTTATTAAAATATATGTCTAAAAACAATATTCCAGTTGAAATCAATTTAACGAGCAACGAATTCATCTTAAAAGTAAAAGAAAACAGACATCCGTTTACACTTTATAAAGAATTTAATGTTCCAATTGTGATTAGCACAGACGATGCAGGAATTTTGAGAAGTAATATGACAGAGCAATATGTTTTACTGGCAAAAAGATATCCTGATGTAAATTATGAAACAATTAAAAAATACGTTTACAACAGCATCAATTACAGTTTTATTCAAGATGCTTCGGTAAAAAAGCAATTAATCAAAGATCTAGATAACCGTTTTAAAACTTTTGAAGCGAAGTTTAACAACTAAACGAAATCCGACAGGTTTTAAAAACCTGTCGGGTTTGATAACAGTAAACTATGATATTAGAAGCAGCATTTCTTTACGTAAAACCAGACTTAGCCAATCAATTTGAAGCTGATTTTGCAAAGGCAGGTCAATACATTTCTTCAATTGATGGTTATTTAGGGCATCGATTAGAGAAATGTCTTGAAATTGAACATAAATATCTTTTGTTGGTCGATTGGAATACATTAGAAGATCATACAGTAGGCTTTAGAACTTCTGAAGCTTATTTAGAATGGAAAAAGATTTTACATCATTATTACGAATCGTTTCCAATTGTAGAACATTTTGAAACCGTTTTTGAGAATAAAAAATAAAGTTTTTCATTTTGCCACAGATTAAAATGATTAAAAAGGATTTTTTATTTCCCTTTAAATAATCTGTGAAAATCCTTTTAATCTGTGGCAAAAAAATAAATTCGTGCGAATTAATGCAATTCGTGGCAAAAAAACTTAACCAATGAACATCAAACTTATAGCAATAGGCAAAACAGATAATAAATCGCTTCAGACTTTGATAGACGATTACACCAAACGCCTGTCATTTTACATCAAATTTGATTTGGAAATTATTCCCGATATCAAAAACGTAAAAAACTTATCTGAAAGTCAGCAGAAAGAAAAAGAAGGCGAATTGATTCTTTCTAAACTTTCAGCAACCGATCAGTTAATTTTATTGGATGAAAACGGAAAAACATTCTCAAGCGTTGGTTTTTCTGAAGAATTACAGAAGAAAATGAATTCTGGAGTTAAAACTTTAGTTTTCGTAATTGGTGGTCCTTACGGATTTTCTGAAACGGTTTATAAAAAAGCCCAGGGAAAAGTCTCGCTTTCGCTAATGACATTTTCACACCAAATGGTTCGTTTATTTTTTATCGAACAATTATACCGCGGATTTACCATTTTACGCAACGAACCTTATCATCACCAATAAGGTTTTGTTTCAAGTTTCAGGTTTCAGGTTAGAAAATGAATTCTACTGGAAGTACATCAAGATTGTAAGTCACATCTTTTTGCAGTAGAATTTTATATTGAATGTATTCTTCATAACTCATATTCTTATCAAATAAAAATACCAAATCTGGCACTTTATCAAACTTTATACTATAAAAATGCTTTAATATTTCTGATATTTTTATTTCCTGATTTCCCATAAAAACTCGTTTCTTTCCTTTACTAAAGTAAACCACAAAACTTCCTGCAGTAGGTTTCTCCATTTTATAGAACACTTTCGTGAAAGGAAGAAAAGTTAAATTCTTTCCAATAGAATCTGCATAAGAATAATAGTTTTCAGATTCTTCATTCTGGTGCATTTTCTCGTTACGCTTTTTTTCCTGCATTTTCATTACTTGCGGAATCACTAATTTCAATGGAAGACGTTTGTCTATATTTAAAATCCAATTGGTTGAAATTATGGCACTTTTCCGATTTAAATCGGCAATTGTATCTTTTCCTTCGACTTTAAAAAAGATGTAAATCGGCGAATGATCTTGTACATCTTTTACAATTGAAACATTTGATTTTGGCAGTAAAACGTCTTCTTTTTTTCCGCAGGAGAAAAGTAGGAAAGCTACAATTAGGGTAAAGTATTTCATATTTTTAAAATTCATTTTACACAAAGTTTGTCATTTCGACTAAGGAGAAATCTTCGCAAGTAACTCCGTAACAAGAATCCATTCTTTGTCAATATAGCAACGAAGATTTCTCCTTCATCGAAATGACAAAACTGGCGATTTATAAACTCATTTTATTAAACAAAGTAACACATTCCACAGCTTCTTTCACGTCATGAACACGAAGAATTTTTGCTCCTTTTGTCAAAGCAATAGTATTTAAGAAAGTTGTTCCGTTTAAAGCTTCTTGTGGTGTAATATCAAGCGTTTTATAAATCATCGATTTTCTTGAAATTCCTACCAAAACAGGCAATTCTAACAAATTAAAAAGTTCCATTTTCTGCATTACTTCATAATTCTGATCGGTTGTTTTAGCAAAACCAAAACCTGGATCTAAAATCAAGTCGTTGATGCCTAATGCTCTTGCTTTTTTCACTTTTTCAGAAAAATAGGAAAGCATTTCTTTAATAATATCGTCATATTGCGTCAAACTCTGCATCGTCTGCGGATTTCCTCGCATATGCATCATAATGTACGGAACGTTGTAATGCGCAATAACATCAAACATTTTATCATCTAGTTCTCCCGAAGCAATATCATTAATAATTGCAGCACCACTTTCTATACTTGCTTTTGCAACCTCAGCTCTAAAAGTATCAATTGATAATAAAGCTTCTGGAAAATGCTTTAAAATCAATTCAATTGCAGGAACAATTCGGTCAATTTCTTCTTGTTCCGTTACAAATTCTGCACTTGGTTTGCTAGAATATGCTCCAATATCAATGAATGTTGCACCTTCAGAAAGCATTTTATCTACTTGCGAAATAATTTCGTCTTCGTTTTTATATTTTCCTCCGTCAAAGAAAGAATTTGGTGTAACGTTTAGAATCCCCATTACTTTAGGAATCGATAAATCTATAAGTTCACCTTTGCAGTTAATTGTCATTGTTTATTTTGTTTCAGGTTCCAAGTTCCAAGTTCTGCATTAACACTTTGTTTAGAAAAAACTTGAAACAAAGCGAACCTTAAACTTGAAACTCTTAAAAAATTATCCTTATTTTTGAAGAAATTTTAGCAAATATACAGCATATAAATGAAGAATACTTCCCAAGAATTTGATAATGTTATAGCGGTTTGTCGCACTTTGTTTATCAATAAAATGAAAGATTACGGCAGTGCATGGAGAATTTTAAGATTGCCATCGCTGACTGATCAAATTTTTATAAAAGCACAACGAATCAGAAGTTTACAGGAAAATGAAGTCCGTAAAGTCGATGAGGATGAAAAAGGAGAATTTATCGGAATCATCAATTATTCTATCATGGCTTTAATTCAGTTAGAGTTGGGCGTTGTGGATCAGCCGGATCTTGATGTTGAAAAAGCAACTGAATTATACGATGCTAAAGTAAAATTGACAAAAGAATTAATGGAAGCCAAAAACCACGATTATGGCGAAGCTTGGCGTGATATGCGCGTTAGCTCTTTAACAGATTTGATTCTTCAAAAACTACTCCGCGTTAAACAAATTGAAGACAATAAAGGAAAAACAATCGTCTCTGAAGGAATCGATGCCAATTATCAGGATATGATTAATTATTCTGTTTTTGCTTTAATCTTAAACCCTATAAATAAATAAAATTTCAATTTTAAAAAATCCCAAAATTTTATCGAAAAGTTGGAATTTGGAATTTTAGTTTTGGAATTTTAAAATCATTATTTTTATGAAAAACATCATTACCCAATTCTCCCGATTATTTGTCGGCGTCTTATTTATTATTTCTGGATTAATAAAACTAAACGACCCTATTGGTTTCTCTTATAAACTAGCTGAATATTTTAGTGAGCCTGTTTTCAATATGCCTTTCTTAGAACCATTGGCTTTAGGATTAGCGATCTTTTTAGTGATTTTAGAAGTAGTTTTAGGTGTAATGCTTTTGGTTGGCTACAAATCAAAACTAACAATCTGGGCTTTATTATTGCTAATCGTTTTCTTTACATTCCTTACTTTCTACTCTGCTTATTTTGATGTCGTAAAAGATTGTGGCTGTTTTGGAGACGCTTTACACTTAACGCCTTGGCAATCATTCACAAAAGACGTTGTTTTATTATTCTTTATCTTGATTTTATTCATCAATAAAAAATTGGTAAAACCTTTATTTTCAAAATTGGTTACCAATATTATTACTTTAATCAGCATTATTTTATGTGTATTTATGGCTGTTTGGGTTATCAATCATAACCCAATCAAAGATTTCCGCCCATATAAAGTAGGAACAAACATCGAGAAAGGAATGGAAATTCCAGAAGGTGCCCCAAAATCGGTTGTAGAAATGATTTTTATCTATAAAGTAAATGGCGTTGACAAAGAATTTACAGAAAAGGATTTAATGAATATTCCCGAAGGCGCTGTATTTGTTGACAGAAAAGACAAAGTAATTTCTGAGGGATATGTTCCGCCAATTCATGATTTTACGATGACAAAAGATGATTCTGACTATAAAGAAGAATTATTAAAGGAACCAAAATTACTAATCTATGTAACTTACGATTTGAATTTGTCAAATCCTGAAGGAATGAAAAAATTAGCTAAAGTTACTGCAGATGCAAAAGCAAAAGGCTACAAAGTAATTGGGATGACCGCTTCTGGAGCTGACGAAATTGCTAAAGCTAAAAAAGATTACGCTTTAGATATTGATTTCTATTTCTGCGATGGAACAGCTTTAAAAACGGTTGAAAGAGCCAATCCAAGCATTGTTGTGGTTCATGACGGAACTATCGCTCAAAAAGTACATTACAATGATGTTGATGATTTGAAATTGTAATACTTCAAAAAAAATCAAAAGCGCCAGCAAACAATACGTTTGCTGGCGCTTTTGATTTTTAGGATTCTTGTTAAAAGTTAACTTTTAGATTACGAATAATAATCCTACATTTGAGCAAACCAAAAACTATTTTAACCATGAAAAAATTGCTAAAGATTTCCGCTATTCTAGTTTTATTTTTTGCTGCAGGCTGTGATTCTGCTGAAACAAACTGTTCAACAGGACCTTTTGGACTTACTTTCGAATTTGTTGATAAAGATTCCGGAGCTAATTTGTTTAACAATGGCACCTTTACCCCGCAAACACCTGTGACAGTAACAGATTTAAATCAAAATAAGATAATTCAGACCACTTATCTGAAAAGCAACAATTCAGATCGTGCTTTGTTAGTATTAGCATTTGAAGCAGGAACATTTAATTATGCTGTAAATATTGGAGGCAAACCTGTTTTTGAATTACTTGTTGTTACAGAAAATGTAAAAGGAAGTCAATGCAGTAGTATCGTAAAAAAGGCATTTGAAGTTAAAAATGCTGAATATGAAGAAGAAAAAACAACTGGGATTTATAAAATTTTAATGGATACAAAAAACTAAAATCGATTTAAATCCATTTTTATATTCTACATAATCTACTCATGAAAAAACTCTTTCAAACACTTACTTTCACGTTCTCCATTTTATTTTGCATTGCGGGTTTCGGTCAAACAAAAAATGAAAATCAACGCTATATCTTCTTTTTTCACAACAAATTTGTACAAGAAAACGATCTAAATGTCGCTCATCCTGAATATGGAAAAGCCGAGTATAACGAAATATTAGAATCATTCAGAAAGGATAATTTTATTGTTTTTAGTGAAAAAAGAAAGAAAAACACAAACTCTGCTGAATATGCCCAGAAGATGGCAAAGCAAATCAAAAGTCTTATAAAGAAAGGCGTTTCACCAAATCACATTACAGTAATCGGAACGTCCCAAGGTGGTTATATCGCTCAATTTGTTTCAACTTATCTTTCTAATCCAGATGTGAATTTTGTTTTTATAGGTTGTTTTATGGACACCGATATACAACAAATCACAGATATTAATTGGTGCGGAAATATTTTGACTATTTATGAGAAATCAGATATTTACGGAGTTTCTGCTATTAAAAGAAAAGAAACTTCTAAATGCAAAATAGATCATTTCAAGGAAATTGAATTGAATACTGGCCTAAAACATGGCTTTTTGTACAAAGCCACAGACAATTGGATTGCTCCAAGCAAAAAATGGGCAAATGGCAATTATGAATTAAATTAAGTATTTGAAAATATAAAGAAAGCCTTCAATAAAATCAAAATTATTGAAGGCTTTCTTTATTGCAATCTGACGTTTTTTTGATTAAAATCTTTTTCTAAAAATAAATTTTTTATCATTTTTTTATTTGCAAAATATCTTCGCTAGAAAAAAACACCTTTTTTCATCTCTACTATTACGATTTCAAAACACTTTTTTCAACCAAAAAACGTTGTTTTGTTACAAAATAAACGACTCTTCAAATTTTGTTAATCTGCAATTGGCATTCGATTTGTTTGTTTAACTTTGTGAATTCAGTACCCTAATAAAAAATAATTTTAATCAAATATGAAACAATTAGTCCTAGCCGTAATTGCATTTATTTCTTTTTCATGCACTCAAGCTCAGAAAACTGCTTTTTCTAAAGAAGCTCTGTCTGAGAAATTACTAGCCACTGACGGAAGTCAGGTTACTTTCAAAAACATTTTAAAAAAATATAAAGGAAAAACTTTGGTTATCGAAGTTTGGGCTTCTTGGTGTGGTGACTGTGTAAAAGCAATGCCAAAATTAAAAGAATTACAAGCCAATAATCCTGATGTTTCTTACCTATTTGTTTCAGCTGATAAAACAGCTGATAAATGGAAAGCTGGAATCGAAAAACATGAGTTAAATAAAGGCGATCATTATATGATGAACGATGGCATGAAAGGTCTTTTCGGAAAAGCTATTGATTTGGACTGGATTCCAAGATATATCGTAGTTGACAAAACAGGAAAAATTGTTTTATACAGAGCGATCGAAACTGATTTCGAAAAAATTAATTCTACTTTACAATCATTGAAATAATCTTTCAATAAGAATATCAAAATTCAATTTAAATTTTGACTTCTTTCAAAATAAAAAACAAAAAAAAATAATATAAAACTACCAAAATGAGAAAATCGATTGTTGCAGGAAACTGGAAAATGCATAAAAATGCTGCACAAACTGAAGAGTTATTAAACGAATTAATTGCTAAAATTCCAGCAAAAACAAATGCACAAGTAATTGTAGCTCCAACTTTTGTAAACTTACAAGCTGCTGCTGCTAAGTTGAAAAATACAACTATTGGAGTTTCTGCTCAAAACGTTCACCAAGCAGAAGGCGGTGCTTTTACAGGAGAAATTTCTGCAGATATGTTAACAAGCATTGGCGTTAATACAGTAATCTTAGGTCACTCTGAGCGCAGAGCTATTTTCCACGAAACTGATGCTCTAATCGCAGATAAAGTTGATACAGCTTTAAAACATGATATGACAGTAATCTTCTGTTTTGGAGAAGAATTAAAAGATCGTCAGTCTGGAAATCACTTTAACATTGTTGAGAATCAATTACGTGATGGTGTTTTTCAAATCGCAAAAGAATCTTGGTCTAAAATTGTTTTAGCTTACGAACCAGTTTGGGCTATTGGAACTGGAGAAACTGCTTCACCAGAACAAGCTCAAGAAATGCACGAATTTATCAGAGAAGTTATCCGTAAAGCTTTTGGAGCTGATATCGCTGACGAAGTTTCTATTTTATACGGTGGTTCTGTAAAACCAGAAAACGCTAAAGAAATCTTCTCTAAACCAGACGTAGACGGTGGTTTAATTGGAGGTGCTGCTTTAAAAGCTGACGATTTCCTAGCAATTGTAACCGCTATCTAATTTTAAATTTTGAAATCCCTATATAAAAAAAGCGTCCCGATGCATCGGGACGCTTTTTTTATATTCTCTCTTTGACTTTCAGCTTTTGACTTTTGACCTTCGACTAATTGATAAACGATTTCAAAAGCGGACAATTGTACTTTTTAAACGTTGGCGTTGATTTGTAAATTGAATAAAAATTAACTAGTTCCTTCCCTGCTTTAAAAGGATTTTTAGCCTCTTCCTCCTCAGAAATCAATTCTGCGTAATGATTAAAATAATTACACTCAAAAATCATTAAACTGGCCATTGCTTTTTCGTTGCTGTTTTTAGACATCTTTAGAGCCTTTTCGTAATATATTTTGGCCATTTTCAGATTGTAATAATTACCACTTTGATATTTCTTTTCGTTTTCAGTATTATTTCCGTAAACATAATCTGTATATGACCCTCCTGAACTCCAATCGTAAGCCGTCATCATCCATGAATTACCTAAATACGATACATTAAAATAAGCATGTGCCAATTGCAGATTACTACTTGCTGTATTTTGTTTTTTAAGCTGAATTAATTTCGCAATAAAATCGGTTTTATTGAAACGATAATCGAATTTACGCTCTATGTCATTTTGAAGAATTTTAGGTGTAAAAGGGTTTTCGTTTAAATAATTCTTATACTCATAACTCTTTTCCCAAAAATCCTGAGGCATGCTTGAAAACGTTGCATAAGCTAATTCCAGATTATTATTTCTAAAAGCGATTGTTCCTTTTAAATCTTTATAATAATTAATATTTGGAGCAATTGTACCTGAGCAAATATATTTTTCAAAAGGTGTTTTATCTCGCTTGAGTTTTAAAGCAATTAAGCGATCCATATCCTCAACTGTTGCAGTCCTATCAAAATAACCAATATAACTATACAAATAAGGATCATAAACATTTTCTTCCAGTTCAATTTGAGAATATTCGCCTTCATTTTTAATATCCGATTTCATTGAAAGTAAACCAGCTGTAACCATATCACCTCTTTTAAGAAATTCACTACTTGCAATTCGGTACAAACTATATAAATTTTTAAACAGTCCGTGATCGGTTTCTACTAGATCTTCAACAGAACTGAAATAAGTATAAAGCTGATTCTGAACTTTCTCATCTTTTAAATTATCTTGTTTTAATGAAACCAAAGCCAATTGAATATTTTTCTGCATTTGTATTGAAGGATTTGCTTTATTAGAAATCAAATCAGTATATTTTTTTCCTTCGTCAACCTGATCATCAATAAAACACAATTGAGCAATTGCCGCTGTAATATAATCTTTCTGCTCGCCAGAAGTCTGTTCACGAATAGAAATCAGGAAATATTCTAATTCTCTCAAGTATAAAATATCTTTATTGAAGTTTTCCTCTTTCGCTTTAGCATAATTTTCATACCAATCTGTACTGTTAAAAACAACAGATGGTGTTCCGTCATTGGTATACTGAGGCGTAAAAATCCAATCTTCGAGTTTATTTACTTCTCTTCCTATCAAGAAACTCAAAAACAAACTGTTCGGACTTAATTCATAAATTTCTTTAATAGATTTTAAATCTGGTGCTGGGTTTCTAAGACTTTCAATAGACAAAATAACACTTCGCTCTTCGTCATTTTGTGCCAAAGCCAAAGTTTCTTCGGTCAATTTCCAATTGTAATGCTGTAGAACGGCAAACGATTTTTCTTCGCAGGAATTAAAAACTTTACTCAATAAATAATTTTGCAAAGGCAGATTATCAATACATAAAGCCTTATAATATAATGCCCAAGGATTAAGAATTGTATTTGATTCTGAAGCAAAATAGTCATTATATAATTCCACAACTTTTTGCTTTTGCTGCGCATAAAAATAATATCGCAATGCCAAAAAGGCGTAACGCTGTTTTAAAAATGAATCTTTCGCAGATTTTATTTTCTTTTCAAAATCGAAATTATCTTCTGATTGACTATTATCATAATTACTCCCCACTTGATCCCAAGATTCCCATTTTGTATATTCTACATTACCATATTCCAGTTTTTTAGCCAACAGAATATAATTTAAAAAGGTTTTGTTTTTAGACAATAATAAAGCTTCTACAAAAGTGTTTTTAGGGAATGCATTTTTCAAAGTTTTGTTTTCAAATGCTGTTTGAAATTGTTCAGAATCTGTTTCATACAAAATCTTATGAACGTCGTCTGGATTAATACTGTTTCCTAATTTCTTTTTCCATTCTAAACAATTCTTTTCCTGATCGACACTAGAAATAGTATTGGTTGAATAATAATAATCTGCTGAATAGTAGAATGGCGTAAGCTTAAAGAATCCTTCACGTTGCGCCTTAAACAAAGCTAATCGGCTGGTTTCTGGAGAAACACCCCATCCGCAGGCAAATGAAAACTGAACGCTTAAAAGTAAAAGTAAACTGCTAAAAGCGCGCATAAAAATTGGAGATATTTTCGGTTCCATAATCGTTTATATATTTTTTATCAAAAGAGAAAAAGGTCACTTTTGTCTCATTATCAATCTGAATTTTGTTTTTAACAATCGAAATCATTTTTTCTATCTCATTGTCTGAAATTTTCTCGATTCTAATTTCGTCACCATTTCTAAGATACGTCTGACCTACTAAAACATCATCTTGCAAAACATATTTTGAATCTGAAGTTTTCTTTACTTTAATCGTATCTTTTATCAATTTATCATAATCGGACAAGATGCCTTTAAACTGATTTCCTCTAAAAGCAACTGCCCAACTGTATAATGGCAATGCAATATCTAATTTGAGTATATAATCGCTATGTGTTATATATTGCGCCAATTCTTCACTGGTGCCAATTGAGTTTTTAGTCTGAAAATCATCTGGTTTCGTAATATTATAACACATCAGCAAACCTTTATCAACTGGTGGAATTCCAGCTTTTGAAGCATATTTATATTGCCAAAGCCTTATAGTTGCCACAAGTTTTGACGACGGAAACTGCTTTTTAATCTGCTTTAATAAATAGAAATAATTCTTCTGAGATTTTTCGGTCCAATCACAATCAATTAGGATTTCTTTAAAATCAACTTTCAATTTGGCTGATTCGGCTGATTTTACTGAATCGTAATTTAATTGTTTAAAGTCTTTTTGTTTGTAATAATCTTTAGGATACACAATGTTTGAAGCCAATATTTCGGCTTTTCGATCGTTCATCCTTTTACCGATCTGCTCTATTCGTTTTGCCATTCTAATCGCCAAACTATCCAATTGTTTTGTATCTGATTTTAAAACAACTTCGTTTGTAATAAAAATGCTTGGCGTTATATCAGGATTACTTTTATTAAACGAAATATCCCAAATAGTAGCAACAGGAAGCGATTCTTTTGAATAGGGATTATAATCTACATCAAAAAAACGGACATACATATGTTTGACTCCCATTTTATTTACTAAAGAATCTTCTTCATCTTGCAAATAAAGATTGGTTTTCCAAAAACAAAAAGATCGAATAACATCGTGCTCTTTTTCGCAACTTGCAGAGCTCAAAACAACCAATAAAAGCACCAAAACAACATTTTTCGCCATAATAAAAAACTTACAAATTTTAATTCAAAATTAGCATTAAAATTTAGAACAATATGATTTATTTATGAACAACTTTTACTTTGTATTCTTACCTTTGCAAAAAATTTAATTTATGTCAAACATCTATTTAGGATATCATTTTACAATTGAGCCAAAAGAATTGGGTTCTGAAATTTTAGTGGCTGAACTAGGCGAAAAAGCATTTGAAAGTTTTACAGAAACTGAAAACGGAATTTCGGCTTTTGTGAAGAAAGATTTATGGGATGAAAATATTCTAGATGATATCTATATTTTGCAATCTGAAGAGTTTAAAATTGAATATACGATTGAAGAGATCGATCAGGTAAACTGGAACGAAGAATGGGAAAAGAATTTTGAACCAATTGATGTAGACGGAAAATGTCACGTTCGTGCTCCTTTTCACGAAAAAACAGACGCTGAATTTGATATCGTAATTGAGCCAAAAATGAGTTTTGGAACTGGACATCATGAAACCACTCACATGATGATTCAGCATTTACTTGAAATGGATGTTAAAGGTTTAAAAACACTTGATATGGGATGTGGAACTGCCATTTTAGCTATTTTAGCTGAAATGAAAGGTGCTGAACCTATTGATGCGATTGATATTGATAATTGGTGTTATTTGAACTCTATCGAAAATGCGGAACGCAATAATTGCAAACACATCAGCGTTTATGAAGGCGATGCGGCATTATTAGCAGGCAAAAAATACGATTTAATTATTGCCAATATCAACAGAAATATTTTGCTGAATGATATGCAAGCATATGTAGATGCTTTAAATCCAAAAGGAATTATTCTTTTTAGCGGTTTTTACGAAGAAGATATTCCATTTATCGATGCATCATGCGTCGAAAAGGGTTTAACTTATGTTAAAAAGCTTCAAAGAAACAATTGGGTATCTTTAAAATACGTAAATTAGATACTGATAATCAATTCAGTACAAAAACTATAAGATATGAGTACTAAAGAAAAAGTAAGAGAAAGAGTTCGCGAAAAAGAAGCCATTGCTTTTAATAACGAGATCATTGTGTATAATGATGATGTAAACACTTTTGATCACGTAATTGATACTCTTATGCGTGTTTGCAGCCACACAGCAGAACAAGCTGAGCAATGCTCTTTGATTGTACATTACAACGGAAAATGCACTGTGAAAACAGGCCCGATAGAAAAACTGAAACCGCAATGCACACAACTTCTCGAGGCTGGTCTTAGCGCCGAAATTGTTTAATTGCATATAATTTTTAAACGCATTCTGTTTTATTCTATACTAGAATTGAACAGAATGCGTTTTTATTTTTATTAATTTAAAATTATGAGAAATATCTTTCTTTTAGTAATTCTATTATTGTCTTTTATCTCAAAAGGGCAAGCAAAATTTGAGGATCTTCGCAAGCAGTTGACGGAAAATAAGACTTACGAATATGTGTATGGTTTTGAAAATAATTATGCTGTATTTAGAACTTTTAACGAAAAAATGGGATTAATTGATTCTCTCGGAAATGTAGTTATAAAGCCCACATATCAATTCATCCATAATAGAAAAGATCTTAAAAATATATTTGAAGCTGGCAAAATAGTCAATAAAAAATTCAAAAGAGGATTTATTGATTTGCAGGGCAATATTAAAATTCCATTTGATTATGAAGATGTTTTCTACTTAGGAAATAATCTGGTAAGAGTTTCAAAAAACAACAAAAGCGGAGTTATTGACCTGAAAAATAAAATCATACTGCCGATTAAATATGATAATATAATAGACAGCAATGCTATTTTATTTGTCCAGAGTAATAATAGCATTGATTTATTTAATGCTGAAGGAAAACAGATTACCAATTTTCAGGCTTTTGATATTGAATATTTCCAGCATAAAAGATCGATTGTAACGCTTCAAAACAAAAACACTTTAATAATTGATACTCTTGGAAACATTGTTTTAAATACTATTAAAGATCATAAGTTTGAAAGAATACTTGCTCAAGATGCTTTCCTTATTTTAAACAAATTGACCAAAAAGAAAGGCATTATAAATTCAAATGGAAAATATAATATTGAGTGCAAATACGATGAAATTTATCCTTCTAATTCAATTTATATTGTAAAAAACAATGCAAAAAATGGTCTGGTCGATCAAAAAGATTCTGTTTTGAAACCTTTAGTTTACGATAACATTTATGCTGTTTATTCTAAAGATAGTATTTCATTCAAAGATCATTATTTTGCTTATAAAAATAATTTACAAGGCATTGTAAATCCATATCTGGAAAAAGAAATTATTCCAATTTCGTATCAGTATATTAATCCTTTTTCTAAATACTATATCACAACTAACCCTGAAAACAAAGAAGGTATACTTTCTGCCAAAGAAGAAGTTATAATTCCGGAAGAGTATGATTTTTATAGTGCTTCTCAAAACAAAATTTTTGCTGCAAAAAAGTCTAAAAAATATCTTCTTACAATTGAAAACAATAATTACACTGAGACCGAAATTTTTGTAGATGAATTTGTAAAGGATAATTCTATTTTTAGAGGATTTGCAAAGAGCAACTATCAAGTTTTTAAAGACAAGAACAAATTTGGTGTTTACAGCAATAACAATACGTTAGCAATTCCGGCAGAATATGATGCGATTACAGAGATTTACGGAACGGGAGAATTTGTTGTAAAGAAAAACAATAAGTACGGAGTTGTCAGTTCTGATAATCAAATACTTTTAGATATAAAATACGACTCATTTCAAATCATAAAAGAATCGGTACGATTTAATATAAAGAATCCAAAAACGGTAAAATTTCATCCTGTAAAATATCCTTTTGAGTCTCAATAATTTGCAATTTTATTTTGAATAAATAACACAATCATAACTGTTTAATTACAAATAATTCAAAATGCATTTGATTTTATTATATATTTGAACGAAATAGAATGCATTTTTTATGGAAGAATACGGAAAGATATTGATTATTGCAATGCCGGTTTTTTTAGCCTTGATTATCATTGAAAAAATTTACGGCATTTACAAAAAGAACGACACTGCACCATTAATAGACAGCGTTTCCAGCATCAGTTCTGGCATTACCAATTCGGTTAAAGATGTTTTAGGACTGAGCGTGACTTTTCTTTCTTACGAATGGCTAGTTTCTAAAATTGCATTACAGCATTTAGATGCTAATGTTCTCTCCTATTGCATTGCCTTTTTTGTTATCGATTTTTATGGCTATTGGAGCCATCGTTTGGCGCATCAGATTAATTTTCTATGGAACAAACATGCCATTCATCATAGTAGTGAAGAGTTTAATCTTGCTTGTGCATTGCGTCAGCCCATTGCTAGTTTAGTCAATTTATTTACTTTTTTATTGATTCCCGCAGCTTTGTTAGGCGTTCCTGCTTCTGTAATTGCAATTACGCTACCTATTCATTTATTTTTACAATTTTGGTATCACACCAAACATATTAAAAAAATGGGATTTGTTGAGTATATTTTGGTAACTCCTTCACATCATCGCGTGCATCATGCCATTAATCCAGAATATCTAGATAAAAATCATTCGCAGATTTTTATTTTTTGGGACAAGCTTTTTGGTACTTTTCAAGAAGAATTAGAAGACGTACCTCCTGTTTTCGGAATCACAAGACCAGCCAATACTTGGAATCCTATAAAGATAAATTTTCAGCATCTGAGTTTATTAATAAAAGATGCCTGGCGCGCTCCAAAATGGAAAGACAAATTGACAATTTGGTTTAAACCAACAGGCTGGCGTCCGGAAAACTTTGAAGAAAAATATCCCGTAAACAAAATCGAGAATGTTTTTAATTTTGAGAAATATGGCACACAGAACTCTCAAAAACTAATTTACTGGTCTGTTATTCAAATGTTGGTAACATTACTATTTGTAAGTTATCTGTTTGAAAATATTGCTAAAATTGGTCTTCCAAACATCTTCATCTATGGCTTTTTTATTTTTGTAACCATATATAGCTACACAGAGCTAATGGATAAAAATCGGTTTGCTATTTTATGGGAAGCTATCCGATTAGGAATTGTAATTTGTATCATTGGTTATTATGGAGATTGGTTTGGTTTAAATCGTACAATTCCAATTAGTAATTATATTATTTTTACTTACCTAATTTTATCTTTCTTGACAACACTTTATTTTGTTAATTTTGACTTTAAAACCAACCAAAACCAATATACCAATTCATAACCCCTATTATGAGAAACTCATTTTTTTTTAAAATTTATGTAGCATTTAGTATAGTTTATCTCATTATTCTACTCTTTGGCTACGAACGTTTTGACCTTTTTCTTAAACCCATCCTAATACCAATTATTGGGTTTGGAGCTTACTTTTACAGGAAATTTCCAACTCAGAATATTTTATTGGCCGCACTTGCGCTTTCTTGGCTTGGAGATGTCATTTTGCTTTTTACTGATCTTGGTGAAATTTATTTTATTCTGGGGCTTGTATTTTTTTTAATGGCACACATTGTTTACTGTGTACTTTTTAATAAACAGAAAAGAATCAGAAAAAAACAAAACAAACCGCTTTTTATATTTGGAAGTGTCTTTATTGCATTCTACTTAATCGGAATGGTTTCTGTTTTAATGCCTTATTTAGGAGAACTTGAAATTCCTGTTTCCATTTATGCTTCTGTGATTTCAATTATGCTTTTATTTGCTTTCAACGGATTTTTGGTATGGGAAAAACCAGGGAATAAACTTGTATTTTTAGGCGCCATTTTCTTTATTATTTCTGATAGTATTTTGGCAGTGAATAAATTTTATGCTCCCATTCCTAAAAGTTCCTTTTTTATTATGCTGACTTATCTTCTGGCACAATATCTGATTGTAGTTGGTACTTTAAGGCTAAATCCAAAAACAACAGAACAAGCAGTTTAATTATCCAACAATCTCGACCATGAAAAAAATAGCTTTTTTAATTGTTTTATTAATCAGTGTTTCTTCTTGCGTAAGCACAAAATCGACTTTAAAGAATGTCGACGATAACGCACCTGATTTGATTCTAAAAAAGGACAATACTTTTGCTATAACGCAATTTGCTAAAGATAAAAAGTACGGTTATGATCCTGATTATCCAATTAATATCTTTTTTCAAAACACAAATAACGAAGCTCTAAACGAAACCCGTTTCTTAAACGCCTTGGCTGGCCCAAATGGCGAAAAAATAACGTATTCCAGATTAGAAACGTGCTGCCCGTTCCCGACTAAAAGAAGTAATATGGGCGCTGGATTTTTGAACGTTTACGAGTTAAAATGGGAAGGACAGAAAAAACCGGTAAAACTGTATTTGAATATTTATGAAAAAGGGATTTTAATGGTTCCTCTAGGTTTGAGGCTGAAATAAACAGTCTCAAATTAAAATTATGCTTAATTTACTACCCTTGCTTCTCATTATTTTACCTGTCTTATCACAATTAATACTGGGAAGTTTTTCAATCTATAAACCGTCTTCTCTAAAATTCACTATTATTTCTTGGATAAATTTTATCCTTCAAATTGTACTTGCCTTTGTGGCTTTTAATATTGCGGATTATAATTTTTCTAAACAATACGAACAATATCCAAATCCCGTCAGATGCGGAATGCCTCTTGTCGGAATTGCTGTAGCTTGTTTCTTTTTTCTTTTTGTTCTCATTTTGATTATTGTCACTCAATTTTTGATTAAAAGATGGAAAGAAAATAAATCAAAAAGACATATTAGTCAAAACTAAAAAACAACATTAAACGGCAAAACTTCAGAACATGATAAATGTCATTCATCATGTTCTTTCCATACTTTAATATTGCCTCGGAAAAAGCATTTAATCATTTAGAAGAAGTTTTAGAAATTCGTTAATTCTAGTAAGCTCCTAGTCAGTTATTCGACTTCTTAAAATAATCTTAAATCTTCATCCGCTATTCATAAATCATAACTACCTTTGCATTGCAAAAAAATAATTTTATGAACTTACAACATATTCCACAAATTAAGCATACTGACAGCGGAAATTTCTTTTTATTAGCAGGACCTTGCGCTATTGAAGGAGAAGAAATGGCTCTTAGAATTGCTGAAAAATTAGTTGGTATTACCGACAATCTTCAGATTCCTTATGTATTTAAAGGATCTTTTAAAAAAGCAAACCGTTCTAGAATTGACAGTTTTTCTGGAATTGGTGACGAAAAAGCATTAAAAATCTTAAGAAAAGTTTCAGAAACTTTTCACGTTCCGACTGTAACAGATATTCACACCAATGAAGATGCTGATATGGCTGCACAATATGTAGATGTATTGCAAATTCCTGCTTTCTTAGTTCGTCAAACTGATCTTGTTGTAGCTGCTGCCAACACAGGAAAAACCGTAAACTTGAAAAAAGGACAATTTATGAGCCCAGAAAGCATGAAACATGCTGTTCAAAAAGTTTTAGACTGTAATAACGAGAATGTTATGGTTACAGATCGCGGTACTATGTTTGGCTACCAAGACATGATTGTAGATTTTAGAGGAATTCCTACTATGCAACAATATGCTTCTACAGTTCTAGACGTAACGCATTCACTTCAACAACCAAATCAAACTGCTGGAGTTACGGGCGGAAGACCTGACATGATCGAAACAGTAGCAAAAGCGGGTATCGCAGTTGGTGTTGATGGTATTTTTATCGAAACGCATTTTGATCCTGCTAATGCAAAAAGTGATGGTGCTAATATGCTTCATTTAGACTATTTTGAAGGTTTGATGAATAAATTAGTAGCTATTAGAAAAACAGTTAACTCATTTTAATTTTTTATAATACTTAAGTTCTTTGAAAACAAAAATTTTATTTTTCTTACTGGCTTGTGTTTCTTTAAACACATTTGCTCAGGAGGAAATACCAGTACAAAAATATGCTGCACACAATAAAGGAAAATTCTTTGTTATGTGGGGTGGTAATAGAGAAAGTTACTCAAAATCTGATGTTAACTTTAGAGGTAAGGATTACAACTTTACTGTTGAAAATATGTCAGCTCATGACAAACCAAAAGGATGGCATGTTGACTATGTTAATCCTGCAAATATGACTATTCCTCAAACGAATTTGAGACTTGGTTACTTTTTTAGTGATCATTATAGTGTTACAATCGGTGTTGATCACATGAAATATGTAATGGCTCAGAATCAAATTGCAAATGTTAACGGAAACATCAATTTACCTTCAGATGATCCTGCATCAATCTACAATGGTAACTACAACAACACTCCTGTCGATATGTCTCAAGGAGGAGCCAAAGAAGGTGGTTATGGCAATGGTGAAGTAAATGTAAACGGTCCAGCTTTTTTAATGTACGAACATACAGATGGTTTAAACTACATTAATACGGAAGTTGCCAGATTTGATGATATTTCTAAATGGTTTGGTTTGCCAAATATCGATAAAGTTCAGATTAACTTAACTGAAGGTATTGGCGCTGGGGTTTTATATCCAAAAACTAATACTACGATTTTAGGTAAAGAACGTCACGATGATTTTCATGTTTCTGGTTATGGGGTTTCTGCAAAAGCAGGTCTTAACATTACTTTTTTCAAACATTTTTATGTTCAAGGAGAGTTAAAAGGAGGTTATATCAACATGCCGGATATTAAAACAACAACAAGCCCTGAAGATAAAGCGTCTCAACACTTTACTTATTTTCAACGAATTATTGCTGTTGGAGGTATTTTCAGAATCTAATATTTCTCAAAATATATTTTAGAAAATAGCTGTCATTTTATTTGGCAGCTATTTTTTTTATTATTTACTTTGTAACTCAAAGTACTTTAAATTTTACTTTATGAAATTCAAAAAATACCTATTCCCAATCATTACTTTTATCATAAGCTTTGGCTGTGCCTTGTTTGTGGCTATAAAAGTTTTTCCGAACAATCCGTTTACTGGAACCAAAGAAGAAAAAATGGTGGCAAGCAAGTTTAAGGATGGTGATCTAATTTTTCAGACCTCAGAATCTAAACAATGCGAGGCCGTTCGAATTGCAACTAATTCGAAATTCTCACATTGTGGCATTATTTACAATATTAACGGAAATTGGTTTGTTTTTGAAGCCGTTCAGCCAGTAAAACTTACTCCGCTTGAAGATTGGATTAAACACGGAAAAGACAGCAAATATGTCGTAAAAAGGTTAAAAGACGAAAATGCTTTAAGTCCGCAGATTTTGCAAAAAATGAAAGATTACAGTCAGCAATTTGACGGTAAAGAATATGATGCTTATTTTGAATGGACTGACAGCAGAATATATTGCTCTGAATTGATTTGGAAGATTTATAAAAACGCTGCAGGAATCGAATTGTCTAAACTTAGAGAGTTGAAAGATTTTAATTTGCAAGATCCAAGAGTTCAGAAAATACTAAAAGAGCGTTATGGCAATGATATTCCATTAGAAGAAAAAGTCGTTGCTCCTTCTGATATTGCCGAATCTAATATACTAAAAACAGTAGTAGACACTTACTAATATTTCAAAAAAGCTAGTCCTTTATTCATTCTAGCTTTTTTATTTGCTAATTAACTTTGAAATTCAAAGAACTTTTAAACTAATACCTTATGAGAGATTATTTGATTGAAAAACTGTATGAATGTTCTAAAAAACCGTATCAAAAATATTTTAAAAAGAATGAACCTTGGAATATTGATAAAAACACTCTAATGGATTATCCTGAAGAAAGTTTAGGATTTGGCTTAGGAAGCTTTCTTTACAAAAACCATTTTGATATTCAGGAAAAACTCGAAGATCATGATATTATCCATGTTTTGACAAATACTGGCGTTTCGGTTTATGAAGAAATTGGCATGCAGTATTATTTGCTTGGGAATGGAAAGAAAAGCATGTATCTGTTTATGGTAATAGCAACTGGAACTATTTTTTACCCGAAGCGCATTAACTATTTTATTCATCAATTTAAAAGAGGAAGAAAAGCAAATTCATTTCATTATCTCGATTTTTCAAAAATGCTTTTTATGCCTGTTCAAACTATTCAGCAAACTTTTAAAATTTAAAAACATATGAAAACAATTCACAACCCTTTTGAAGAAAAACAATCTATTGAATTGGCTATTGGCACATTTATAATCAGCACAATTCTGTTTATCCTTTATATCATTTCAAACGGAAATCCGATGGTTTTGGTTATCGCTTGGCCATTTGCGTTGGGCGCAATAATTGTAAATGCAATTATGTTTGTACATTTAACAGACCGGTTTATTCATCTTCCAGAACAGCGAAGAGATATAGGAACCAAAATTCTGATCTTACTTTCTAATATTCCTCTCACCTTTATATTTTATTTGATTGTAATGAAACTTTAATCCCAATCGATAATAATTATATAAAAAAAACAGCAATCAATACCTGATTGCTGTTTTTTTTATAACAATATACTGTTTTATCTTATATCAAAATTTTCATACATGTATTGAAAAACGGGCATATAAGACAAGTACTCTTCACTTTTACTGCAAAAGGTAAGTATATATAAATCTCGCTCTTTAATAAAATAGTATTGCAAAATAGTACCGAAAACACCATTACTCATTAATTGCTTGTAAACAATTTCTTGACCATGTAAACCGTTTTTTACAACCTTTCGATTAGAAATAATTTCGCTGCTTACTCCGAATCTTTTATCAATTATCTTTTTTACTGTTTTTGCTTTAACTCCTGAATATCCAATATCAGAAATCCACAAACTTACATTTTCAATAAAATTATCATTTGCCGAACTTTTTTCGCTTAAAAGCATGAACTTCTTTTGCAAAGAATCTGATTGTTGAAGATGCCAGTTATAAGGAAATAATACTGAATATTTTTTTTCGCTTATATATAATTTCCCAGAGGTGTCTTCAGATTTATGCTGTCCAAATACGAATGTTACAAATAAGATCCCGATAAAATTTAAAAACAGCTTCAAAATAAATCTTAATTTGCTTTTTTAGTCTCGATTCCGTTTTGGTCTAATAAATACATTAATGTAGTCATTGTTGCAGCTCCAAGCTCTAATTCTCTTTTATTGATTGCATCAAATTTATCATTTGCAGCGTGGTGATAATCAAAATAACGCTGAGAATCTGGTTTCAAACCTGCTTTAACAATAGCTTGTGAAGTCAAATGATTAATATCAGAACCTGCATGACCAATTGTAAAACTGTGCACCAAATAAGGCTCAAAAAGATCTTTGTAACCTTGAATCTTTTTCAAATTAACATTATCAGCTTCAATTGAAAATCCTCTTGGAGAGAATCCGCCTGAATCACTTTCTAAAGCAAAAATATGATTCTCTTTGTTTTGTTTTGAAACTTCTTCGTATTTAGCACCACCTTTTCCGCCGTTTTCTTCGTTCATAAACAATACAACACGAATGGTATTTTTAGGTTTATAATTTAAGTTTTTCAAAATACGGATTACTTCCATACTTTGCACTACTCCTGCTCCATCATCGTGAGAACCATCTGCTAAATCCCAAGAATCTAAATGCCCTCCAACAACCATAATGTTTTCTGGAGTCACCGTTCCTGTCAATTCACCAATTACATTATATGACAACGCATCTGGTAAAGTCTCACAAGATTGTTTGAAATAAAATTTTAAAGCAGGATTTGCCTTTAAAGATTTACTTAACAATTCAGCTCCATTTGTACTGATTGCCGCAGTTGGAATATATTGCGCCTTTGGCAAGTCACCATAACTTTGAGCTCCTGTATGAGGAAAATCGTCTAATCTTAAATTCATAGAACGAACAATTGTTCCTACTGCTCCTAATTTTGCAGCTTCTTTTGCCCCTGCATATCTTTGATCAACGCAAGCTCCGTAAGAAGTAAAGGTTTCAATATTTTCAGGATTCATTGGTCTGTTATAGAAAACAATTTTACCTTTTACTTTATCAGCTCCAAGTTCGTTCAATTCTTTTATTCCTTGAACTTCGATTATTTCTGCTGTAAGACCCGTTTTTGGAGTTGCTACTGAACCTCCTAATGCACAAATTGGTACAGTGGTTTTTACTTTTCCATCCAGAATATAAGCTGTTTCTTTTTCGCCACGAACCCAATGTGGCACCATAACTTCTTGCAAATATACTTTATCAAGCCCTAAACTTTCTAATTGGCTTTTAGTGTACTCAACGGCTTGTTCTGCTCCTTTAGATCCAGACAAACGAGCGCCAATATCATTTGACAAGTATTCTAGCCAAGTGTAGCATTTTGCTTCGGTTAAAGCTTTTTTGTAAAATAATTTAATGTTTTTTTCATCATTTGTCTGCGCAAAAGATGTCAATCCGTTTAAAACTAAAGCAGTTAAAAGAATCGTTTTTTTCATAGTTTTTGTAGTAATTTGGAGTTTAGCATGCCAATGGCATATTCGCAAAGGAACAAAATTATTGACATTTCTGAAGTTTTTTCCTCAACCTTTTCACAAAAAAAGCTCCAATTACAAATTCTTCAATTTGCAATCGGAGCTTTTACGTATTCTTTAAATAAAGATTATTTTACTTCAATAATCTTATTTTTTGTTCCAATTCCGTTTTCATTAAAAGGCTCTATTGTGAAATAATATTTTGTGCCTTTATCCAAACCTCTAAAATCGTATGTATTGTCACCGTAAACCATAATACTGTTATACAATTTATCAGGAGCAATTCCGTAATAAATATTGTAACCAATTGCATCTGTTTGTTTTTTCCATGAAATCATAGCATTTCTAGAATCTGCTTTATTTCTGTCTACTTTAAAAGAAGTAACCGCTTTTGGTTGTGCTCCTAAACCATTTCCAAAAACTCTGAAATCAGAAATGGCAAATAAACCAGATGCATTGTGAATGTTCTCCATTTTAATGTAACGTGCTTTAATTGATTTTGAAAGCTCTACATAATCATGTGGTGCATCTTTATCATTTTTAGATTTATCTACAACCAAAGTCCAATTTTGAGCATCGTCAGACATGAATATTTTATATTGATAATAAATATCCATAGCTTTATTAAACTGCGTCGCTTTATGGTCTGCGTAGTTAATCTGCAAAGCATTAATTTCCATTGGTCTTCCTAAATCCATTTGAAGCCATTCCCCCGGATTATTAGTTTTTGCCGACCAATACGTTTGGATATTTTCATCTGTTAGATTTTCAGGCCCGTAGCAGAATTTCTCATACACTTTTTTACCTCCATTATCCATTCTATGCGTTTCCACTTCCATACATTCCTCAGAAGAAGAAACAGTAACAGGCTTTTTATATGAAAGCAACATCCATCCAGATGAAGCGCCTTTTGTCTGATCACGCTCACTCGTTGGCAATACAATTGGAAAATCTCCATAAGCTGTGATCGAATACATTACATCGTCTTTATCAAATCCTGCTGGAAACATATCTATACGGCGCTCGAAACGATCTTTTATAGAAATTTTACATGTTCCAGTATTCCAATAATTTCCATAATTATCGGCAAAAGTATTTCCGTGTCCAGCTCCAATTACAAATCCGCCTGGTTTATAAGACATCGGATTGTGTTTTTGATACGTAAACGGTCCTAACGGATTATCTCCCACATGAACTCCATTTGCATAACCTTTAAACTCGGTTGCAGGAGCTCCGTATTGCATATAATATTTTCCATTATGTTTCGTCATCCAAGCTCCTTCAATAAAATTTCCCCATGGCGCTGGTTCCATATCATTATTTGGCCCAAAACGTTCCCATCCGTGAGCTGAAGGATCAAGAATTGCAACTTCTTTTATTTGTCCGTATGGTTTCTGAATATCTTCAACTTCTGTCGCTTTGTATAAGGTAGCATAATCAGCCTGATTTCCTTTTGGAAGCCAAGTATTATAATCAACTTCTACTCCAACAAGTGGTAATTTTCCGCTTGAACCGTAGTACATGTATACTTTTTTATCATCATCTTGAAAAATCGCTGGATCCCAAGTTGGAAGCATTGCTTTATCTACATGGCGTGTCCATCTTCCTGATTTTGGATCAGCTGTTTTCCAAATAGGATGATCTCTTTTCCAAGTTGAACCAACATAAAATAATGTATCGTTAACAACCCAAGCCGCAGGAGCACACTGGTCATCGTCGCCCGGTTGTCTTTGGAAACTTCCATAAACAAAATTCCAGTCGGACATGTCTTTACTCCAAAAGAAACCTGCTTGATTGGTAGCAAACAAATAATATTCGCCTTTATAGGTAATAATTACAGGATCGGCGCTTGAACGACGTGATTCTGGAATTCCATTGTGATTATGAGTCGTATAATTGTACCCAATATTGATCGGATTACAATAGGTTGTTGCGGGTCTGCTAGGGTCAAACCATTCTGTTTTACCAGAATTTTGTGCCAAAAGAGTACTTCCGAAAAGCATCGAAAACAAAATCGGCGTAAGTTGTTTATATATCTTTTTCATGGTTAGATTTCTTTAGTAAAGTTTTAGAAGATTAGTTTTTAACTTCCTTTCTTTCCTTTAAAAGTTCAGGTTCATTTGTAGTGATGTAATTGAATTTATGAGCAATAATCCAATCCATATCTTTTGCGTCATTGACAGTCCAAGCATTTAGAATAATCTTATTGTCTTTAGCTTCCTGAATCCATTCTGGATGCTTTTGAAAAACTGAATAATGATAATCTACACCATTGATTTTATCTGCTTTGACTTCTTTTGGAGATTTATTTCCTTCTAAATATTGTAAAGACGTCTTAGAATCTATTTCTCTAATTTTCTTTAGAATATCATAATCAAAACTGATGTAGCAGGTATTTTTATTGGCTTTTAATTTTTTAATGGTTTCGACTGCTGCTACACCCGTTTTTTGCCCTCTTTCTTTACTAATTTCTGAAGTTTTAATTTCGCACACCAAAAGTGTGTGCTTGTTATTTCGCATTCCTTCTGAAATATATTCGTGAAGCGTTGGAAGTTTTTCTCCGTTTGAAAGTTTAAATTTTATCAAATCGGCATAATTCGTCTCTTCAATAAGCAGTTTGTTATAATGTGCATCATGATTGATTACAAGTGAATCGTCTGCTGTTCTCCAAACATCAAATTCTGAACCTGGCAATTTTAAATCGATGGCATGTCTTAAAGATGCAATAGAATTTTCAGGCAGATTGTTTTTTTTCCATGCACCGCGATGCGCGACAATTGCATTCTTTTGTGCATTACAAAATGAAAAAGCAATAAGGCATGCTGCACTAAATATTTTTAATTTATTCATAATAATCGCAGTTAAAAAATTACAAAAAAAGGTTATTCATTTTAGAAAAAAAGCCCTCCAAACGAAGGGCTTTTCACTAATCAAATAAACCAACTATTTAGTTAACTCAAAACTAACTTTCTTATCGGCGTTTGAATTTCCTCCAACGAAAATATCAAACTGCCCTGGCTCTGCTACGAATTTTAAATCAGAGTTATAAAACTTTAAATCTTCAACAGTAATATCAAAACTTACTGTCTGTTTTTCACCTTTTTTAAGTGCTATTTTTTGGAAACCCTTCAATTCTCTAACTGGTCTTGTTACTGAACCAACTAAATCTCTAATGTATAATTGAACTGTTTCTTTACCGTCAAAATTTCCAGTGTTTGTTACATCAACAGTTACTTTCAATTTCCCGTTTGAATCCATCTTATCAGAAGAAATTTTCAAGTTTGAATAATCAAAATTGGTATAGCTTAAACCAAATCCGAATGGGAATAAAGGCTCATTTCTTTCGTCAATATAATTTGATCTGAATTTTTCAAATTTCCCTTCTGTGTTAGAAAGAGGTCTTCCTGTATTTTTGTGTGCGTAGTAAATTGGCAATTGTCCAACGCTTCTTGGGAAAGTTGAAGTCAATTTTCCTGAAGGATTAACATCTCCAAATAAAACATCAGCAATAGCGTAACCAGCTTCTGTACCTGCGAACCAAACATTCAAAATTGCAGGAACTGTTTTTTCTTCGTCTGTAATTACTAACGGACGCCCGTCAAATAAAACTAAAACAACTGGTTTTCCTGTTTTTAATAAAGCGTTTAATAACTCTTTTTGAGCTTGTGGAATTTCTAAATTTGTACGGCTGCTAGATTCTCCACTCATTTCTGCAGATTCTCCTAAAGCAGCAACAATTACATCAGATTGTTCAGCAACTTTTAAAGCTTCTGCTAATAATTCTTCTTTTGTACGAGCATCACGGTGTAACGTTTTACCAAACATTGTTGCATTAGTTTCAAAAGTTTCATCGTAATCTAAATTACTTCCTTTAGCATATAAAACTTTAGTTCCTGTTCCAGCTACTTCTTTGATACCTCTCAATAATGAAACCGCATTTTCCATTTTTGTAGCCACACTCCAAGTTCCTGGCATGTTTTCTTTAGCATCTGCCAATGGTCCGATTAAACCAATTGTTCCAGATTTTTTAAGAGGTAAAAGCTGGTTTTGGTTTTTTAATAAAACTAAAGATTGAGCAGCAATATCACGTGCTTCTTTTCTGCTATCTGTTGTAAAGATTTCAGTTTTTGCTCTTTTCTCGTCACAATATTTATATGGATCTTGGAATAATCCTAAATCATATTTTGCTTCTAAAACAAGTTTAACAGCGTTATCGATTGTTTCGATTTTTACTTTTCCTTCATCTAAAGATTTTTTCAAAGTTCCTAAGAAACCTTCTCCAACCATATCCATTTCAACTCCAGCATTTAATGCTAAAGCTGAAACTTGCTGTAAATCTCCCATTCCGTGAGGAATCATTTCAGGAATTCCTGTAAAATCTGTTACTACAAAACCTTTGAAACCCCATTGTTTTCTTAAAACATCTGTCATTAACCATTTGTTTCCAGTTGCTGGAATTCCGTCAACTTCGTTGAAAGAAGCCATAACCGAACCTACACCTGCATCAACTGCAGCTTTATAAGGAGGAAAATAGTCATTAAACATTCTAATATGGCTCATATCAACAGTGTTGTAATCACGTCCACCTTCTGGAGCACCATATAATGCGAAGTGTTTAACACATGCTAAGATTGAGTTATTTTTAGTAAGATCGTGTTGTTGGTAACCGTTAACCATTGCTTTTGCAATTTGGCTTCCTAAATATGGATCTTCTCCTGAACCTTCAGAAACTCTACCCCATCTTGGGTCACGAGAAATGTCAACCATTGGAGAGAATGTCCAGTTGATACCGTCTGCACTTGCTTCTTTTGCAGCGATTTGAGCACTTCTTTCAATTAAACCCATATCCCAAGTACAAGATAATCCTAACGGAATTGGGAATGTTGTTTCGTAACCGTGAATAACGTCCATACCAAAAAGCAACGGAATTTTTAAACGGCTTTTTTCAACCGCAATTTTCTGTACTTCTTTAATTTTTTGAACTGATTTAATATTGAACAAACCGCCCACTTTTCCTTCAGCAATATTTTTTGCCACATTTGAGCTGTTTGCCTGCCCAGTGGTAATATCACCAGATGTTGGCAAGTTTAACTGACCCAATTTCTCGTCTAAAGTCATTTTTGACATTAATTCCGCCACAAATTCAGACTTTGGTTTAATTTTCACTGTATTTTTAGCTGGCTTTTTTTGAGCATAACCCAAAACAGCGCATCCTAAAAAAAGTAAGACTAATTTGTTTTTCATTCTATTCTATTTATTTGTTTGTATTCGTTTTTCTTTGCTGCAACATCCAGTCATAGATTTCTTGATTATCATATACTTTTGTCCAGCTGTCATGACCTGCATCATCAAAAATGGTCAGCTTCACATCTTTAGCATTACATTTTTTTAATTCTTTGTAAATCGTGATTGCATAATTCACATTTACCACATCATCGAGTAATCCATGAAAAATCCTGGTTGGAATATTGGCAATTTCACATGCTTTTTCTAACTGAATCAAATCTACAAAGCCAGCGACAGGTACATTTGCGGCAAATAGATCTGGATGTGCAAAAGCCAAATTCCAAGAAGCCCAACCTCCTGAGCTCAAACCAGTAACATATATTCTTTCTGAATCAATTTTATTTTCTTTCTGAATTTTTAGAATCAGCTGATAAATTGATTCTATATCCCAGTTTTCATCTTCTTTACATTGTGGAGCAAGAACGTAAGCATCTATTTGATGTGTCTTTAAATATTTTAAAGGTCCGTTAATTTTTACTTTCTCAAGATCAGTTCCTTTTTCTCCATCTCCAGAAATAAAAACTATCAAAGGTTTTTTCTCTTTTGTATTTGCCGGTTTATGCAAAACATAGCCAAGTTCATACTTTGCCATTACGACTGTATTTATTTTTCCGGTTGTCTCACTCTGGCTAAAGCCTAAAAGTGAAATCAAAAAAGATAAAAAAGCTAATTTGTATTTCATGTCAATTATTGAATCCCGTATTTTCCAGATTTAAATCCAAGTTTTGTTAAACCTTGTTTTACTTCTGGCGCGTTCATAAACAATTTCCATATCAATCCTGTTCTGTAATTTTCGATCATTACAACTTCAGGACCTTGATCTATTGCTAAATAACGTTTTGCAACCCATTTATTTCCTAAACTCAAAGCATCATAAAAACCTGCATCTCCCCAAGCTTCTTCTTTATGATTTTCGTATAAATTTCTAATTACGGCCATAGATTCTTTTGGCGTGTAAACAATTGAGCTAATTGCTGCTGTTGGAGAAATCACACCTTGATCATTACTTGGCATATGTGCATTGTATCCAATCGATCCATCGGGGTTTCTAGAATAAGAAGCAGTTAAACCCCAATATTCAGGACCATAACCTGTATTTTTATTTGGATTTTGAACACAATACTCATAATTGATTTTAGTCTGATTTACATTTAAATCCCAGTAGTTTGCATATTTATCTGTTAACTGATTTGGATCTAAACCTACATAAGAATAATGAGCCCAAAATAATGGACCGCCAAATTCTTCTGCCCCATTGTGCTTTAAAATAAGTGGAATATTATATTTTGTTTTTGAAGAAACTATGCCGCCGCTTCTCGCCCAACCTTCATGATATGCTTTCACATCAATTGTATGTGTTGGCGAAGACGCTGCCATTACGTACGTAATAAGACATTCATTATATCCTTGCAAAGGAAAATTCATTTGCCACGCGTAGTTTGGCGACCAGTGCCAATACAATACATTTTTATTATTTGTGTACCATTGCCATTCAACACCTTTCCAAAGTGCATCAAATTTTTGAGCTACTGCTTTTTCTTTTTCAGAACCATCTTTAAGATATTCACGAACCGTAATCATTCCTGCAACCAAAAATGAGGTTTCGACTAAATCTCCACCATTATCCTTGGTTCCAAAAGGCTTTACTTTTCCTGTATTTCCGTCCATCCAATGTGGCCATGCTCCGTGAAAACGATCAGCTTTGCCTAAAAAATCTGCAATTTTGTTAAGACGTTCTACACCTTGTTCTTTAGTAATATATCCTTGAGACATTCCTGAAACAAGAGCCATTAATCCGAAACCTGAGCCACCTGTTGTTACAATATTTGAATCGTTTTCAGGATAAACTCCGTCTGGATGATAACGTTCTCTAGCTAATCCAGAATTTGGTTCTGCATAATCCCAGAAATATTTAAATGTTTGTTTTTGAACAGCATCTAAAAGCTGCTCATCTGTTAATGCAGTAACGCCAGAAGTATTTTCCTGTACATTTTCTTTTGACTTATCTTCCTTTGATCCACAACTAAAAAAAGCAAAAGCTAAAAATAAAACTGAAATTCTAACCATTATAAAAATTTAAGATTTTTGATAAATAATCACTTCCCTCAGGAAATCTGAAGGAAGTGATTTTTAAGATTTTGATTAATAACCACCAGGGTTTTGTTCAGAAAGCCCATTTGCTTCTCTCAAGAATGAAGTTGGTATAGGCCATAACTCATGTTTTCCAACAATAAAAGTTTTTCCATCTGCAGCCATAGCCGCTTCTGCTTGCCCAGTTCTAACAATATCAAACCATCTGTCGTGCTCAAAAGCAAATTCTAACCTTCTTTCTTTATAAATTGCTTTTCTAATATCTGCCTGTGAAGTATAAGGAGTATCTCCTAAACCAGCTCTTTTACGAATCTGATTTACCAAAGGAATAGCTGCTGATGTTTCTCCTAATTCATTTAATGCCTCAGCTTTCATTAAAATTACTTCAGCATATCTTAAATATCTAAGATTAGTGTCTGTAAATTCTTGATTATAGAAAGATGATGAATATGCCTTATAATTGTATCTTGGATTAGCTACAGTTGATGCCACTATTCTTCCGTCATATAAAACTGAACCTCTAAAAATAATTGTAGCATCTTTTCTAACGTCTCCAGCTTCATAAGCATCTGCTAAACCTTTAGTTGGTGTATTGAATCCCCAACCCCAACCTCCAGCACCACGAGGCGCTTGAGAAACAGTATAATTTCCAATTCCAAATCCAGGGCTAGAAGTAGAACCTACTCCATTAATTTCAAAAATAGATTCTGGACCAAATTCTCCTTCTTTTTTAAATTGTAATGCATAATCGGTAACTAAAGAGTAACCTGTTACTTTATCACAATTGTCAATTACTTTTTGCCAATTTTTTTGATATAGGTTTACTTTTGCTAATAAAGCATACGCCGCTCCTTTAGAAGCCCTAACAACATCTGCTCCAGTGTAGGCAGATTTTAAAGGCAAAGCTTCAATAGCATCATTTAAATCTTGTTCTATAAAAGCATAAACTTCTGCTACTGATTTACGTGTCAATTGCATTTTTCTATCTTCCTCAGAAATTGGAACTGTAGCTAAATGATCTACAATAGGAACTCCTCCGTATCCTTTAACTAAAGTAAAATACATAAAAGCTCTCATGAATTTTGTTTCTCCAACTAATCTTGCTTTCAAATCTGGTGATGCCTGATCTAATTTAGGAAACATTGCTAATGCTTGATTACATCTATTAATTCCAGCATAATTTGCATTCCAAGTAGATTCAAATGAAGGAGTTGAAGCATTATATGTCAATGCGTCTACAATATCTTTATCTCCCCCTGTATCTCCAGGATCTGATCCTTTATCAGCATCATCTGAGATTATACTTGAAACTGCATTCCATCCAAAAGAAGACATTTCCCAACCTAAAAACTGATTGTAGATTGCTGTTACAAAACTTTTAGCTCCTTCATCACTATTGACCAAAGCTGGATCAGCAGGAATAGCCTCACTTGGCTCTACATCTAAAAAATCATTTGAACAACCAGATAATAATAATCCAGAAAGTACAAACATTGATATATATATTCTTTTCATAATTTTAAAATTTTAAATTAACACCAACAACAAATGATCTCAATGATGGATAAGCATCTAATTCAACCCCTTGAGTGCCTTCAACTAACTTACCATCAGACACAACATCTGGTGAGAACCCAGAGAATTTTTGTGTGATAAATGGATTCATTGCGTTTACATAAAGACGGCAATAGCTTAAAAACTGATCTTCTTTAAGTGGAAGTTTGTATCCTAACGTAATATTATTGATTCTAAAGAAGTCCGCAGATTCTAAATAATATGTTGAAGCATAAGGAACTAAATTAGAAGGTGCTGGAATTGAAGATGTAGTGTTTGTAGGCGTCCAAAAGCCATTAGCCATAGAAGCTTCTACATTTTCTCCTCCAAATCTTTGTGCTTTTTTTCCATTGTATACTTTTGCTCCGCCAGTTCCATAACCGTCAACAGAAAAATCAATGTTTTTGTAATTTACTCCTAAAGTAACACCATAGTTAGAAGTCGGTAAAAGAGAACCAACGTATTTTTTATCTTTAAGTTCATCTAAACCTGATTGAGCAACTTTAGAACCATCTGCTTTGTAGTATAACATTTGGCCATTTATTGGGTCAACTCCTGCATATTCATACATAAAGAAACTACCCAATGGCTGACCTACAGAAGTGTTATCTAGAATTTTGGTATTTTGACCGTTTCCTAAACTTCCTCCAATAATTGGATTTAACTGAACATTTTTAAGGCTTGTAAGTTCATTTTTATTATGAGAAAAATTCCCTCCAATCCAATAACTTAAATTATCGTTTATTTTATCATCCCAACGTAAAGAGATCTCGTATCCTTTATTTGACACTTCTCCAACATGCGCTGGCGTAGCTAGCGTAATTCCAGAAGTTGAATAAGGCTTAACATTCAAAATTGTATTGTTTGTGTTTTTATCATACAAATCAAATGACCCTTTTAATCTGCTGTTAAGCAATTCAAAATCAAAACCTCCTGAAAGTTCTTCAACAATCTCCCAAGATAAATTAGGATCTACTTGAGAATTAATTGTAGTACCAGAACCTAAACCAGAATAATCTAGTCCAGAAGTTAATAATTGTGTATTAAGAGGCACATTTTGATTTCCTAATCTACCCCAAGAACCTCTAATTTTTAATAAATTAATTGGTTCTACGTTGCTTAAGAAGCTTTCTTTAGAAATGATCCACCCTAAACCAACTGATGGAAAAGTTCCCCAACGTTTGTCTTCAGCAAACTGAGATGAACCGTCACGTCTTACAGTACCTGTAACCAAATATCTGTCCATTAATTTATATTGAAAACGAGCGAAATAAGATGCTAATCTTCTTTGATTAAGTGCTTCATCTTTATAACCTGTAACATTACCTGCAACGTTAACATCTTTTAAAGACCAATAATTTGAATTTGCATTTACATTCTTTCTATCAATCGTTAACTTTTCTCTAGTTCCTTGTACATTTGCTTCAATACCTGCAGTAACTTCAACATCATGAATTTCAGCAAAAACTTTGTTATACGTTAAATAGTTAGACAAGTTCCAGTTAAAATATTCGTCTCTACCTCTTGTTAAAGTGTTTTTATTCAAATCTGAAGGATAACCAGAAGCTATACGAGTAGGGTCTGCAGAAAGCCAAAGTGCTAAATTGTCTACATAATTATATTGTTTGTAAGTATAATATTCCCCATTAAATTGTGATGTGAATTTCAAAGATTTAAAAATATCCCAATCTAATTTTAATCCCCCTTGTAAAGTTACCGATTGCTGCTGCTCATTTGTGTAATCTAATTGAGCCACTGGATTTGCAACATTATTAAATGATGATCCTGTTTCTGCTACAACTCCATTAGAAATAAATGGAACTCCATATTTTCCATCAGCATAACGAACAGGAACTAAAGGAGATTGTCTGTAAGCATTAGTAAAAGCGCTCAAAGGCATTGGCGTATTTTTAATGCTACTTACACTGAAATTTTGGCTAATTTTAACTTTCTCAGAAAGTTTAAATTCGTTGTTATTTCTAAAAGTTGTACGTCCATAATCAGATCCGTTCAAAATTCCTTTTTCTTCATAATTTCCAGCACTAAAAAAGTATTTTACATTGTCTGAAGATCCTGAAATTGCAATGTTATTTTGAGTATAAGATCCTGTTCTTGTGATCGCATCTAGCCAATTTGTGTTATATGGCTGATTTGCAGAAAATCTTCCTTGAGGAAAATCATTGCTATAAGCAGCATTACTGTAACGAACATACTCGTCAGCATTTGCCATTTTTACAGTTTTTAGTGGAGTTCTAATTCCTGCAAAACTTTCTACATCAACAGTAAGCTTACCTTTTCCTGCTTTGGTTGTAATCATAATTACACCATTTGCACCTCTTGTACCATAAATCGCTAATGAAGAAGCATCTTTTAATACTTCATAAGATGTGATATCATTAGTATTAATGTTATTAATATTGTCAGTAGGCATACCGTCTACAACATAAAGAGGATTTCTTCCTCCTAATGCAGTACCAGCTCCCCTGATCACAACTGAAGGCGTACTTCCTGGCGCATCTGAAGTAGACACCTGAACCCCTGCAGCTTTACCTTGAATAGCCTGAGAGGCATTCATTACTTTCATTTTGGTAATCTCTTCGGACTTAATTGAGCTAACCGCCGAAGTATTATCAATTTTCTTTCTTGTACCGTATCCAATTACAACTACTTCTTTTAAAGCAGTATCACCTGCTTCTTTTAAGGTTATTGTCATTGGTGCGGCTGTAGCCGGTACAGAAACCGAATCAAAACCTAACATAGAGATTTTTAAAATATCCCCAGGTTTTGCATTAATTGTAAAGTTTCCGTCGAAATCTGCATCTGCAGTTGCTCTAGCATCAGCTGAAGCGATAATTGCTCCTGGAATTCCCATTCCATTACTGTCTACTACTTTTCCTTTAATTGCTTGAGCTTGCCCCATCATATAGGTAGGCAGCAGCAAGAGCGCTAAAAAGCTAAAAATAAAATTTTTCATACAGTACGTAATCGTTTAAGTTAGTAGAGCCAAATTAAGCAATTACAACGTTGTAGTACATCAGTTACCACTACAACATAGCTACATCAATGTGTTAAAATTTTATCTTATTACCATGATTATCAATACCATAAATGTTAACAAAATTGGTTTAACATAACATTATGATGTAGTAATGATGTATCGTAATTATATAAAAAATGATATGGAAAAATATAAATTCTGTAAAAAATAAAATGGAATCTTACAGAGTTAATAAAAACTTTGATAGGTTTTCGTCTTGAGTAAGGTTTAGCTTCTTTCTAAGACGATATCTGTGTAATTCTACACCTCTAAAAGAGATATTCATCATAGGAGCAATTTCTTTAGAAGAAAGGTTCATTTTAAGGTAAACACATAGTTTAATATCCTTTGGAGTTAGATGCGGATATTTTTTTGATAGATTAATAATAAACTCATTATGAATTTGGTTCAAATTGGTCTCAAATGTCTCCCATTCGTGTTTATTTACTTCATTAATCTTTATTGCTTTTCTAATTTCATTTTTAAGTTTACTAAAGTCTTTTTCACTTTCCAAAATACCTTGAATTTTATCTATCATTTCGGTTTGTTTTGCAATTGACAATGACTTACCAGCTACTTCTGAAGATTTCGCTTGTAATTCTAATTCTAAAATGTGTTTTTCGTATTCTTGGATATTAAGTTCGTTTTCTTTCTTCAATTCCATTTCAAGAATTTCTCTCTGATGTTTTAATTCCTCTGCCTGCAATTTCAGTTTTTGCATATAACGAAGCTTATTCCATTTATAGTAGAAAAATAAAACTGCTCCAACAACAAGAAAATATAGCAGAATCATCCAAAAAGAAAAATACCATGGTTCGGCAACTTTAAATTTATAGAAAGAAACTTTGTCATAAGTAGCTCCATCATGTTTGAAAATTTCTACAGTATGATAACCACTTCCCAAATTATTCAAAACGATTAATCCGTCAGAAATTGGAACAAAATCTTTTTCCTTATCTAGCTTGTAAAATAAATTAGGTTTACTTGCTCCGTAAATTCCAGAGATTACATTAATCTGCAATTCAGTATTGAATTTAATTTTTTCATCATTCGGAACTAAAACACCATTACTAAATGCTTCAACTTTTACTCCCGAATTTTGTTTATTTTCATACTCAAGTTTAAGAGATATAAATCCGTCATCTAGATTAAACAAGTAATAATTGTCTTTTTTAAAAATTCTTAGATTCTCATTAATCAATTTTCCTTTATAATATTTCTCTTGAATAATATTCCAGACAAATTTGTTTCCTTGTGCATAAATATGATACAAGATTCCGTTTTGCAAAACCATGAAATGATCTTCATCTATAGAAACTACATCTGTTACATTTCTAAAATTTGTATTGAACAGTTCATTTTCCTCTAATCTATTAGATATAGAATTGTACGTATACCAAGAGTTATTAATTAGAAAAAGTATTTCTTTTCTAAATTCAAAAATCTTTATTCCAAAATCGTTTTGTATTTTGCTTTGCTGTGTGACATTTTCAACTTTTAATGTATTATAATTGTCATCTAGCAAAACACGATATAAACCGCGATAATTATCGGCCGCCCAAATTTCATTCTTTTTGTTTTGAGCAACATACTTTATGGGTTTTGCCAGATCCTTGATAATCTTATAATGAGACATATTTGAAGGATCATCGTAAACCAGAATACCACTATATGTAGATTGAAAATAAGTATTATTAATACTGCTTTTAGACATGTTCCAGCCACCGCTGACACCATTTATTTTCGTCAAAGTACCATTTTCGTATGAAAAAGTGCCGTCATTATGACCTATAATATATTTTCCGTCAATTAGAGAGATATTCCAACCCTGGCCTTGCGTATTCGGCATCATATTAAATTTTCCTGCACTGTATTCAAAAATACCGTGATTGGATGCAATTAAATATCCTTTATTAATTGTAGCCACAGCATATACAGATCCTAAAAGTCCTGAATTATCGTAAAAGAAAGAAATAGGAGAATTAACCTCAACATGTGCAATACCATTATCTAAACCAACCCACAAATCATTTTCTTTATCCAATCCTATACTGAGAACCGAATTGTTCATTAAAACATTATCGCGTTCGATATTTTTATAGGTGTTGTTTTTTAAATCTAAAATGAAAATTCCGCGATTTCCGGTTCCAATAATCAGCTTATCATTTTTAACAAATTTTGCCACATTGACGGTTGCCGCTTTTAAAGTTTCATTTATTGGATGTTCCCAGCTTCTTAGTCCATTTTTTTCTACAATAAAAACACCTTTTTTCTGAGTAAAAATATAAGTCGTGTTTTGAACCTTTTCGATAGCATGAACAACTGTGTTTTTTAGAATATCCCATCCTTTTGGATTGGCAATATGTTTGCCATTCATTTTATAAATTCCATCTTTAACAGAAGCAACATATAAATTGTTATCTACACCAAAACAATAGGAAATAAGAAACGGAAATTTAATTTTCTTAATTGTTTTTCCATCATAAATAAAAACATCATTAAAAGACTGAAAATAAAGGGAACCTTTGAATCTGAAAATTTTCCAGATTTCTTCGTTGTCTTTTTCATCAAATAATCTGAGGTTTTTGGTAATAGAAACATAATGCATTGTTCCATCTTTTCGATACCAATAGCCAAATTCTTTATAAGAACCAGAATAGATTTTATCTCCTTCAATCAGAATTGATCTAATAATTGTTTTGTTTGGCAGTGTATATTTTTCCCATTTTACTCCGTCGTAACGAAGCAAATAGTGATTATTAGCAAAATACATGGCATTATCATTGCCTTGTACAACATTCCAGATTTGATTATCTCCCTGATAATCAGATTTGCTATAATTTTCTACAAAGGGAAGTAATTCTTGTGCCTGAAGCTGTAAAGCGATGAAAAAGAAGAAAACGGATTTAAAAAGTATCGATTTCAAGATATTATTTTTTAAATTCAAAGATACTGACAAAAAACTTAAACTGAAAGCATAAAAAAGGCTCCTTAAGAAAGGAGCCTTTAACTACGAAATGTAAAACATTCTAATTTTCAAGCAATTGAAATACCTGATTTGCAATTTCATATTCTTCATCAGTCGGAACTACCAAAACTTTTACTTTAGACTTCTCTGAGCTGATTTCTCTTAATTCTTTAGAACGAATTTGATTCTTTTCTGTATCAATTTCAATTCCGAAATAATCCATGTCTGTACAAATCAAATTACGCATATACGATGAGTTTTCTCCAATTCCTGCAGTAAAAACAATTGCATCTAATCCGTTTAGAGCTGCGACATAAGCCCCTATTGTTTTTCTAATTCTATAAGCATTCATTTGCAATGCCAAGAGACATTCTTTATTTCCTTTTTCGGCTTCACCTTCAATGTCACGCAAATCACTATAACCAGTAAGGCCAAGCATACCGCTTTGTTTCAATAAAACAGCATTTACCTCATCTGGAGTATAACCTAAATTTTTAATCATATAAAAAACAACAGACTGGTCAATATCTCCAGCGCGAGTTCCCATAATTAAGCCATTTGAAGGAGAAAATCCCATTGAAGTGTCAATACACTTTCCGTTTTTAACTGCGGCCATACTACAGCCATTTCCTAAGTGGATGGTAATTACTTTAGAATTATCTTTTAAGTATTTAATTGCCTTTTCAGAAACATATTTATGACTTGTTCCATGAAAACCGTAAACACGAACTTTATTTTCTGTCAAAAGGTAATTCGGAATTGCATATTTATATGCTACTTCTGGCATAGTTTGATGAAATGCAGTATCAAAAACAGCAATTTGCTCTGCCGAACTGAAAATTTCTTCTGCCACATTAATTCCCTCTAAATTGGCAGGATTGTGCAAAGGTGCCAATTCAAAAAGCTGTTTGATTTTTTCTTTAACTTTGTTATCAATTTTTACTGTAGCGCTAAAGTCGCTTCCACCATGCACCACACGATGACCAACAGCAGCAATCTCTGAAGTAGATTTAATTACTCCTTTTTCAGGATCTAAAAGCATATTAGCCACTTTCTGCAAACCTATTTTGTGATTCGGAATTGGAAGTGTTTCTTCTCGTGAAGCAACAGCTGTTTTAAAAGTAATATTTGAAGTTTCTAAACCAATTCTGTCAATCATTCCAGAACAGATTACTACGTTTTCTGGCATTACCATTAATTGGTATTTAATTGAAGAACTTCCTGAATTTATAATTAATATTTTCATTTTTTTAAAAGATTCTAAGATGCTAAGTTTCTAAGGTGCTGAGTTTTCTTAAAAGACTCAAACTTTCTGTTTTTGTTTCACAAATTTATAGTCAATAAAAGTGATTTTTAAGGCAAATTATAATTAATTAATCTTTACCATTAACAATTCACAATTAACTACATTCCTTGAGCCTGAATGGCTGTAATTACGACTGTATTAATAATATCATCAACAGTACATCCTCGGCTTAGGTCATTTACTGGTTTATTTAAACCTTGTAACATTGGGCCAATTGCCAAAGCTCCTGTTTCTCTCTGAACGGCTTTGTAAGTATTATTTCCTGTATTTAAATCTGGGAAAATCAATACGCTAGCCTGTCCTGCGACTTCTGAATCTGGCATTTTGCTTTTTCCAACGCTTAAATCAACCGCAGCATCGTACTGAATTGGACCTTCAATTTTTAAGTCGGGTCTTTTTTCTTTTACAATTGCCGTTGCTGTTCTTACTTTGTCTACCTCATCTCCTTTTCCTGATGATCCAGAAGAATAAGAAAGCATGGCTATTTTTGGTTCAATTCCGAATGCCAGACTTGATTCTGCTGACGAAATTGCAATTTCTGCCAATTGTTCTGCTGTTGGGTTTGGATTAATAGCGCAATCTCCAAAAACAGAAACTCGATCTTCTAAACACATAAAAAATACTGAAGAAACTACAGATGAATTAGGTTTGGTTTTAATGAATTGTAATGCTGGTAAAATCGTATGCTGTGTGGTGTGAGCCGCTCCAGAAACCATTCCGTCTGCATGGCCTTTATAGACCATCATGGTTCCGAAATACGAAACATCTTCCATTAAATCTCTTGCCATTGTAATACTTACGTTTTTAGCTTTTCTAAGCTCATAGTACGTATTAGCATAATCTTCATACATTTCAGACTCGATCGGATTGATAATATTTACTTTAGAAAAATCAAATGTAAGTCCAAGTTCTGCGACTTTACTTTCGATTTGTTTTTTATCTCCAATGATTGAAATATCCACTACATCCATATCCAACAATCTTGACGCTGCTGTAATAATTCTGTCATCATTTCCTTCTGGCAACACAATATGTTTTCTATGCTGTTTGGCTCTTTTAACCATGTTATACTGAAACATTTTTGGCGTCATACCTTCCGGCTGAAAAGTAATTACTCTTTGCGATAAAGCTTCAATTTCGACGTATTTTTCAAAAGTATTAATTGAGGTTTCAATCTTGTGTGTATTGTTGGCGTAAATCTCCGATTTTATAGAGCCTATTTTATTTGTAATATGGTAAGTTCCTCCATCTACAGCAATAATCGGAACAATAGCCGAAAGCCCTTCAATAAGCTTTAAAATACTTTCCTCTGGAACAATATTTCCTGTCAGGATAATTCCTGAAATCGTCGGATAATTTGCCGATTCATTAGCTTGTAAAGCTCCTAAAATAATATCAGAACGGTCTCCAGGAGTAATTACTAAAGCATTGTTATGCAAATGCACCAAATAATTATGAAGTTGCATTGCTCCAACACTGTAATGTCCGATTTCGTTATTCAGATAATTTTCTCCAAACAAAACTTTGGCATTCAATTCGTTTACAATTTCCTGCATGGTCGGATTATTCAAACTTGAAATAAGCGGAATTGTATTTATCAAAACATTGGAAGGCAAACTTTTCTGCAAGCTTTTTGTCACCAATTCAATATTTTCGGGCTGTACTTTATTAGCAAAAACAGATAAAACTTCAACCTCTTTTACTTTGAAAGAATCGTAAACCAAATACAGACTATCTAAAAGTTCTTCTAAAGTCTTACCAACTCCTGAACCTACAATTATGGTTGGAATTCCGAGATTTTTGGCAATCAAAACATTCAAATCTAATTCGATAGAAGTTCCTTCTCCCGTAAAGCTTGTTCCTTCAACCAAAACAAAATCAAAACGTTCTTCTAGTTTTTTATACTTCTCGATAATTAAATCTAGAACCTCTCCTATTTTCCCTTTGTTCTTTTTCTTAATTAATCTGCTTTTGGTAATAGCATAAGCATCTTCAAACGCAATATCAAGGTTAAAATACGACAAAACAGTCTCGATATGATTATCTACTTCACCATCCACAAAATCTTCGATTATAGGTCTAAAATACCCTACTTTGGCTGTTTTACCAATTAAGATGCTCATCAAACCGAGCGTAATAATTGATTTTCCACTATTATGGTCGCTAGTGGCAATATATATTGCTTTACTCATAATTATTTATATTTATTCTAAATAACAAAATTACATAAATCCTAATTCTTCACGACTGTAACAAACGTTAAAACCAGCGTCTTTTTTTGAAATAGATAATTAGGGCTATTACCAGCAGAAACATAATGCCCATGACCACAAAATAGCCGTTCTGGGTTTTAAGTTCTGGCATGTTTTCAAAGTTCATTCCGTACACTCCCACAATAAAAGTAAGCGGAATAAATATCGCTGAAATGATAGTCAACGTTTTCATGATTTCATTCATTTTTCGGCTTTGTTCCGAAAAATAAAAGTTTGAGGCACTTTCTAGTGCGCTCATATCCGATTCTACCTGTTCTAAAAGTTCCAGACTTTTTTGATGTAGCCTGATAAAGAAATTAAATGTTTCTTTCTGAATTAAGCCGTTTGATTCATCATCATCTTTAATTGTTTTTAGATAATAAAGTGAATCTCGAAGTGGCACAATGGAACGTTTTAAAAAATTAAAATTATCACGATGGTTTTCAATTTTTTCAAGAATAACAGGATGTGCCCCTTTTTTAGCCTGATTAATTAATTCTTCAATTTTATCTTCTTCATCTTCAATAGTAATATAGAAGTTTTCCATTACAGCATCAAGCAATAAATAAAGGAGGTAATCTACTTTTTTAGTTCTAACAATTCCTGCGTGTGTGCGAAGACGCTCTCTGATATGCGCAAAAAAATCGCTTCGTTTTTCTTGAAAAGAGATTAGAAGTCCATCTTTCAAAATAAAACTGATTTGTTCTACACTAAGATTGTCCGAATACTCAGAAGGTAAAAGTGATTTTATATTGAAGAATAAAACGTTTTGCTGTTCTTCTAGCTTGGTTCTTTTGGTGGTATTTAATATATCGGCCAAAAGAAAATCATCAAGTTTAAAATGAGCACCAATCGTTTTAATAAGATCAATGTCATTTAAGCCATGAATATTAAGCCAATTGTTTTTAGTATAATCAAAACAAGAATTTAGAGCCAAGACGGTAAACTTATCGTATTCAATAACATCGGCATCATCGTATACAAAAAGCTGCATTTCGGTCTCATGCTCTTTATGTGAGCCTGTATACTCTAAAGTAATGTGTTGCAGCTTGCGTCCTTTCTTGTATTTGATCTTTCTCATTCATGAAAATTTACAATAGTAATATTACGAAAAAGATTCCGAACAGGAAATGACAATTATCAGTTTGTGAAAAACCTAGATTTGGACGAACTGTGGTGCGTATCTACGTTAATTGATACAAACAAAAAAACCGAGCCATTTCTGACTCGGTTTTCATATTCAATTGTAAAGACGCAATACGTCTTTACGGAGTAAATTATTTTACTTCTTCGAATTCAACGTCTTCAACGTTATCTCCAGAAGACTGCTCTTGTTGTGGAGCAGCTTGTTGTCCTTCACCTCCTTGAGCGTACATTGCTTCTGTAGCTGTTTTCCAAGCTGCATTAACATTGTCTAATCCTTTTTGGATTGCATCAAGATCTTGAGATTGGTGAGCCATTCTCAATTCAGTTAAAGCATATTCAATAGCTGTTTTTTGATCGTCTGTTAATTTATCTCCTAATTCTTTCAATTGAGATTCAGTTTGGAAGATAGTACTATCAGCTTCGTTCAATTTCTCAGCTCTTTCTTTTGCAATTCTGTCAGCATCAGCGTTAGCTTCAGCATCTTTTTTCATTTTTTCGATTTCTTCAGCTGTTAATCCAGAAGAAGCTTCGATACGAATATCGTGAGATTTTCCTGTTCCTTTGTCAGTTGCAGAAACTTTGATGATACCATTAGCATCGATATCGAAAGTTACTTCGATTTGAGGAACTCCTCTTGGTGCTGGTGGAATACCGTCTAAGTGGAAACGACCGATAGTTTTGTTATCAGCAGCCATCGCTCTTTCTCCTTGTAATACGTGGATTTCAACAGATGGTTGAGAATCAGCAGCAGTAGAGAATACTTGAGATTTTTTAGTTGGAATAGTTGTGTTAGACTCAATTAATTTAGTCAATACACCACCCATAGTTTCGATACCTAAAGAAAGAGGAGTTACGTCAAGTAACAATACATCTTTTACATCTCCAGATAAAACTCCACCTTGAATAGCAGCTCCAATAGCAACAACCTCATCAGGGTTAACACCTTTAGACGCTTTTTTACCGAAGAATTTTTCAACTTCGTCAGCGATTCTTGGCATACGAGTAGAACCTCCTACAAGGATTACTTCGTCGATATCAGATGTAGATAAACCTGCATCTTTTAATGCTTTAGCAACTGGCTCCATAGAACGTTTTACTAAAGAATCAGATAATTGCTCAAATTTAGCTCTAGTTAATTTTTTTACTAAGTGTTTTGGTCCAGAAGCAGTAGCAGTTACGTATGGTAAGTTGATTTCTGTTTCAGCAGAAGATGATAATTCAATCTTAGCTTTCTCAGCAGCTTCTTTCAAACGCTGTAATGACATTGGATCTAAACGTAAATCAATTCCTTCTTCAGTTTTGAATTCGTCAGCTAACCAGTCAATAATAACTTGGTCAAAATCATCACCACCTAAGTGAGTATCACCATTTGTAGATAATACTTCAAATACACCGTCTCCTAATTCAAGAACAGAGATATCAAAAGTACCTCCACCTAAATCGTAAACAGCAATTTTTTGATCAGTTCCTTTTTTATCTAATCCGTAAGCAAGTGCAGCAGCAGTTGGCTCGTTGATGATACGCATAACTTTAAGACCAGCGATTTCACCAGCTTCTTTTGTAGCTTGACGTTGCGCATCGTTAAAGTAAGCAGGAACAGTGATAACTGCCTCAGTAACTGTCTGACCTAAATAGTCTTCAGCAGTTTTTTTCATTTTTTGAAGTGTCATTGCAGACAATTCTTGTGGAGTGTATAAACGTCCATCAATATCCACACGTGGAGTATTGTTGTCACCTTTTACAACACTGTAAGGAACTCTTTTTGCTTCTTCTGTAGTTTCAGCAAAAGTGTGTCCCATAAAACGTTTAATAGAAGCAATCGTTTTTGTAGGGTTAGTTACTGCTTGTCTTTTTGCAGGATCACCTACTTTAATTTCTCCACCTTCAACAAAAGCGATGATAGATGGTGTAGTTCTTTTTCCTTCTGCGTTAGGGATAACAACTGCTTCGTTACCTTCCATTACAGAAACACAAGAGTTCGTCGTACCTAAGTCAATTCCGATTATTTTACCCATTTTTTATATATTTAATTTTTGATTTTATTTTAATAACTCAGGTGGCATAAGTCAATCTTTGTGCCAATATAAAAAACCAAATAAAATTGTCAGTTTTGCGTCAGTGCCAAAAAAATCATCTGACAACATGACATTTTACATACCTGACAGATGTGGCATATTCCTTTTTAGGTGTCATTATTAGAACATTAAATAAGATAAAATATATTTTTCATTCGGGTTGATAAAAAATTTTTATCACTCCTGCATAAAAGAGAATTAATTATATTCGTTAAAAAAATCAATGAAAGAAAAATACCCTTTTTTATTAGAAAGAATACAATCTATTTTAATTGATTCAGTATTAATAATCGCTTGCATGATCATTTTTTCGGATGTTTTATCTAATTTTAAAAATGTTCCTGATTGGCTAAGAGCTGTTTTATTGATAGCTTTATTTATGTATGAACCTATTGCAACAACTTTTGGAGGAACAATTGGAAATAATATTAAAAGCATTAGAATTAGAAAAAATTCAGACGAAACAAAATCAATAAATATTTTACAGGCAATAATTCGATATTCATTCAAATTATTATTAGGATGGCTTTCTTTTATATCTATTTTTTCGAGTTCAAAGAAAAGGGCAATCCATGACATTATTAGCGGAACTGTAGTGGTAAAAATCTAAAAACTAAATTTAGCGCATCAGCAAAATGGAAAACTACACCATAATCATTTTCATATTAGCCATCGTTATCGGTATTTCTGCTTTTGCAGACAAAGCCAAACTTCCCTACCCGATTCTGCTTGTAATTGTTGGCGTTGCCATCGGATTTATTCCAACGATCAATGAAATCGAAATCAATCCTGAAATCATTTTCCTGATTTTTCTTCCTCCGCTCTTATATGATGCTTCTTTTAATATTTCGCCTAAACACTTCAAAACCAATATAGGCACAATTAGTTCACTAGCAATACCATTAGTTTTTTTCACTACTTTTTGGATCGCAGTCGTTTCTCATTATATGATTCCCGGCATGACATGGCCTCTATCGTTTGTACTTGGAGCTGTACTATCAGCCACCGATGCTGTCGCTGCCATAAACATTACAAAAGGACTCGGAATACCTCAAAAGACTTTAACTATACTCGAAGGCGAAAGCTTAATAAACGATGCCTCTGCTTTGGTTGCCTATCATTTTGCAGTTGCTGCCGTTATGGGTGCTACTTTTGTAATCTGGAAAGCCGCTTTTCAATTTGTTTTTTTATTAGGAGGAGGTTTTTTGGTAGGTGCGGTAATGGGGAAAGTATTAGGTATTATACTAAGGACGGTTAGAAAAAATACTAATGTTGTGGTGAGTTTTATGCTTTTAATGCCTTTTGTCACCTACCTTGTTGCCGAGCATTTACACGTTTCTGGAGTTATAGCAGTTGTTTTCTTAGGTTTGGCAATGGCCCGTTTAAGCAGTAAAGTTTTTCCAGAGCACTTAAAAAACAGTTCTAAAAGCCTTTGGGATGTTATTATCTTTTTACTCAACGGATTAATTTTTATCTTAATCGGACTAAATTTCAGATACGTTTTAGAAGATATAGAAAATGACATGATTTTGCCTTATATTGGTTATGCCGTAATAATAACAATTGTAGCATTGCTAACAAGAATGGTCAGAATATTTATTCAAAAAATAAACCTTCAGAAAGCTTTTAGAAATAACGACAAGAAAAAGCGAAAAGTAAGCGAAAATGCTCTTCTCGACTTCGGAAACAGCTTAATTATAAGCTGGTCAGGAATGCGCGGTATTGTTTCGCTTGCCATTGCAATTGGATTGCCAAAATTTTTAGAAGATGGAACGCCATTTCCGCTTAGAAATGCTATTATTTTCATTTCTATTGCAGTTGTACTTCTTACTTTAATTGGCCAAGGATTAACACTCCCATGGATTGTCAAAAAAATAAACAAGATAGAAGAGAAAAGACAGCTTAAAAATTAAACTCAAAATATATCTAACCAATCGATCTATACCAAAAACAAACCATGGAACAAGAATTAAAAAGCAATTTTGATGAATTTGAAAAACCAGAAATAATAAGACGTAAACTTCTGTCTTGGTGGATAAAAGTTTTCTGCTGGATTTTTATGTTTATGGCTATATGTGCGATAGGCTCTCTTATTACAAATCTTTTTGTTCCAAACGTAAATTTATCTCTTTACGGATTCTCAACCGATACCGCTTATTCTGGAACCGGAATTTTTATAATTTCTATCATGCTTCTTAAAGGATTTGCAGCATATTCTCTTTGGTTTGAAAAGCCCAACGCCATTATAATTGCCAAAATAGATGCCATAGTTGGAATTGCAATATGCATTGCTTCACTTTTCATACTTCCATTCAGTGCAGGAAAAGATCATTTTTCTTTTAGACTAGAAATTCTGCTATTAATTCCATATTTCATGAAAATTAATAAAATCGAATACGAATGGGACAATCTTGAAAGTATTTAAAAATAGACGTAATTTTATAACCGTGAATTTTTGTTTAATTTAAAACTTAAAAAAATGACTTCAGAGATTCTTTCGACAACCCCAGATTCAGAAATTATTACCACACGTATTTTGAATTTCCCTCAAGAACTAGTTTTTAAAGCCTGGAGTCATCCAGAACACTTAAAAAATTGGTGGGGACCAAAAGGTTTTACCAATACATTTCATGAATTTGATTTTCGCGAAGGTGGAATATGGAAATTTACCATGCATGGCCCAGAAAGAGGAAATTTTGAAAATGAGTGTGAATTTATCAAAATTGACAAACCGAATCTTATTGCGTGGAAACGTCATTCTAAACCGCTTTTTCAAATTCTAACAACTTTTGAAACTGTTGCTGAAAACCAAACTAAAGTAGTCTTCAAAATGCTTTTTGAAACCGAAGCAGAATGCCAGAAGCTCAAACAATATGTAGTCGACAAAAACGAGGAGAATTTTGATAAATTGGAGGTAGAATTATCGAAGATGAAAATTTAAATGAACTACACTATATTTCTTGATAATAAAAAAATTGGCACCTGCAATCTTGAAAATGCAGATGCTCCTATGGGAGTTGTATCTGGAAAAATTACCTTTGTAAGCGAAAATTTCAATTATAATTTCTTCACAGAGTACTGTAAAAAGAATTCAATTAAAGCAGAAAAACATCCAGAAAATCTGCTTATTTCAACTCAAACTATTCCTAATCTAAAAGTTTATAATGAAAGTAGTAAAGAAATAAAAGGAATTGGTTGCTATATTGCTGGAATGGATTCAGAACATTATGAAATAGCTATTATTGGAATTTCTTATCCGTTTTACGAAGAAGAATTTCCACATCATGTAAATGAGTACAAATAACAATAAAAAAATATGCACGCATAGTAATTTTATAATTTTCTTTTATTTTTTATTCGTAATTTCGATTTCTCATTAAAATTACAATTATAAAATGGCTTCATTTGTAAAAGAAATATCTTTCCGCTGGTCAGATCTTGACCCAAATTTTCACGTTCGTCACAGTGCTTATTACGATTTTGGTGCACAGCATCGTATCGAAATCTTAGAAGAACTAGGTTTAACTTTAAAAGTAATGCAGACACAAGGTTTTGGTCCTGTTTTATTTAGAGAAGAATGTGTTTTCAGAAAAGAATTAAAACTTTCAGACAAAATATTCATTCATACCAAAACTTCAAAAATGAAAGCCGATGCTTCTCGCTGGTCTATCATTCACGAATTTAGAAGAGAAGATGATACGCTTTGCGCAACCATTACGGTTGATGGTGCATGGATGGATACAAAACTTAGAAAATTAGCTTCTCCTACTCCAGAAATTGCAATTCAAGCTTTGAGCATTTTCCCGAAAAGCGATGATTTTGTTGGACTATAACAAGCAAATTAATTTTATAAAAAATCCCAAAAACAATTGCTGATATTGTCTTTGGGATTTTTCTCTTAATCAAACTTTATCTTTAATTTCGTTATTCAAACTTTAACCCAAAATTTACTCTTTCAAAAGTGGTACTGCAAGAAAAGGCAAATCGTCCGACATTAACGGTTCCGAAAATCCCACCAAACGAATGTCCAGAATAAAACCCTCCCGCTGAAAATCGGCGAACCTGATATTTTAAAGCGATATCATTTACTCTCGAACTCAGCTGTCCAAAAGCAATCACATTTGGAATAATTTCATAACTTCCAAAAACTTTGGGAACAAGTTTCTTATAATAATCAAAACTTTCGTCGGTATCATAATCAATTATTGACGAATGTAAATTTTCTAAGTTTCCACCAATATAGGCATTTTCAGAAAAATGCCATGAGATGCTAAAACCTGTAAAAGTTCCCTCGTAACCACTTCTAGAATCGACATATCCTATGCCAATTGTAGCTCTAAATTTATCGCAAATCTTTCCGATATAACCTACATAGGTACGATCGATTTCGGACTTGTCAATTCCAGCGCCAAAAATGATATCGTCTTCACACATTGTAAGAGCGTATTGAAAATAAGCTGAATATTGATCTTGATTTGCCGCAACAACGCTCCGACCTTTGTCAAGATCTATATTGGCAGAAATTAAGGTTGAGTTTATAACGGCGAAATCAAAAGTATTGAGTTCTTGGGCAAATGTGGGGACTGTGAGCAGGAGTAAAAGTATAGTTTTTTTCATAATACTATCATTTAAGGCTTACAACATTCTTACACTAAATTACGTCCTATTTTCCTATTAATAAAAGAAGTCCTTTGAAGTGCTCCATTATTCGTTAAAATACATTATTTTCATAATCAGCATCATTTAATCGATAAAATTTCAACAAAACATCGATTATTGGCACTAAAAACAAGAAAATCATTTCAAACTCTTTTTTTCTGATAACTTTAAGATTTTAAGCTTTGTTTTAAAAATGGTTCGGTTTAACTTTATAAATCATAAAAACAATGCCTTCTAAAATGAAAATTCTAAGACTATTATTCATACTTATTCCATGCTTAAGTTTTGCCCAACAGGGAAATATAAAAGCATTAGATATTAATTTAAGCAATTACGAATATCCATTTCCTGTTCATTTTATAGAGCTGAGCAGTCAGCGACAGTATCTAAAAATGAGTTATATGGATATTATTCCCGAAAACTATAACCAGAAAAATATCGTTTTACTGCACGGAAAAAACTTCAATGGCGCTTATTGGGAAACTACTATTAAAGCGTTGACAAAAGAAGGTTATCGCGTAATTGTTCCCGATCAGATTGGTTTCGGAAAATCGACAAAACCAGATCATTTTCAATACACTTTTCAGCAGCTAGCAGAAAACACCAAAAAACTTTTAGATCACTTAGGAATTAGCAAGACGACTGTATTAGGACATTCTATGGGCGGAATGCTGGCAACGCGCTTTGCATTGATGTATCCAGAAACTACAGAAAAACTGGTTCTAGAAAATCCGATTGGTTTAGAAGACTGGAAATTGGTTGTTCCGTACAAACCTGTTGATTGGTGGTACGAAGCAGAATTGAAACAGAATTACGAAGGCATTAAACAGTACCAAATGGCAAATTATTATGACGGAAAATGGAATGCCGATTATCAAAAATGGGCTGAACTTGGCGCAGGCTGGACCACAGCACCAGATTATGATCTTGTGGCTTGGAATTCGGCTCTTTTGTACGATATGATTTTTACACAGCCTGTATTATATGAATTTAAAAATATCAAATGCCAAACACTATTGATTATCGGAACAAGAGATAAAACGGCTTTAGGCAAACCATTGGTTTCTGAAGAAGTGAGAAAAACAATGGGAAATTATGCCGAGCTGGGTAAAAGAACTCAAAAAGAAATTCCGAACTCAAAATTGGTAGAAATTCCAAATACAGGACATTTGCCACATATTGAATCTTTTGATTCATTTATAAAAGCATTAATCGTATTTTTGAAATAATTTTTTTTTCGCCACGAATTTCGCGAATTGACACTAATTAATTTTCCGAAATTTTTAAATAAAAAATTCGTGTAAATTAGTGCAATTCGTGGCAAACCCTAACTTAAAAATCATATAAATATGTTTACAATAGAACAAATAAAAGAAGCCCATTCAAAAGTAAAAACGGGCGCAGATTTTCCTAATTATATTCAAGATTTAATAATTCTGGGTGTGAAAGGATATGACACTTTTGTACATGACGGAAGCGTTGTTTATTACGGATTAAACAATTACACCGCTGCTGCAGAAGAAAAATATCCTGAAATGAAAGTAGCCGATTTTCCTAACAAAGAACTTTTTATAGAAAACTTGGTAAAACATCAGCACGGCGAAACCGATTATATGACTTTCTGTAAGCACTGTGCACAAGCAGGAATTGCAAAATGGAGAGTTGATATAGTGGAAATGACTTGCACATATTTTGACAAATCTGAGAATGAAATTTTAATCGAAAAAATTCCAGTATAATTTCCTAAGCATTTATGACTATTTTTAACCAAAACCACCAAACCAATTTTAAAAAAAGCCTTTTATTAATTCTTTTCCTTATTTCATTTTTTGGCTTTTCGCAAAACAAAAAAGAAAATACTAAATTTAAAGTCATTGCTTTTTATACCGCAAAAAACGATCAAGCACATATCAGTTTTGTACATGAAGCCAATAAATACTTTCCAAAGCTAGCAGAAGAGAATCATTTTCAATATGATTCAACTAGCAATTGGGATAATCTAAATGCGAAGTTCTTGTCTAAATATCAAATTGTTTTGTTTTTAGACACAAGACCTGAGAAAAAGGAACAGCGTGAAGCTTTTCAAAAATATATGGAAAATGGCGGCGGTTTCATCGGATTTCACTTTTCGGCATTTGCTTTAAATAATTCGAGCTATAATCAAGATTGGAACTGGTATCATAATACTTTTTTAGGTTCTGGCGAATACGGAAGCAATACATGGAAACCGACTTCGGCAGTTTTAAGAATAGAAAATCAGCATCCTGTGACTAAAAATCTGCCTAAAACCTTCTCTTCGGCTCCAAACGAATGGTATAGATGGTCGAATGATTTGACTAAAAATCCTGATATTGAAATTTTATTAGCAATAGACGAATCTAGTTTTCCTTTAGGAACTGGTCCAAAAGCACATGAAATCTGGCACAGCGGTTATTATCCCGTTGTTTGGACCAATAAAAAATACAAAATGCTGTATGTAAATATGGGGCATAATGATATTGATTATGAAGGAGGAACAAACAAGACTTTATCCTATACTTTTGAAAACAAAACACAAAGTCAATTAATTTTAAATGCCTTGCTCTGGCTTGGCAATTCAAAGAAAAAATAAAAAATGTCAACTATCCTTTCTCCTATAATTTCAGCTCAAGAATTAATTGCTAATACTAGAATCATTTTAGTTGATGCTAGAGCCGGCGCGAATACTTTCGAAAATTATCAAAAAGAACATTTGAAAGGCGCTCGTTTTGTAGATTTAAATCGCGATCTGGCTGCGATTCCAGAAAATCCAGCAAATGGTGGACGACACCCTTTGCCATCTCCAGAAGATTTTTCTAAAGTACTTTCTTCATTAGGAATTTCACCTTCCGATCATGTTGTCGTTTACGATGATAAAAACGGTTCTAATTTTGCTGCTCGTTTCTGGTGGATGATGCGCGCCATTGGACATGAAAAAATTCAGGTTTTAAATGGCGGTTATCAAGCAGCAATTCAAGCAGGTTTTCCTACCATTTCTGGAATTGAGACTTTTGATAAAACAACATATCCTTCTCAAGAATGGAAATTGCTTTTAGCCGATATCGAAGAAGTCGAAAAAGCTCGTAAAAACAATCAAAATATTGTAATCGATGTTCGTGATAAAAACAGATATGATGGCTTAGTAGAACCGCTTGATTTAATTGCAGGACATATTCCAGGAGCTGTTAATGTTCCACTAACAGAAAATCTGGATGAAAACGGATTCTTTAAACCAGCCAATGAATTAGCAGAAAAGTACAAAGCCGTTTTAAAAGATAAAAAACCAGAAAATACAATCGTACATTGCGGTTCTGGCGTTACGGCCTGCCATACTTTATTGGCGATGGATTACGCTGGACTTTCAATTCCTAAATTATATGCTGGTTCTTGGAGCGAATGGTCAAGAAACAACCGCGAAATGGCAACACAAAAAACAGAATAAAATATATTTTTTTGCCACAGATTAAAAAGATTCGAATGATTAATCTTCTCTAATCCTTATAATCTGTGGCTAAAAAAAAATACAAATAAAAATTACAATGCAACACTGGGATATACTTTTATCAAATCAGGTAAATAAAAAGAAATTAATAGAAAATATATTAAACGGCGAAGCAACTGGAGAATTAGCTGTTTTTAACAATCAAAAAGGAATACTATTTTCTGATATTGCAATTGAAAAATTTATCGAAAAAGAGTTTCAATACGACAGCGTTGAAGCTTCTCCAGATTCGCACAGACAACTTCGAACTTTTTCTTCCGGCGAGCGAAAAAAAGAGTTTTTAAAATACTGTATCAATCAGAAACCGGATTACATTATTTTCGACAATCCTTTTGACCATTTGGATCAGGCTTCAAGAGTTGTTTTAGCCAATTCGTTAAAAGATCTAACCCACGATATTGCAATTATTCAGCTTTTAAATCGTACCGTTGATGTGCTAGAATTTGTGCCCAATAAAGCTCAAATTAAAGACAATACATTCGAATTGCATCCATTTAAAAAAGCCGAAAATCATTTCAAAACATTAAACACAACTGCAATTCCAAAAGCAACGGAAGTCCATACTTTTCCAGAAGACGAATTAATCAGACTCGAAAATGTTTCAGTTAGTTATGACGAAAGAAAGATTCTCAACAATATTTCTTGGACAATAAAACAAGGCGAATTCTGGCAGTTAGTCGGTCCAAATGGTTCCGGAAAAAGTACTATTTTGTCTTTGATTACAGGAGACAATCCGAAAGGTTTTGGACAGAATTTATTTTTATTTGGAAGAAAAAAAGGAACTGGCGAAAGTGTTTGGGATATTAAAAAACAAATCGGGATTTACGCTACTTCTATGATGGATCTGTTCCAGAAAAGCCATACGGTTGAACAGATGATATTATCAGGATTCTTTGACCAAATCGGATTGTATACAGAACCTACAACACATCAGAAAAATATTGTAACACAATGGCTCGAAGTAATCGAAATGACGCATTTACGCAAAAAACGTTTTATTGATCTTTCTATTGGCCAACAACGCGTTGCATTAATCGTTCGTGCAGTTTTAAAACACCCGCCATTATTAATTTTAGACGAACCCGTAGAAGGTTTAGACGACGAAAATGTAGATTTGGTAATTCAGCTTATCAACACCATAAAACAAGAAACAAACGTTTCCATACTCTATGTTTCGCACCGAATCGAACAAGGTCTTGCTCCTACTTCTGTTTTTGAACTTTTGCCATCTGAAACAGGTTCAATCGGAAAAATAAAACATCACTCAGAATCAAATTAAATGAAAATAAAATTTGCAGTATTTCTACTGTTACCATTCGTGTTGATTTCTTGTTCTAGCACCATTTCAACAGTAAAAAAAGAATATACGTTTAATACATCAAAAGAATTAAAATCAGATTGGACAATTGATTCTAAAGAATGGATTTTAAAAAATGATACCCTTACTGGAAATGGTTCTCTTTCACCTTGGGGAGTTTTAATTTCAAAGAAACAGCTTCCAGAGAATTATGAAATTGATTTTAAAGTCAACATGACAAATGCATCTTTATTCGAAACCATGCTCAATTTGAATAAAGGAAAATACATTAGAACATATTTATATCAAATTGATCAAAACCTAGTAATTGGCGACGGACTTTATGATAAAAAAGACGATTCGTATGGCAAACGAGGCGGTCCAACCCTATTCAAAAAACCAATGAAGTTGGAAAACAACAAATGGTATGTTATAAAAATTAGAGTTCAAAACAACCAATTATACTTTTCTGTAGACAACCAGACTTCATTAGAATGTTCCCTTGAAAAAAGCAATTTAAATCAAAAAGGGAAATTAGGTTTCATAAGCAACGGAGAAGTCAAAATAACTGATTTAAGAATTAAATCTTTCTAAAAACAGTCATAACGAATGGAAAAATACGAGATCTTGCAAAATGGTGATAACGAAATGACTATTTCATTTTATTTCAATAAAAAATCACTGATTGTTCCTTGGATAATTTTCTTTTCAATATTGCTATTAATTATAAGCAAATTAAAACCTGACCTAATCGCTGAAACCTTTATCTCAATAATCATTGCAATGCCAGCACTCACATATGTACTGTTTAATGATTATTTTGAATGGTACAAAAACAAATTTCATGTGTTTAGTATTAGAGATGAAGATTTGTATATTAATAATAAACTTCACTGCAAATTATATAAATTACAATCTGTAAATGTAGTTTATCTCAACGAGAAATATAGTTTAGGCTGGAAAGTATACTTGGATGTTTTTCCTATTTCTTCTAATGATTACATCATTAAAAAACAATTAAAAGAAAAAGATGCATATGAAATAGCAGAAAAAATCTCAATATTTCTAAACAGAAATGTAAAAATAGAATCATAAAAAAAGCTCCCAAAAAGGAGCTTTTTTTATTTAGTATAAGAATTATCTAATTTTCAAATTGACAAATTATCTAATTAATTCTCTTCTTCCGTATTATGCGATTTCACATAAACACGCCATTTCTCGATACAATCCTGAAAATCCTGAGGCAATTCTGTATCAAAACGCATCATTTCTCCCGTAGTTGGGTGAACAAATCCAAGCGTTTTAGCATGCAGTGCTTGACGTGGTAAAGCTTTAAAACAATTTTCTATAAACTGTTTGTATTTTGTAAAAGTCGTTCCTTTCAAAATCAGATGACCTCCATAACGCTCATCATTAAATAACGGATGACCAATATGTTTCATATGTGCACGAATCTGATGCGTTCTTCCTGTTTCTAATTTACAAGAAATAAGAGTCACATAACCAAAACGCTCCAAAACTTTATAATGCGTAATAGCAGGTTTTCCAACTTCTGGATCATCAAAAACCGCCATCTGCATTCTGTCTTTTAAATGCCTCGCTAAATTTCCTTCAATTGTACCGCTCTCAGCCACAACATTCCCCCAAACCAGAGCAATATACTCACGTTCGGTCGTTTTCGCTTCAAACTGCTTTGCTAAATGCGTCATAGCGGCTTCTGTTTTAGCCACAACCAAAAGACCAGAAGTGTCCTTGTCAATTCTATGAACCAAACCTGGACGCTCACTGCTATTCATTGGCAGATTATCAAAATGATGTGCCAAAGCATTTACCAAAGTTCCCGTATAATTTCCGTGACCAGGATGTACAACCATTCCAGGCTCTTTATTAATCAATAAAAGAGCATCGTCTTCATAAACAATATTCAACGGAATATCTTCAGGAAGAATATGATTTTCAAATGGAGGATGCGACAACATAACCGTTATCACATCAAAAGGTTTTACTTTGTAATTTGATTTTACCGGAATATCATTTACAAAGATATTTCCGTTAGTTGCCGCATTCTGAATTTTATTTCTCGTGGCATTCGGAATCAAATACATTAAATATTTGTCAATACGCAAAAACGCCTGACCTTTTGGTACTTCAAATCTGTAGTGCTCAAATAATTCGTCTTCCAGATCTAAATTTTCTTCAATATTATTGTTCATCATTTGGGGTTTCTGCAGGCACCGCAGTACTATCTGTTGCCTGACTTTCATCTACATAACTTGCTTTTCCGTCTCCTAAAACCAAATCAATTTTAGAAGCTTTAAGCACTCTATCTCCTACTTTTAAGTTTCTTCCTTTCAAACGCATTTCCAAAACCATGTCTTTTCCAAGATTCGGAATATACGTAATCGTTCCAGGCTCAAGACCTAATGCTTTTAACGTTGGTACAGCTTCACGATATGTTTTCTCGATTAAATCTGGAATTTTCACAGAAGAAAAACCAGAAGCATTAATCTTGATATAAATTTTTCTACCCACTTTTACCATTGTCCCAGGCAATGGATCTTGCTCCACAACACTATATTTTGGGTATTCACTTCTGTAATCAACACTATCCAAAAGAACGTAATCTAAATCAAGTTCATCCAATTTGTTTTCCACTTGTTCCTCAGTTAGTTTTGACAAATTCGGAACAGCAATTTCATGTCCGTGATCTGTTGTAAAAGTTAACCAATGCATAAATAAATAACCAATAACCGCAATTATAGCTGCGGCCGCAAGCAATTGCAAGAAAAAAACTCGGCTTGTTAAATACTGACGTAAACTCATAAATTTATTTTTAATAGCGACAAAGATAAAGTATTTCGTTTCAAAAAAAATGATAATTTTGTTTAAAACAAGAAAGTGCCATGATTGTCATCCTGAGCAAAGCCGAAGGATAATTTTCAGGAGCTGCTTCCTGCTATCCGCTGTATTCCCGATAAACAAAAACTACGGCTAAAAAGCCTTGTTTTTCTAAATCGGGAGATGCCGCTCCTATCAGGGCTAGGGCACTCTATTTCATAAGAACATTATTTATTAAAAAAACATATATCAAATAAAGTTTCAAAACAGATTTAAACGATTTACGGCAAAACCTGAAACTTGAAACAAATTAAAACCTGAAACAAAAACATGAAAAACATTGCCATCATCATGGGCGGCTATTCCAGCGAATACAAAATATCATTAATCAGCGGGAATGTCGTGTATCAATATCTTGACAAAACAAAATACAACGGATTCCGTATTCACATTTTCAAAGAAAAATGGGTTTATGTAGACCAAAACGATGCCGAATTCCCAATCGATAAAAATGACTTTTCTGTAACAGTAAACGGCGAGAAAATTACTTTTGACTGTGTTTTCAACGCCATTCACGGAACTCCGGGCGAAGACGGATTAATGCAAGCTTACTTTGAATTAATCGGCATGCCACAATCTTCTTGCGATTATTACCAATCTGCATTAACATTCAATAAAAGAGATTTATTATCTGTTTTAAAACCATACGGAATCAAAACTGCTATTTCTTATTATCTAAACAAAGGAGATGAAATCAATACAGCCGAAATCGTAAAAAAAGTTGGATTGCCATGTTTCGTAAAACCAAACAAAGCAGGTTCAAGTTTCGGAATCTCAAAAGTAAAAACCGAAGCGGAATTGCCAATTGCAATTGAAGTTGCGTATAAAGAAGATAACGAAATCATCATTGAAAGTTTCCTTGACGGAACTGAAGTTTCTGTTGGTGTAATTAACTATCAGGGAGAAATTAAAGTATTGCCAATTACAGAAATTGTATCAGACAATGATTTCTTCGATTACGAAGCGAAATACGAAGGAAAATCTCAGGAAATCACACCAGCAAGAATCTCTGACGAATTGACTAAAAAAGTAAGCGAAACAGCAAAACGCGCTTACGAAGTTTTAAAAATGAAAGGTTTCTCAAGAAGCGAATTCATTATCGTAAACGACGAACCGTACATGCTGGAAATGAACACTATTCCAGGTTTAACAACCGAAAGTTTAATTCCGCAGCAAGCAAAAGCAGCTGGAATTTCACTAGAAGATTTGTTCACAAATGCAATTGAGTTAGCTTTAAAATAGACACTAAGATACTGAGGTGCTAAGATTCTAAGATTTTAGCACCTTTGTTTTTTTATAACACAATTTAATTTTTTGCCTCTCTGAACCTTAATAAAATATGCTCTTTCTAGTCGGAACTCGAGATTCAAATGTGAAAAATGGGATAATTTCAAATGAAAAATGTCCCAAATGCGAGATTAAAAACACTCTGCATTTTAGTATATACAAAACGTATACTCATATTACTATGATTCCTCTTTTTCCCGTCGGGAAATATGTAAATATACAATGCAGTAACTGTGAAATTTTATTTGATTACAATGATTTATCTTCCAACGCGCAAGAAAAATTACGAAATCAAAAATTAGAAAGTTCAGTTTGGATGTTTTCTGGAAGCATTATAATGCTTTTAGCCATTATTTATAGTATAAATACTTATATTAACAACAATAACAAAACAGCAATTTTAATAAAAAAACCTCAGGTAGGTGATGTTTATAATTTAAAGTTTTCAAACGGTTATTATTCATCTTTTAAAATAGATAGAATAACAACCGACAGCATTTTTACAACACATAATGATTTTGATGCTTATATGCCTTACGAAGTAGATGATTTAGATAAAAATGAAAACTATTCAGATCGAAAAGTATCTTATTCAAAAAAAGCAATCATTGAACTTTATGATAATAATGAAATAATAAAAATCAAACGAGCTAAATACCCGTTAGAAGCGAAAGAACTTGAATACAAAATTCCAGCAACAAAATAAAAACTTAGAATCTCAGCAACTTAGAAACTTAGTAACTAAAAGAAAATGAAAGAAATCTTCGAATGGAATAGACTTTTTTTTAATGAATTGCCAGAAGTTTTCCTTTTGGAAGTAATATTTCGTTCGACAGTAATGTTCACTATTTTATTGCTAACATTAAAATTGGCTGGTAAACGAGGTGTAAAACAATTATCAATTTTTGAAACTGTAATCATTATTGCATTAGGTTCTGCTGCTGGCGATCCTATGTTTTATGAAGATGTCGGAATCATTCCGGCAGCAATTGTCTTTTTGGTCATTATTATCTTGTACCGTTCTGTGACATGGCTTACTGGAAAAAGCAAAAAATTCGAAGAGTTTATAGAAGGCAAAACCGAATGTTTAATTAATGATGGAAAATTTTCCATATCGAGTTTTAAAAAAGAAACTTTGGCACAAGATGAATTTTTCTCAGAACTTCGCGTAAAATCAATCGAACATTTAGGACAAGTAAAACATGCTTTTATAGAACCAAGCGGAGAAATAAGCGTATTTTTTTATCCCGACGAAAAAGTAAAATACGGATTGCCTATTTTACCTTCTTTATTTAACGCTAAGAGCAAATTAATTCCAACCAACGGAATCTATGCTTGTTCCTTCTGCGGACACACACAAGAGTTGCTAAAAGGAACTGCAAACTGCGAAATCTGCCACAAAGATGAATGGGTAACAGCAATAAACTCAAAAAGAATCACTTAAACAAATTCCAAAAAAATAAAAACTAAGATTCATCATAATCCTAATCAAGCTTAGAATCTTAGCATCTCAAAACCTTAGAACCTTAAAAAAATGCGAAAAGCCATATTCCCAGGATCATTTGACCCAATTACATTAGGACATGAAGATATCATCAAAAGAGGAATTCCTTTATTTGATGAAATTATAATTGCAATTGGTGTCAATGCCGAAAAAAAATACATGTTTTCGTTAGAAGAAAGAAAACGCTTTATTGAAGAAACTTTCAAAGACGAACCAAAAGTTTCTGTGATTACCTATGAAGGCTTAACAATTGATTTGGCTAAAAAAGAAAAAGCCAATTTCATCTTAAGAGGTTTGCGCAATCCTGCCGATTTCGAATTTGAAAAAGCCATTGCCCACACCAACAGAAAACTTTCGAAAATAGAAACCGTTTTCTTGCTAACAGCTGCAAGTACCTCATTTATCAGTTCGAGCATTGTACGCGATGTATTGCGTCATGGTGGAGAATATGAAATGCTGGTTCCAGAAGCAGTTAGAGTGAAAAAATAATATGAATAAGAAACAAATTCTTTTCTACATTATTACACATGTATTTTTTCTGACAATTTCATCACACAAATTACTAGCACAAAAAGATAAGGATTTTGAAAAAGAAATAGAAAATCCTAGTCAATACAATTTTGACAAAATTGATTTTATTGATTCCGAAAATAATGAAAAATTAAGCGGTACTTTAATATCTCCCAAAACAGAATATTCAAAGATCATTATAATTGTTCCTGGTAGTGGAAAGAATACAAAAAATTCTCATTACGTTTTAGCAGAAGAAATATTAAAAAACAATATTGCTGTTTACCGATTTGATGATCGTGGAGTTGGAGAATCAGAAGGAAATATTAATTTTAGTGTAGATCAAATAATACGTGATCTATATTATGCTTATACTAATATTAAAAAAGCAAGCAATTTATCTCAAAAAAGTATTGGAATTTTGGGACATAGTTTGGGAGGAATTGCAACTATCGATAATTATCAAAAAGGTCTGAATTTAGATTTTATTGTACTGATGTCAACTCCATTTGAAAAATATGGAAGATTTACTAAATCACAATTCCCTTTTAATAGCATTAAAAAAGTAAGTGCCAAAACTGTATTTGAAAACATAAATATCCCCTTATTATTCATAGCAGGTTCTAATGATAGTTTCTTAGAAAGTGAAAAAACTGCCGATCTTTTACGTTCAGTCAATAATAAAAACATTGATGTTAGAATAATCGATGGCTTAAATCACTTCTTAATAAAAGGTAATGATGACTGGAAAGAAACAAAAAAATACAATGATTTATATGGCATGGACCAAAAAGCCTTGACCGAAATTATTACTTGGATTAAAAACCTTAAACCCGATTTAAATCAAAAATAGTTCTAATCATTAAATTTGCAATGCTTATCAATTATAAGTAATTTCGCATTTTTAAAATAAACACCAAACAATGAGTATCGAGAGAGAATTAAGCAAACGAAGCGGATCAAAATGTGAACTTTGCGGAAATGAAGAAAATTTAAAAGTTTATCAAGTCCTGCCAACTAAAAAAGGCGGAATTGATGAAGCTATATTAGCATGTAATACTTGTATTGACCAAATCGAAAATCCAGATAATGTTGATTTAAATCACTGGAGATGCCTTAACGACAGTATGTGGAACGAAAATATTCCTGTTCAAGTTGTGGCTTGGAGAATGTTAAGCCGTATGCGTTCAGCAGGGTGGCCACAAGAATTGCTTGATATGATGTATTTAGATGAAGACACTCTAGAATGGGCAAAAGCAACAGGAGAAGGCGAAGATGACGAAAATAAATTAGTTCACCGTGACAGTAACGGCGTAGTACTACAACACGGAGATTCGGTTGTTTTAATCAAAGATCTTAAAGTTAAAGGTTCGAGCATGGTTGCTAAACAAGGAACTGCTGTTAGAAACATCCGTTTAGACCACGAAAACGCTGAATATATTGAAGGAAAAGTAGACGGACAGCAGATTGTGATTATTACGCAATATGTGAAGAAGATTTAAAAAAGGTGCTGAGATGCTAAGATTCTAAGCTTTTTTAGAATACTAATAATTTAACCGCAAAGCACACAAAGAAACACGCAAAGTTCGCAAAGTTTTATTCACAAAGCTTTGCGAACTTTGCGCTTTTATAAAGCCTTAAATTAGAAAAAAACTTTGCTCCCGATAGCTATCGGGATTGCGATAAAATCAAAAACAATGTATATCAACCTGAAACTTGAAACAAAAAAAAGCCCGTTCATAAAACTGAACGGGCTTTTTAAATATATTGTTTCTAACGAAAAATTATTTCTGGAATAATTTATTGATTTGGTCTTTTACAAATGGCTCAGAAACATTGTTTGTTGCTGCGTCTCTTTCTTTACCAGAAACCATAAATTGAACTGTAGCTTTGTCTGGAACCACATTTCCTGTGTAGTGCAACCAAATGTAGTTGTTAGGTAACTCTAATTTGATATCGTACAACGGAGAAGCTGTAAATCCGCCCATGATAATGTTGTATAAAGAATTATAAGCATTATCTATGTTTTTAAATGAAAATTTTCTCAAAGTCGAATCGTCATCACTTTGAACGATAGTGTAATACACAGTGTATTCGTCACCAATTTTCTGAATGTAGTTGTTATTTACTTTTCCTAATTTTTCTACAGGAACTGTTTCTAGAACCTTAACCTGTGCAAACGAAATAAAAGTAAAAAACAATGCGGCAAGAGTAATAATCTTTTTCATATAGTATTTGGGGTTACAATTTTACGAACACAAAAAAACATAGAAATATTGAAAAAACACCTATCAATTCGTTATTTTTTTAACATAAAATTGTAAAACTTAGCCACCCACTTCTAAACTGTTGAAATACAATAAAATAAACAGAAAAAATTAAAATTACAAATTCCAATCTTCATATCTACATCTTGCTTATCGCATCTTTCCTCTTAATTATCTAAAATCAATATTTCCCTTTCTTCTCCTCCTCTACTTTTTTGATAACATTACGGGCAACTTCTATTTTAAACTTCTTGCCTTTCATTTTTTCATCCTTGATATTTTTCAGAAGTTCTTTTACTTTATTGTATTTAACTGCGGCAAACGAAACAAAATCTTTTACTTCAATTAAACCTAAATCGTCTTTTTCTAATTTTCCTTTTTGAGAAAAGAATCCTACGATATCAAATTTATTCAACTTAGTTTTCTTTCCGCCGCTGATGTAAATAGTCTGAAATTGAGGCGGATTCGGAAGCGAAACTTTTCCTTCAACATCCAAAACCTTCATTTCATAATCTATATAATCCAATTGCTTTTCACTTTCGTGAATGATAACATAAGCCGTTCCTGTTGCTTGCATACGCGCCGTACGTCCGTTTCTATGCGTAAACTCGTCTTCTTTTAAAGGCAGATGATAATGAATAACATGTTTCATTTCTGGAATATCCAAACCTCTGGCAGCCAAATCGGTTGTAACCAAATACGTTACACTTCCGTTTCTAAACTGAATCAAAGCACGCTCACGTTCTTCTTGATCCATTCCGCCGTGATAATAAACCGAATAGATTCCTTTTTCGTTTAAAGTATCACTAATACGTTCTGCAGCATCTCTGTGATTACAAAAGATAATAGCCGATTCTGATTTCAACGAACAAATCAAATTGAACAAACTCTGCAATTTATCTTTTGAAGGCGAAATCACCATTTTCATAGATAGATTGGCTTTTTCTTCTTCCTCTGGAATAAAATCTAAAACCGTCGGGTTTACCACTCGTGTATATTTCGGAATCTCAATATCTGAAGTTGCAGAAACCAAAACTCTTTTATTGACTTTTGGTAATCTACCAATGATAAAAGACATCTGCTCGTGAAACCCTAATTGAAGCGATTTATCAAATTCATCTAAAATCAGAGTCTGAATTTTATCCGTTCTAAAAGTTTCTCTGTCAATATGATCGGCAATTCTCCCAGGCGTTCCAATTAAAACTGCTGGCGGATTGCTTAAGTTTTTAATTTCAGTGTCAATTGAATGTCCCCCGTAACAAATATTTACTTTGTACTGCGTTCCCATTTTCTTCCAAACCTGTTCAATTTGAAGCCCCAATTCGCGAGACGGAACCAAAATCAAACATTGAACAGAAAGAATTTCAGGCTGTAACAATTCTAAAATAGGAAGCAAAAACGCCAATGTTTTTCCAGATCCTGTTGGAGAAAGTAATAAAACGTTGTTTTCGTTTAAAATAGCATCGTGTGCCATTTCCTGCATTTCGTTCAGGCTCTGAATTCCTAAATTCGAAAGTATATCGTTGGAATGGTGTTTTTTATTCATTCTGCAAAAGTAGAGAAAAATAGTTGGCAGTTTACAGTTTTTAATGTTCGGATTTGAATGCTGTTGAATTTTGTTTCTCGCAGATTTGGCAGATCAAGCAGATTAAATTTTAAATACCAAAGTAAAAAATCTCCTAAATCTGCAAAATCTGCGAGAGACTAATAACCACAAAGCATATCAACTTGAAACTTGAAACCTGAAACAAATAAAACTATTATATTTGACCATCAAAAACCCAAAACCATGAAACTTTTCATCATTCTCTTTTCACTTTTCACCATCACTATTTCCGCTCAAAACAATAAGAAATACGATACCTTTTTTGAGAAAGGAAACGGAAATCAATCGGCTTCGTATCAGGAAGCTATCGCTTACTGGAAGATGCTTGCTGCTGATTTCCCAACGATTCAAATGAAAGAAATGGGACTCACGGATTCTGGTGAACCTTTGCACATGATTACTTTCAATCCTGACAAGGAATTTGATTTTGATAAAATTCAGAAAACCAAAGCCGTTCTTTTTGTCAATAACGGAATCCACGCAGGAGAACCTGACGGAATCGATGCCACAATGCAATTCTACAGAGATTTGGCAACAGGAAAAATGAAAGCGCCAAAAAACACCGTTTTGGTTACCATTCCAGTTTATAATATTGGTGGTGCTTTAAATAGAAATTCGACAACTCGTGCCAACCAAGACGGGCCAGAGATTTATGGTTTTAGAGGAAATGCTAGAAACTACGATTTGAATCGTGATTTAATGAAATCGGATACTCGAAATACAAAAAGTTTTGTGGAGATTTTTCAGAAAATAAATGCAGATGTTTTTATCGATAATCACGTAAGTAACGGTTCTGATTATCAATACAAACTGACGTACATCATGACGCAGCACAACAAACTGGGAACAGTTTTGGGCGATTTTATGAATAACGAAATGATGCCAGCTTTGGTAAAAGATCTTCAGAAAAAGAAAATCGAAACTACGCCTTATGTCGATTCGTTTAAAGATACTCCTGACAAAGGTTTCGGACAGTTTGTTGATAGTCCGCGATATACAACGGGTTATACTTCACTATTTAATACAATTGGTTTTGTAGTCGAAACGCACATGCTGAAAAAATACGCGGAACGTGTAAAAATGACCTACGAATACATGAAATCGACGATGGATTTTACCGATGCAAACTATCAAAAAATAAAAGAATTAAGAGTACAAAATTTAGAGCAATATCAGCCTAAGAAATCATACACTTTAAAATGGGAATTGGACAGTACAAAAGCCACCACTTTTTCGTTTTTAGGTTATGAAGCAGGTTACAAAAAAAGCGACGCTACAACAGGAAATCGTTTGTATTACGACCGAAGCAAACCGTATAAAAAAGACGTTCCGTACATTAAAGAATTTAAATCGGTTAAAGAAGTTGTAATTCCTACGGCTTATGTTGTTCCAAGAGGATATTGGAATATTATTGACCTTTTGAAAAACAATAATATCTCCTTTAAACAAATTAAAAACGATACGATTATAGAAGTAGAAAGTTACAGAATTGCCGATTTTAAAACCGTTCCATCTGCTTACGAAGGACATTATATACACAGAAATACAACCGTAACTTCTAAAATCGTTAAAATGGATTTCGCCAAAGGAGATTACCTAGTTCCAACCAACCAAAAAGGTGTAAAATATCTTGTAGAAGCTTTTGAACCAGAGGGCGTTGATTCGTTCTTTAACTGGAATTTCTTCGATGCAATTTTACAGCAAAAAGAACATTACTCAGAATATATTTTTGAAGATACTGCTGGACAACTTTTAAAAGAAAATCTACCTCTAAAAGCAGAATTAGAAGCTAAAAAACAAAATGATCCGGCTTTTGCTAAAAATCCTGAAGCACAATTGGATTGGATCTACAAACATTCTGTTTATTATGAAAAGGCGCATATGCAGTATCCTGTTTATCGGGTTTTGTAATTTTTTTTTTTAACCGCAAAGAGCGCAAAGTTTTTTTATCTTGACTGGGTTGAGCAAACGCTAAGGTCGCAAAGCTATATATCAGAACCTTATAAATAAACTGCGTTATAAAATACTATTTTAAAAAAGATTAAATTAGAAATTAAATAGGCTTATTTAATGACATTGCAAAAGTAAAAGATATGGACTTAATCATTTGTTCAGTTCAAAAAGATGGACTGCTAGTTTTTTTAAGTAATTTTTTTGATATCAAAAAAGAGACATTATTCACAGTTTCAATTACATTATTTGTATTCTGCGCTGGAACTTCTATAAATTTACTTATTAGCTATTTTAAAGAAAATAGACTCCGTAAAAATTATAAGCATACAATTAATCTTCTTCTTTCTGATTTAGCAAGAGTATGTAAAAAACAATATTTAGCTTCGATTTCAGATTTTAAAACATATAGTATACTTGATGATAAGGCAATTGGAGTAAGACAGATGATATATGCTCCTTTACAATTTTTAAATAAGATGGACTATTCCTTATTTATAAAATACTACGTCAGATGTTGCAACAAAAAGCAAAAAGTCAAAGCTGCTACCAGACTATTTCAAGTTATTGGTCAAGCAAATATTTTTGAAGGTGACAATGAGGAGAAAATTAATATGTATTTAAATATAATTAAGCCTCTACAAGAAACTTATATTAAACATATGCTATATTTAGAGGTTTTTAGCGAAACTATTCATAAGCTTGAAGTTTCTGATTATGATTTTAAAAATGATTTAATAGAAGTGTTTGACCTTTGGAATATTAAACATACCAATAACAGTTTTAGAAACTCTTTCACAAATTTAGTTTCACCTCTTATTCATGTTGTAAATAGATATCCACAAGAATCCGCTTCAACAAATCTTATTTCTATTTTGAAAGAATGTCATTTTGCTTATAGTGAAATGTCACACATCGATGTGGCTATCAAAGAATATTTTAAGATTTTTGCATTCAACAATAAAAGGGTTTACCGCGACATTGAAATTATTTTATGTATTTTAAATAATAAAAAGAAAAAAGAAAATGTACTTAGAAGATTTTAGAGATAATGAGTTTGATCGATGTGCAATATTAATTCCTAGTATTCCTCATTCAATTATCAACTTGAAATATGACATTTACTCAACACATGCCTATAAGTTTACAGTAATGTGCCTAAGCGATTTAGAATTATCAGTAAATAGTCTTAATAATGGAATTGATACTGTTCCAGCCTTAAATATGTGGTACCTTTCTGTGAATTCTTTCATGGGAACAATTCTTAAAATTTTATCTCTAAAAACAGGAATAACCGATAATTATTCTGACATGACAATTGAAGCTAAATATTGTAGAATTTTAGATATACTACTTCTAGAAAACTCTACTTTAGAAAAGAAATTATATGATAAGCTTTCTGATTTTACTTTAATCCATAACAACCTGCATATGGATTTAAATGATAAAAATAAACTATTGTTTAAAACCGCAAATTTTTCTTCAAAACCTTTCTTCGTAAATCAAATAGATGTGATTCAAAGCATGATGATAGCTGTAGAAATTTTTCAAAATTTTAGATTCATTTTTGAAGGACTCGATTTGATGCCCAATATTGCAATATTAACTCAAACTGAAAAATGTGTTTTTGAAAAACTTTCAGTTTTGCAAAGTAATGTTATCGTTCCAATAATTAATGATATTCTTTCAAAACATAGGATAAAAACTAAATTGATTTATCACGAGAAATTTAAACAATTTCCAACAACCAGTCTTTTTGAGAATAAGCAGATTTTAATGATCTCAAAAAATGTTGAAGATGAAAAATATAAATGGAAATTAAATTCCTTGCAAACTGATTTAATATCTTATTATCATTCTAATTTGATGAAAAAATACAAAGGAAGAGAAGAATATTTTCATCGAAATTATCAAGCTCGAAATCAAAAAAATATCACAGATGACAACTCAAAAAATATTTAAAAAGTCTAATAAAAATAAATTCTATTAGACTTTTTTAATTTCCACAAAGAACAAAAAACTTATTTATTCTTCAATATTTTTTCTAAATACTCCACTTTATCTTTTTCCGCTTGAACCAAACGTTCGTAAAGCTTTTTATTTTCTTCATAAGCTTCAATCAATTTATCTAATGGATTGAAAGTGCAATTATTTGTACCAAAATTAAACGCACCTGTATTATTTGTGTCATTAAATGTATTGAAATAATTGAATACACTTTCTTCTGAAAAATTCTTTATAGCTTCTACAGTTACTCCCAAAGCTTTTGCTACATCAATAAGTCTTTCGTCATCAACATTTTCACTGTTCTCTATATTAGAAACTGCCTGTTGGCTTATTCCTAAAGCCTGTGCCAAAGCTTCTTGCTTCATGTCACGAAGTTCACGAATACGGCTTATTTTTCTTCCTATATGGCTTGGTTTTGATAGTGTGCTCATAATTGTAATGTATTGCTTATTAAACAAAAGTACGATTTTTGAGATATGAAATTAAATAAGTTTCTAAGTTTCTGAAATTCTACGGTGCTAACTGGAAGTTTGTCAAAATTTAAAACTTTGACAAACTTAAAATTAGATTAAAAAAAAGTCTTAATTTGCTTTCTAAAATATCTTTTTTGATAATTAATAAAAAGGTCATTTAAATTACCTTAACCTTATTTTTTTTAACCATAAAACAGAAACTTTAGACATTATGGATGCAATTATAAAAGATTACGATTATTCGTTGATGGCTTGGCAATTTTTTTGTTTACTTTTTGGGATAGCAATACTTTATTTGCTGTACAAAGTTTATAAAAAAGTTAAATAAGTTATATCGATAAAATAACTAGTCCTCGAATTCGCTAGAACTATTTTTATGAAAAAGCTGAACTAAACAAATTAAAAAACCGAATACTAATCCTACTTTTAATTTGTATTTTCGTTTTACTTAATTTCTAACTTATATTTTATGTCATTTCAAGGATACTTAAAAACGATTAAAGAAAAAACAGGAAATGGTCCAGCTGAGTTTAGAACTTTGGCAGAGCAAAAAGGTTTTACTGCAAACGGCGAATTAAAACCTGAAGTAAAAGCTGGAGATATTGTAAACTGGCTTAAAAATGATTTTGCCTTAGGGCAAGGGCATGCAATGGCAATTTATGCTTTACTTAAGGGCATTAAAAACGAGGATAGCGAATAAAAAAGTTCTCACAAAAAACAAAATGAACTTTTAAAGACGAGTGCCCGCGTGAGGGATAGAGCCAGGCTACCGAAGTAGCGGCGAAAGCCCGACAGCAATAAAAAAAAGACCCAATGAACGCAAAGTTGATTAGGTCTTTTTTTTATTGGTGGCACGCCCTTATTTTAAAGATGCTAAGGTGCTAAGCTACTAAGATTCTAAATTTTCTTTCTTTGTCTTTAAATCTACTGGAATTTTTTTTTCTTCTTCGAATAACAATTTGATGTTTTCGTAGGAGTTTTTAAGCGCTTCTTTGATTTGTTCTGGGTTTAACCACGCTACTTTTTCTATTCCTTCTTCGATTTGTCCGTGTGGTGTTCCTTCAAAATCGGAGAACATTTCGAACCAATGCGTGATTTTAAGTTTGTATTTTCCGTTGCGTTTAAAGATGTGATAGGTTTTTTGAAGTTTATTCGTAATACGAAGCTGGTTTACTCCTGTCTCCTCCTCTACCTCACGCATAGCCGTCGCTTCAATGTCTTCCCCTTTCTCGATTCCGCCTTTTGGCAGGTCCCATTTTCCGTTTCTAAAGATAAACAAGACTTCGCCTTTCTTATTGTAGACAAAACCTCCGCCCGCTTTATTCACGGGAATCTTGGCTTTAAGGGTTTTCATTATCTCACTTTCGTCAGGATGATATAGAATCGCTTTTTGAATTTTATTTTGAAAAATTTTTATAATAAGCTGTTCGATATCAATACTCTCCAACAAGAACAATTGGAAATCTGTTTCCTTCGAGATTTCATTTGTCAAAAAAAGTGGTTTGTCGTTTACAAAAACTTTATACATTTGTACTATGATTTTTAATAAAGATACTGCCGAAAAAACAGCCGAATTGCTTTTGCAAATAAATGCAATTAAATTGAATCCCGAAAATCCTTTTACATGGGCTTCTGGTTGGAAATCTCCTATTTACTGTGATAATAGGTTAATTCTTTCATTTCCGAGCATTAGAAACTATGTTCGTGATGAGTTTGCTAAAAACATCGAAAAACAATTTGGAAAACCTGATGTGATTGCTGGTGTTGCTACTGGAGCCATTGGAGTTGGAATTTTGGTTGCCGAAAGCTTAGGTCTTCCGTTCGTATACGTGCGTCCGGAACCAAAAAAACACGGTAGACAAAACCAAGTAGAAGGTTTTTTGCAAAAAGGACAAAATGTTGTGGTTGTTGAGGATTTAATTAGTACCGGAAAAAGTAGTTTATTGGCTGTTGAAGCTTTAAGAAACGAAGGTGCTAATGTTAAAGGTATGGCAGCTGTATTTACTTATGGTTTTGGTGTTGCCGAAGCAAACTTTAAAGAAGCTAACGTTGATTTGTTCACTTTAAGCAACTACGAAAACTTGTTAGATTTAGCAGTTCAAAAACAATACATCACAGAAGATCAGCAATCTACTCTGCAAGAATGGAGCGTAAGCCCGTCTACTTGGGGACAGGAATAAGATTTTAGATTTTAGATTTTAAAATCGCTTTGCTCCTTTTGGAATTTGTCCCGATAGCTATCGGGATTAAAAAATTGGGATTTTATTTAAATTTCAGCTTTGCGAATTTAAATAAAGTCAAAGTAACATAAAAAACCTTGCGTCCTTTGCGGTAAAAAAACATTTGCGGTAAAACAAAAAAAAAACAAAAAACAATATGAACTTAGAAAGTCCAAAAGTTACTGTTCAGAAATCAGCTCAAGATTTATTCGATCAATTGACTGACGTAAAGAATTTCGAAAAATTAATGCCAGACAATATTGCTAAATTTGAAGTGACTGGCGAAGACGCTTTTATTTTTGGATTGAAAGGAATGCCTGAAATCAAATTAAAGATGAAAGATAAAGTAGCTCCAAACAAAATTGTTTTGGGTGCTGCAAGTGATAAACTTCCGTTTACACTAACTTCAAATATTGACACTGTTTCTGATTCAGAAAGCGCTGTTCAATTATTTTTTGAAGGAGAATTCAACGCTATGATGGCGATAATGGTTAAAGGTCCAATTAGTAAGTTTATTGAAACTTTAGCAAACAATATGAACAAGCTTTAATAATGGTGAATTATTAATTGTGAATTATAAATGAAAATGTCCGACTATTGTTGGACATTTTTTTTTATGCTCTCGCAAAGTCGCAGAGACTCAAACATTTATTTTAAGATTAAACCATTAATAACTTAGCGTCTTAGCGACTTTGCGAGATAAAAATAAAAAACTTAGAATCTTAGCATCTCAGAACCTTAGCACCTTAGTAAAGCATCTTAACTTCCTTAATCTCAAATTCGGAAATCGAATCATCTTCTAACAAAACCTGTAGCTTACCAATTGGAGAAACGCCTTGAATGATTCCCATAAAATCTTGATTATTATTATCTCTAAATGCAGTCGGAATTCCCTTTTTAAATAAAAAATTGAAATAATCGTTCCAAAAGGTTTGTGATTCTGTTTTCCATAATTGAATTTTCTCTTTTAGTTTTTCGACAATTAAAATTGCCAATTCTTCTTTATCGAAAGATTTACCAGCAATTACTGCCATAGAAGAAGCAGTTGGCAATTCGGTAAAATCGGTTTGATTGACATTGATTCCGATTCCAGCAACTGACACGATTCTGCCATCGCTTTTTAAGGTATTTTCGATTAATATGCCAACCAATTTCTTATTGTATGACAGAATGTCGTTTGGCCACTTAATACAAATATCAGGAATATTTAATGCTTTTAAAACCTCTGCAACAGATAAAGATACCAAGACGCTCAAATTAAAAACTTCGTCGTTATTAAACAGGAAATCTTTCACCAAGACACTCATAGTTAAGTTCTTACCCGCTTCAGTCTTCCATACGCCACCTACTTGTCCTTTGCCTTTTGTCTGATTTTCAGCTGTTACCGTTGTAAAATTCTCCAGTTCATCTTGACTTGATAAAGCTTTTAAGAAGTCATTTGTAGAATCTATGGCATCGAGTTTGATTAGTTTCATTAAATAATTTAAATATCTTAATTTAATATTTTGTTAAGGTTCAAAAATAATCACAAAATTTGGTAACTTTACAAATTCATATAAAATAATTCATGGCGAAAAAGACTGTTAATAATGATGTTCTACTGGCGAACATAATCAAAGGGATTGAGGAAGTAAAAGGAAATGATATCGATATTCTTGACTTAAGAGAAATAGATACTGCTGTATGCGACTATTTTGTTATTTGCAACGGTAGCTCAAACACCCAAGTAAACGCCATCGTAAACTCAATTCAAAAAATTGTATCAAAAGACTTAAAAGATAAACCTTGGCACGTAGAAGGAACCGATAATGCAGAATGGGTTTTAATGGACTATGTACATATTGTAGTACACGTTTTCCAGAAACATATTCGCGAATATTACAACATCGAAAGCCTTTGGGGCGATGCCAAAATAACTTCAATCGAGAACAAATACTAAAGAAACTTTCATTAAATGGCTAAAGATAATAATCCAAATCCGAATAAATTTAAAATAAGTCCTTGGTTAATATACACCGCAATACTTTTAGTTTTTTTATTCATAAGTTTTGCCACAGGAGGATCAAGCTTAAGCGAACCTGCTCAATTAACTTCTTCTAAATTCAACACCCTTCTAGAAAAAGGACAAATTGAAAAAGTAATTGTTTACAACAAAGCAGAAGCTGAGGTATACTTGAATGCTGCGGCTCTTAAAGACCCAGCAAACAAAAAAGTTGCTGAAGATATTTTCAAACAGCCAAACAAAGGCCCACACTATACTTTGGAAATTGGTAATGATCAAATCTTTCAGACTAAATTAGAAAAAGCAGTTAGCGAAGGAAAATTAAAAGATTTCAACTTCCTTCAAAAAAATAACTGGAGCGATATTTTAATTAGCTTACTTCCTATCATCATCATTGTTGGTGTATGGATTTTCATTATGCGTAAAATGTCTGGTGGAGGCGCTGGCGGAGGCGGACAGATTTTCAATATCGGAAAATCTAAAGCTAAATTGTTTGATGAAAAAACAGACATTAAAACTACATTTAAAGATGTTGCAGGTTTAGAAGGTGCTAAAGAAGAAATTCAAGAAATTGTTGAATTCCTTAAAAACCCTGAAAAATACACGAATCTTGGAGGTAAAATTCCAAAAGGAGCTTTACTTGTAGGACCTCCGGGAACTGGTAAAACTTTACTAGCAAAAGCTGTTGCTGGTGAAGCTCAGGTACCTTTCTTCTCTTTATCAGGTTCAGATTTCGTAGAAATGTTTGTAGGTGTTGGTGCTTCACGTGTACGTGACTTATTCAAACAAGCTAAAGAAAAATCTCCTGCTATCATTTTCATTGATGAGATCGATGCTGTTGGGAGAGCGAGAGGAAAAAGCAATATGTCTGGCGGAAACGATGAAAGAGAAAATACTTTGAACCAATTACTGACAGAAATGGACGGTTTTGGTACAAACTCTAACGTAATCGTTTTGGCAGCAACAAACAGAGCTGACGTTCTAGACAAAGCTTTAATGCGTGCAGGACGTTTTGACAGACAAATTTTTGTTGACTTACCAGATATTCGCGAAAGAGCTGAAATCTTCAAAGTACACTTAGCTCCTATCAAAAAAGTTGAAGGTCTAGATTTAGATTTCTTAGCAAAACAAACTCCAGGATTCTCTGGTGCTGATATTGCCAATGTTTGTAACGAGGCTGCTCTTATTGCTGCTCGTAACAACAAAGCCGCAGTTGACAGACAAGATTTCCTTGATGCCGTGGATAGAATTATTGGTGGTCTTGAAAAGAAAAACAAAATCATTACTCCAGACGAAAAAAGAGCAATTGCAATTCATGAAGCCGGTCACGCTACTGTAAGCTGGATGCTGGAGCATGCTGCACCACTAATTAAAGTAACAATTGTTCCTCGTGGGCAAAGTTTAGGAGCTGCATGGTATTTACCAGAAGAGAGACAAATCGTTAGAACAGATCAAATGTTAGACGAAATGTGTGCTACTATGGGAGGTAGAGCTGCTGAAAAAGTAACTTTCGACAGAATTTCGACTGGTGCATTAAGTGATTTAGAAAAAGTAACTCGTCAAGCTCGTGCTATGGTAACTATTTACGGATTGAATGACAAAATCGGTAATGTTACGTATTACGATTCAACTGGACAGGGCGAATACAACTTCTCTAAACCATACTCTGATGAGACTGCAAAAATTATTGACAAAGAAATTTCTGAGTTAATTGAAGGTCAATATCAGAGAGCAATTCAGATTTTAGAGGAAAACAAAGATAAGTTAAACCAACTTGCTGATATTCTGATTGAAAAAGAAGTAATCTTTAAAGATGACTTAGAAAACATATTCGGAAAACGTACTTTTGATAAAAATTTAGAAGAAGTAGTTTCATAAGTAATTACGAAATACGTAATAATTTTTTAAAATCTTAATTCAAAACATCCTTTTGAATTAAGATTTTTTTATCTTTGAACGTTTTCAATTAACATGTAAAGCATTTCATATAAAAAATGAATTTTTTCAAAAAAATATTTGGCTCTAGTGAAGCCGCTTCTGACGAAGAGAACGAAAGCGAATATGCAGGAACTTCTGCGCAGAACAGTCATTTATCTTTAGATGAGCAATTTATTTTCAATTTCAAAAAAAATGGAGGTAAATTTTTGTACTGCGAAAACACAGGAGAACTTTCTGAACAGTTTGAAAACATTTTAGAAGAAAATGACTGGTTCGAACAAGAAGTTTTATGTTATGAACCTGCTTTATTTGGTTTATTAGAAGAAAACAAACTCTTTTACAGCGCACCAACCAAGCCAAGGTTCTTATTAGCAAGCTGCGAAAACCTTATTGCCGATGAAGGTTCTATCTTATTTTCGTCTAGACAAATTAAACAAAACAAACCAAACGAATTACCCGCAAATATTGTCATAATAGCCACTACCAGCCAAATCCTTCCCATGAAAAGTGATGGATTAAGCGCAATTAAACGTAAATACGAAAGGGACTATCCTACTAATATCACTACCATAAAATATTTCGAAAAAGCGAAAGAAGAAGATTTTACACAATACGGAAGTGTTGCGAAAAACCTTTATTTATTGCTTTTAGAAGATCTTTAAGATGAACGAAACACTGAAGAGAACCATTTCTGGTGCTGTTTATATCGCTTTATTATTAACTTCAATATTGTTTTCTACTGAAAGCTTCATTACTCTTTTTGGCGTTTTCTTAATTATTACGATATATGAATTTTCTAATATAGTAAACCTGAATAAAGTGTTTTCTATACTTTTTGGAATTCTGATTTATTCGACCACTATTCTGGTAAGTCATTACAATAAACAGACAAGCAAATTCTTAAACGATACTTTTAATTCCAACATAAACCTTGAAGTTAACATTAAACAATTAGACTTAATTCTTCTTGCTGTCACAATTGTTGTATCTATAAAATGTATCATATTCTTATTTTATGATTCTATTCAGAAAATAAGCACTTCTTCAAAGTATTTATATCTGCTTGGATATATTACGCTTCCATTTATTTTTATTGTAAAAATCTCTTTTGGAACAAATGATTACAATCCGAAAATCATTTTAGGACTATTTGTTTTAATCTGGACCAACGATACTTTTGCCTATCTAGTTGGAAAATCAATGGGAAAACACAAATTATTCGAGAGAGTTTCTCCTAAAAAAACAATCGAAGGTTTTCTTGGCGGGGTTGTTTTTGCAGCTTTTGCTGGATTTTTGATTTCTAAACTCTATATTCAGCCTAAACCTGAGTTTAGCAACACATCGATCTTAATTTGGACGATTATCGCATTAATTGTGAGCATTTTTGGAACTATTGGCGACTTAATAGAATCCAAATTTAAGCGAATTGCTGGCATAAAAGACAGTGGTTCGATAATGCCAGGCCACGGAGGTATTTTAGATCGATTAGATAGTGTTATATTTGTAGCACCAATTATATTTTTATTTTATCAAATTTTATATTATGTTTCATAAAGAGGGAGGCCCGTCCATTTTATTAGGTACTGTATTTACTGTAGCTGTACTTTTAATTGCTGAAAGATTTATAGATATCAATTGGCTTAGAATGCTTGTTCAAATTGCAGCGCTTGTAATTTTGATTATTATTTTACAATTCTTCAGAAACCCGAAGAGAATTGCAGTTAGAAACAGTGATCATATCCTAGCTCCAGTTGATGGAAAAGTGGTGGTGATCGAAGAAGTTTATGAAGGAGAATATTTTAAAGATAAACGTTTACAGGTTTCTATTTTTATGTCGCCAATCAACGTGCACGTAACACGTTATGCAATGGATGGTATTATTAAATTTAGTAAATATCACCCTGGTAAATTCTTAGTGGCTTGGCACCCAAAAGCGAGTGAAGAAAACGAAAGAACTACTGTAGTAATCGAAAACGAAACTTTTGGCGCTGTTCTATACAGACAAATCGCAGGAGCTTTGGCTCGCCGAATTGTCAACTATGCTAAAGAAGGAATGCAAGTTGTGCAAGGAACCGATGCTGGTTTTATTAAATTTGGTTCAAGAGTAGATTTATTTTTACCTTTAGGTACACCAATCAATGTTGAGTTGAATCAAAAAGCGATTGGAGGAAAAACAATTATTGCTACAAAAGCATAAATGGCCGATAAAGATTTAGATATTCGCTTCGCTAAAGCCGTAGAAGCTGCTATGACAATGACTCAGGCTTCGCTGCCACAAGATGTGCAGTTAAGACTTTACGCTTTTTACAAACAAGCTACTTTTGGTACAGCAGTCTACAATCAATCTGAAAATTTTGATTTGCGAAATGCTTTTAAAACCAATGCTTGGATGCAGATTAGCCATATGTCTGTAGACGAAGCCAAAGAAAATTATATCGAAATCATCAATTCATTAACATCAAAATAAAAACATTATGAAGAAAAACGTTGTTCTTTTCAGCACTTTAGCTTCATTTTTACTATTATTTTCCTGTAAAGAAGATAAGCTGGTTGAAGTAGTTGAAGTTCCTCTTCCAACAAAAGAAGAAAAAATAACTATTGGTTCACCAAATGATGTTAAAGCCGATCCCGGTTCTTTTGAAATGACAAAACTGCCATTTAATTATGATGCACTTGCGCCAGACATTAGAACTCTGACTTTAGAGACTCATTATTCTAAACATTATTTGTCATACACCAACGCTTTTAATAAAGAAATTGTATCGACTGAGTTTGAAAATATGCCTATTGAAGACATTTTAAAGAAAATGCCTCTTACTAATTTAAAACTTCGTCAGAATGCAGGTGGATACTACAATCATACTTTGTATTTTAACATTCTGACTCCAAAAGAGCAGACTCCAAAAGATACTCTCGCAGGTTCTATTGATAAAGAATTTGGTTCTTTTAATAATCTGACAAATCAATTTAAAGCACAGTCAGAAAAGCAATTCGGTTCTGGATGGGTTTGGTTGGTTGTAGACCGTTATGGCAAATTGCAAATTACCACTACAGACAACCAAGATAATCCGTTAATGAAAAACGCCTTGATTCCAGGAACTCCAATTATGGGAATTGATCTTTGGGAACATGCCTATTATTTAGACTATCAAAATCGAAAAGGCAGTTACATTGACGCCTTTTATAATCATATAAATTGGGAAAAAGTAAACGAATATTACGTTGAAGCACTCAAAAAGGTGAAAAAAGTATAGAAAAGAAGCTGATACAAGTAAGTATCAGCTTTTTTTTTATACCTTTTAGGTACTTAAACGAAGATCATGAAAGATATTGCCAATCGTTTTACAGAAAATCCTTTATTGTCGCCATCAGATATACCGCCCAGCAGAGAAGGTTTAGAAATTACTTGTCTATTGAATCCTGGTGTGTTTCAGTTTCAAAATAAAACATGGCTAGCAGTACGTGTTGCAGAAAGACCAAAACAAGTTGAAAACATTATCTCGTTTCCAATCCTAACAGAAGCAGGAACCATTCAAATTATCGAAATTTTAAAAGATCATCCTGAACTTATTGCAACAGATGCTCGAGTAATTAATTATCAAGGAATTGACTACTTAACTACTTTATCTCATATTCGATTATTGTGCAGTGAAGACGGAAAACGGTTTTATGAACCTGAAAATTATCCGCATTTGGTTGGCGAAGGAATATTAGAAACTTTTGGAATCGAAGATTGTCGTGTCTCTCTCATTGAAGGAAAATATTTTCTCACTTTTACATCTGTCTCTCCTAGTGGTGTTGCCGTTGGTTTGAGAACTACTACAAATTGGAAGAATTTTCAAAAACACGGATTAATATTTCCTCCACATAATAAAGATTGCGCCATTTTTGAAGAGAAAATCAATGGCCTATTTTACGCCTTACATCGCCCAAGCAGCGTAGATATTGGCGGAAATTATATTTGGATTGCTTCTTCTCCAGATGGCATTCATTGGGGAAACCATAAATGCATTGTCAAAACCAGAAAAGAAAGCTGGGACAGCAAAAGAGTTGGTGCTGGAGCTGCTCCTATAAAAACAGAATTGGGCTGGCTTGAAATTTATCACGGAGCCAATGAATTTCACCAGTATTGTCTAGGGGCTTTTTTAATGGATTTAGAAGACCCCACAAAAGTTATTTCAAGAACAGAAACACCGATTATGTTTCCAAAAACGAGTTACGAGTTAAGCGGTTTCTTTGGAAACGTGGTTTTTACCAACGGCCATATTGTCGAACCAGACGGCGACACACTAACCGTTTATTACGGCGCTTCAGACGAATTTGTCTGTGGCGCAACATTTTCTATTAGAGAGATTTTTTCTTTGCTAAAAAAGGTCTAAAAACAAAAAACTTGCTTAGTCAATTCTAAACAAGTTTTTCCTATGATCTCAATTATTTTTATTTCAATTCCAAAATCAAAGATTCTGAAGGCTGAATCGAAATTGTAGCCTCACCTGCTCCATTTTGCACCTTTAACATAAAAGTTTTATTCTGATACAATTGATCTTTCATTTGATATTCTCCATCTTTCAAATTCCATTTAGAAATAAGCGATGAAGGGACTTTTAGATTAAATTCACTTCCTTTTTCAGAAGAAAAATTCGCAATTACAATCAGTTTCTGATTTTCTGACCAGCGCGCATAAGAATAAAGCAACGAATCATAACCTCCATTGTTTTGTCGGTTTACGGTTTGAATTTCTTCAAAACTTCCCATTAAAGCACTGCTATTAATCGTAAAATTCAATAAGCGCTTGTAAAAGTCACGAAGCTGTTTTTCAGATTCAGAAAGCTGTCCTCCATCAAATTTACCATCATTCACCCAACGCTGATGATTCGGAACTCCAATATAATCAAAAATTGATGTTCTAGAGCGTTTTCCAAAACCAGCATCTTCGTTTCCAGCCTCCCCTACTTCTTGACCAAAATAAATCATAGTAGGTGCGGTGCTAATTGTTGCCGAAACCACCATTAAGGGTTTTCCTCTTTCTGGAGTTCCTGCAAATTCCGGACTTGCTAAACGCTGTTCATCATGATTATCCAAAAAATGAAGCATATGATGCTCTATATCTGCCATTCCGTTTTGAATTTTGGTTAATTCGTCTGGCGAAGATTTTCCTCGAATTACATCTTTCAGCTTATCGTACGTTTCTACTTTATCATACAAATAATCCATTTTTCCTAAACGAATGTAATTGCGGTACTCATTCGGATTATAAACTTCAGCCAATAAAAATGCATTCGGATTTTTCATTTTAATAGAAGAGTTCATATAACTCCAAAATTCGTACGGAACCATTTCTGCCATATCATAACGAAATCCATCTACACCTTTTGCTGTCCAGTATAACGCAATGTCTCTAAACTTTTTCCAGGAATCAGGAACATCTTTATCTTGCCAAAAAGTAAAATGTTCTTCATACGATTTCTGGTCAAAACCAGCAGGGAGTTCAGGAAAATCTTTGGTGCCATCTGGACGCACTCCGTAGTTTACTTTTACCGTTTCGTACCAGTCATTTTGGTCTGGTTTAATTTTACGGGAACCATTTCCTGTCCATTTAGCAGGGTTTTCGTCAAATTTTCCATCAATAAGCACATTTTTTTCTCCGTTTAAAGGAATATCTCCGTCAGGAATTTCAAAATGTTGCTGTGGAATATAATAGAAATTATTATCTCGTTTATATTCAACTGTAACATCATCATCTGCTCCAAAATCTTTTATACCTTCTGGATTCGATTTTCCTTCATATTTTCTGGCAATATGATTTGGAACAATATCAATAATCACTTTCAAACCGGCATTATGAGTACGTTTGATTAAAGCCTCAAATTCTTCTAATCGTTTTGCAGGATTTACGGCCAAATCTGGATTTACATTGTAGTAATCTTTTACGGCATATGGAGAACCCGCACGGCCTTTCACTACTTCTGGATCATCATTTGAAATTCCGTAAGCTGTATAATCACGTACTAAAGCATGATGCGGAACTCCGGTATACCAAATATAGGTAACCCCTAAATCTTTTATTTCGTGAAGCGCTTTATCTGTAAAATCATTAAACTTCCCTACACCATTTTCTTCAATTGTTCCCCATGGTTTATTGTTTGTATTTTTATTTCCAAATAGGCGTGTAAAAACTTGATACACTACAACTTTTCTATCAGTTGCAGTTTGCTCTTTTGCAGTACTCATTTTTAGATCTTTTGTTTTACAGGCCGAAAAAAGTATAGTTAATGTGATTCCGGCTGCAATTATTTTTTTACTTATCATATATTTTGGGCTATTCTTGTCTTGTCTATCTAATTTTGATACCAAAAAGTATCAGAACAATTTTCTAAAAATAGCTCATTTTTTAAAACCCCGAAAACGATTTATCTAATTTACACCCTTTTCTGCTTAAAATACAACTACTACAACGTGAGAGTTAGAGATTTTGTTGAAAAATTAAATCGCATCCAAATTCAACATTAGACTGTTAATGACTAATTATAAATTAATGCTAATAACCGCCACAGGTTCTAACCTTTTTTATAAATTTGACAAAAATTTAATCAGTTGAAGAAATCACTCTTTTTCATATTTATTTGCCTGTCTTTTTTAAGCGTTCAATTTACTTTCGCGCAAGCAAAAAAACCTGCACAATCTCCAAAAACAATTGTTATCGAGAATGCTGACTTTTCCGACGTGGATCAAGTTAATGTACCTGATGCGCTTTTACTTACCGGAAATGTAAAAGTAAACCATGATGGAGTTGTTTTAACTTGCAACAAAGCTTATTTTTTTCAAAAAGAAAATTATCTAAAAGCATTTGGAAATGTACAATTGGTACAGGGAGATACTTTGTTTTTAAATAGTAAATATGCTGAGTATAGCGGTAATGAAAAAAAAGCTTTTGCAACAGGAAATGCAGTTCTAACTTCACCTGATGCTACTTTACAGACTGATACTATTAATTTTGATAGAAATATTCAAGAAGCATTTTACAATACAAAAGGAACGATTGTAAACAAAGACAATACTTTGGTCAGCAAATCGGGAAGGTATTTTGTAAAAGAAAAGAAGTTTCAGTTTTTAACCGAAGTTACCATTACCAATCCAAAATATGTAATTAAATCCAATCATTTGGATTATTACAGTAATTCGGGACATACTTATCTTCTTGGACCTTCAACTATTACCAGTAAAGCCAATTACATTTATACCGAAAAAGGCTTTTACGATACAAAGAAAAACTTAGCACATTTTCTTCGAAAATCGTATATCAAATATGACGATAGACGTATAGAAGGCGATAGTTTATATTATAATCGAAATACCGAATTTGCTTCAGCAACTCGAAATGTAAAAATTACCGATTCTATTAACAGAGGAATTGTAAAAGGCCATTATGCAGAACTTTACAAACTGAAAGATTCCATGTTTGTTACCAAAAGAGCTGTCGCTGTAAACCTAGTTGAAAATGATTCGGTTTACATTCATGGACAAAAATTAATGGTTACAGGTAAAGAAGGAGAAAGAATCCTTAGAGCTTTTAAAAATGTTCGCTTCTATAAAACAGACATGAGCGGTAAATGCGATTCTATTCATTCGAATTCTAAAACTGCTTTAACGAAATTGATTGGAAATCCGATTCTTTGGAATGGTGACAACCAGATTACTGGTGATTTAATGCACTTAATTGGCGACAATAAAACAAGAAAAATTGATTCTTTGAAAGTTCTAAACAATACTTTTGTCTTATCCAAGGACACGCTCGGAACCGGTTTTAATCAAGTCAAGGGACTCAATTTGTTTGGAAAATTCCGGGATGGGAAACTTCATGATGTTGATGTCATCAAAAACACCGAAGTAATTTATTATATGCGGAACGATGCTCATGAACTAATCGGAATCAATAAAAATGTCAGCAGTAAAATTAATATGATATTGGAAAACAATGCTATTGAAACCATTACGTTCTTCAATAAAGTTGATGGAGATATTTTTCCTGAGGATGAACTTCCCGAAAACGCGCGTAAACTGCGAGGCATGAATTGGCGTGGAAACGAAAGAATAAAGTCGAAAGATGATATTTTTACCGCCGAAGAAAATGAAATGAATGAAAAACTGATTAAACAGGGTAAAGACGAAGAAGAAAAAGGCAAAAATGTTCCTCTGAAAGTCAGGAAGGAAACCTTGAATTACGATAAGAAAAACCCAGCCACTAAGACAGACACGAAAGCTAAAAACAAGTAGTTTTCAGTCGCAGTTACAGTTTACAGTGCTTTACGATTGTTTAAACCACAAAGTTAACTTAAGCGTAAAGTAAAAAAACTTAGAACCTTAGTACCTTCGCCACTTTGAACCTAAAAAAGTTTTCAGTCGCAGTCACAGTGTACAGTTAAAAACATAGAAGCTCAGAATCTTAGTATCTCAGCAACTTAGAAGCTAAAAAAATGAATCCAGATTTTATAAAATACCAAGCGCAAACCTCTCCTTACCCACTAGGAATGGAAGTTTCGCATGCCATCGGCTCTTACATTTACGACACAGACGATAAAAAATATTTAGATTTTGTTGCCGGAGTTTCGGCTTGTACTTTAGGACATCAGCATCCTAGAGTAAATCAGGCTATAAAAGATCAGTTGGATAAATATTCGCACGTAATGGTATACGGAGAATATTCTCAGAGTCCAGCAGTTCAATACTGCAAATTAATGGCTTCTCTCCTGCCTGAATCTTTAAATAAAACCTATTTGGTTAATTCAGGTACGGAAGCAATCGAAGGTTCGCTAAAATTAGCAAAACGAGTTACAGGCCGCAGTCAGCTTATTTCTTGCCACAATGCGTATCACGGAAACACGATGGGTTCTATGAGCGTTATGGGATTTGAAGAGCGTAAACAGGCTTTTAGACCTTTATTGCCAGATGTTGATTTTATTACTTTCAATAACGAAGAAGATCTACAAAAAATAACTACCAGAACAGCAGCCATTCTTTTAGAAACCATCCAAGGTGGAGCAGGTTTTATTCAGCCAGAAAACAATTTCCTTCAAAAAGTGCGTAAACGCTGTGATGAAGTTGGAACTTTAATGATTGTTGACGAAATACAGCCTGGTTTTGGAAGAACAGGAAAACTTTTTGGTTTCCAAAATTATGATGTTGTTCCAGATATCGTAGTTATGGGAAAAGGAATGGGCGGAGGTATGCCAGTTGGTGCTTTTACTGCTTCTGCTGAAAAAATGGATCTTTTAACAGAAAATCCAAAATTAGGACATATTACCACTTTTGGTGGTCACCCTGTCATTGCGTCAGCTTGTTTGGCTACTTTGCAAGAATTAACTGAAACAAATTTAATGGCAGAAACGTTGGAGAAGGAAAAACTCTTCAGATCGCTTTTGGTACACCCTTTGATTAAAGAAGTTAGAGGAAAAGGATTAATGCTTGCTGCTATGACAGAATCAGCAGACATTACCAACGAAGTCATTTTAACCTGTCAAGACAGAGGACTTATTTTATTTTGGCTTTTATTTGAAGGATGTGCTATACGAATTACACCTCCTTTGACCATTTCTGAAGACGAAATTAGAGAAGGATGCGCCATTATTTTAGAGGTTATGGATGGGATAATGCAAAAGAGCAACAGCTAAAATGAAAAATTATTTTTGAAATATTTCGGTGCTTTTTAATAAAAACGACAGGAAGTACCATTCCATTTATATTTCACTATAATCTTTCGGCTTAATTAAAAAAATGACAAAATCGAAGTTAACCCCTTAATTATAAAGGAGATTTCTTCCCAAAACAGAATAAAAAACGCCATATTTTGTTAATTAAATTGTTCAAAACAATTAATTTCCTATCCTTACAACAATTATATGGTTGCCTAAATTTATAACAGGCTAATTTCAAATATACGAAGTATGCAATTAAGCAACGAAGAAGAAGATTATAACCTATCCCTATCCAAATTTGAGTCGATGTTAAAAACTAACAAAGTGCTCTTTTTTGATTCTGAAGAATTCGAAGAAATAATTCTTCATTATTTAGACATAGGTAAGGCTAATTTAGCAAAAAAGGCCTTAAAACTTGCATTAGACCAGCATCCAAAATCTACAGGCTTAAAATTAGTACAAGTAGAAATGCTAGTTTATGATGACAAACTCGAGATTGCTGAAAAGCTTTTGAATGAGTTATACGCAATTGAACCTAACAACGAGGAAATCTATATCCAGAAAGCCAATATCTGTTCAAAAAGAGATCAGCACGAAAAAGCAGTCGAACTGTTAAAAATCGCGCTTCAATACACTGATGATTATGCTGACGTGTACAATTTGATCGGAATGGAATATCTATTTATGGACAATCTCGAGCTGGCAAAGGAGAATTTTATCAAATGTCTTGAAGAAGACTTAGAAGACCAATCTGCTCTTTATAATGTAGTCTATTGTTTTGAATTTTTAGATCAGAACCAAGAGGCTATTGTATATCTTAACGAATATATTAACAGAAATCCGTATAGCGAAATTGCGTGGCATCAGCTTGGACGTCTTCATTATGGCGTAAAAGAATATGAAAATGCTATTCGCGCATTTGACTACGCAACATTGATTGATGACGAATTTTTAGGTGCTTTCATGGAAAAAGCAAAAGCTTATGAACGCCTTAAAAAATACAATGAAGCAATTGAAAGCTATAACAGAACCATTGAATTGGACGATGCAACATCGTATGCATTGCTTCGAATTGGAAAATGTTATGAAAAACTTGGAAATTTAGCAAAAGCAATCCAATACTATAACCAAACTGTTCATGAAGATCCTCTTTTAGATAAAGGCTGGATTGCGATAACAGATTTTCATCTTCGCCAGAAAAACTATCAGAAAGCATTGTTCTTTGTGAATAAAGCTTTAGCGATTGATAATCAAAATCGTTTGTACTGGAAAAGATATGCAACAATCAACAAACAAATGAATTTCTTTGAAGAAGCCGAATTTGGTTTTAGAAAAGCAGTTGAATTTGGAGATTATGCATTAGATACTTGGTTATACTGGGTTGATATTCTTCAGTTTTTGGGAGAATTTGAAACTGCTATACAGACTTTATTGCAGGCGACAGAATATTTTCCAGAAGAAAATGAAATCGAATACCGTTTAGCAGGATTGTATTTCATGATTCAGGACAATACAAAAGCTAAATTTCATTTAAGCAATGGTTTGCGTCTAAATTTTGACAATTATATCTTGATAGAAGATTTGTTTCCTGTGGTTTGGACAAAAAAAACAGTAAAAAATTATATAGAAAAACATCGTAAATAAGAATGGTTGATATTTTATTAAGAAGACGTTTTGGATTATTAGGACGCAACATAAGCTACTCTTTTTCAAAAGGTTATTTTACAGAGAAATTTAATAATGAAGTTTTTGCTGGCAACAGCTATGAGAATTTTGACATTTCTGAGATTAATTACTTCACAGAATTAATTAAAAATAATCCTGATTTAAAGGGATTAAATGTTACGATTCCGTACAAAGAACAAGTTATTCCTTTCTTAGATAAATTATCAAAAAAAGCCGCTCTAATTGGCGCTGTCAATACAATTAAATTTACTAAAAACGGCAAATTAAAGGGTTACAACACCGATTATTACGGATTTAAAAAGTCTTTAAAGCCATTATTAGAACCACATCATAAGAAAGCTCTTATCTTAGGTACAGGAGGCGCTTCTAAAGGCGTTGCTTTTGCTTTGGATGAATTAGACATTCCGTATACTTTTGTTTCAAGAGAAGCAAAAGAAAACATTATTGACTATGATTTGATTAATGCAACCACTTTTGATAATTTTCAAATTATAATTAATTGTACGCCAGTTGGAACGAGTCCAAATGTGGATGCTTGTCCAAATTTGCCTTATGAATTCTTTACAGAAAAACATATTGCATACGATTTAATCTACAATCCAGCAGAAACCACTTTCCTAAGAAAAGCAAAAGAAATGGGAGCTGTAATTAAAAATGGACATGATATGCTTATTTTTCAGGCGGAGAAAGCTTGGAAAATTTGGAACAAATAAAAAATTAAAATGTTAAAGTATTTTTCGTAAATTAGTCTACTCATTTGCAGACAGTTATGAAAAAACAACTACTTTACTTTAGCATTTTTTTTCTTATTACATTTCTTGCAGCTGCTCAAGACGAAGATATAGACAGAAGCAATAGTCCGTTTGCCGAGCCTAGATATCATTATTTTCTGCAAACTATTCTATTGTACAATGAATATTTAGACACTAAGAATGGCTCTTTTAACACTACAAATTTGCGTGTCTTACAACCAATAGGCAACAAAGCTTGGAATCTGAGATTTGATTTACCTTTAATTTCAACCAACTCCAATTCTATCAATCAAACTGGACTTGGTGATATTGGTGCGGGACTAAGTTTCATACCCTATTTTAAGAAAAATAATGGCATTGGCCTTAGAACCCGTGTAATCTCAAATTCTGCTGTAGATCCAAGTTTTGGAAGCGGAAAATGGGTGGTAATTCCTGCTGGTATTTTTGCAAAATACTTCAATCAAAAGAAATTTTTATGGATTGCGACCATTGAACATTCCCAAAGTTTTGCGGGATCAAGCAATCGAAGCGATGTAAGTGTAACATTACTAGAAAACAACTTGTTATGGTTCTTCGGGAAAAATTGGATTGCTACAGATGTAGCTTTTAGATACAATTACATTTTGGATGGCTTTCAAAATAATGCTTTTATGGAATTTGGCCGAAAAATAACTCCAACAAACTTAGTTTATGTACACCCCAGCGTAGCTTTTGGTGGCGAAAAATCATATAATTTTGGTATGGAAGTCGGGATGCTGATTTTGTTTTGATTTTGAACAAACTGCTATTTCAGCTTGACTTTTTAGGATTTATATGTTTTTCAATTAAAAATCGAAAAAAATATTATTTCTAACTTATCAATTAAAACAACAAAAATTAATATATCATACTATCAAATTGAAGTAAACAATAAGAATTTCATCGCAAATTAGCGTATAAACAAAGGATTTATTTTGTAGTTAGAAACACCTTTACTATCTTTCGCACTGTTTAAAATAAAAACCTTATACATTTTTAAAGATGTTAGAAGAAAAGAATGATAACCTGCATGAAGCAGACGGAAAATCAGGAATCGAAATAAATGATTCTGTAGCAAATGATGCAATCGAAATCTCAGATTCTGAAACTTTGACCGAAGATTTGGTCTCAGAAACCGAAAATGAAGTAACAAAACAAGAAGATGCCCATCAGGAGGCATTAGATGTTATTACCAATTCGAACGCTGCTGAAAGTGAAGACGAAACGCTAAAGGAACGTCACGACATTCCTATGCAAGATTACAATACATTTACCCTGGATGCACTTGTTGATGAACTGAAAAAATTGGTGAATATAGACAAGGTAATGTCTGTAAAAGATCATATTGAAGAAATCAAAAAAGCTTTCTTGCTGCAATATCATCATCTTATAGAAGAGAAAAAAGAAGAATTTTTAGCTTCCAATCCAGATCCGAATGAAGAATTTGAGTATCACCTTCCGTTAAAATCAAAATTCGACGAATATTATAATGTTTTTAGAGAGAAAAGAAATGCTCATTTTAAACATTTACAGACGAATTTAAAAAGCAATTTAGAAAATCGTCTAGCTATTGTTGAAGAATTAAAAGAATTAATTAATCCGCAGGAAAATATAAAAGATACTCTTAAGCATTTTAATGAATTAAGAGAAAGATGGAAAAATGCCGGAGCTATTCCAAAAGACAAATACAATCACGTTTGGAATAATTACCACTTCCACGTAGAAAATTTCTACGATTATCTTCATTTAGACCGTGAGGCTAGAGATTTAGATTTTAAACATAACTTAGAATTAAAACAAAAAATTATAGCGCGCGTTGAAGAATTGGCAAACGATGCCGATGTGAGCAAATCTTTCCGTGAGTTACAAGATTTACACAGAATCTGGAAAGAAGAAATCGGGCCTGTTTCTAAAGAACATCGTGATGCCATCTGGAATCAGTTTAGTGAACTGACTAAGAAAATACATGACAAGCGAGAACTTTTATTTGAAAGCCAAAGAGCAAATGAGCAAAAAAATCTTGAAGCCAAAAAAGAAATTATTGCTAAAATTGAAGCACTGGGAAGCGAAAAAGTAAATTCTCATTCTCAATGGCTTATTCAAATTCAAAAAGTAGAAGAGCTAAGAAATGAGTTTTTTGCAGCTGGAAAAGTACCTTCTGAAGTTAATGAAGAAACTTGGGCTACTTTTAAAACTGCGGTTAGAAATTTCAATGCTTTTAAAAATTCGTTTTATAAAGACATTAAAAAAGACCAAAACGATAATTTAAATAAAAAACTGGCTCTTGTAGCAAAAGCTAAAGAATTGCAGGAAAGCACCGATTTCCAAGCTACTACACCTGTAATGAAACAAATCCAGGAAGAATGGAAACAAATTGGACATGTTCCTAAAAAATATTCAGACAAAATCTGGAAAGAATTTAAGGATGCTTGCAACCATTATTTTGATAAATTAAAAGAGCATAAATCTGAAGAAAACAGTGATGAAGTAACTGCTTTTGACAATAAGAAAGCTTATTTGGATGTTTTAAGAGCTTTCCAACTAACTGGAGATCACAAAACTGATTTAGATGCCATTAAAGCACATATAGAAACTTGGAAAGGTTTTGGAAAAGTTCCTTTTTCCAGAAGACATATTGAAGGGAAATTTAATAAAATCTTAGATGCTCTTTTTGAAAAACTAAGTTTAAGCAAAAAAGAATCTGAAATGATGCGTTTTGCAAATCGTCTTGATTCTTTATCTGACAGCAATGATACGCGTAAATTAGACAATGAAAAGATCTTTATTATGCGTAAAATTGAAGAAGTTCAAAATGAAATTTTTCAATTAGAAAATAACATTCAGTTCTTTACCAATACAAAAAATGCTAAAAAAGAAAACTCTATAGTTACTGAAGTACGCAAAAACATTGCAATTCACAAAGAAAGCCTTGAAGTTTGGAAGGACAAATTGAAACAATTAAGAAACTTAGGACAAGAGTAATTCTAGTCGAATTCTAAAGAATAATAAAGTGTAACGAGCAATTGTTACACTTTTTTTTTGCGCTTATTTTTTAACGTAAAGTCCACAAAGCTTTACTTAAAGACTTTGCCAACTTTGCGTATCCCGATAGCCATCGTGATTTCGCGCTTTGCGGTTAAAACTCACTCTAACCTAAAACCCAAAACTTAACAACAATTAAATTTCATAAAATTATTCTGCAAAATATTGATTATATTTGAGTTACCACTATTAACTAGCAATCAAGCAAATAACATTTAATACTAATTTTAAATAAGGAGAATATGAAATTTACAAGAAAAGCACACGCCAACTGGAAAGGAACCGGTATGGAAGGAAAAGGAACAATCAGTACACAAAGTACAACTTTAGATAATGCACAATTGTCTTTCAAAACAAGATTCGCTGATGGCGTTGGAACAAATCCTGAAGAATTGGTTGCTGCAGCTCATTCTGGCTGTTTTACGATGCAATTAAGTTTTTTACTAAATGAAGCTGGGTTTACAGCCGACGATTTAACTACAGAAGCTACAGTAACTTTTGAAGATGGATCAATCACTTTGATTCACTTAGATTTAAAAGGTAAAGTTCCATCCATATCTGCGGAGGAATTTGCTTCAACAGCTGCTAAAGCCAAAGAAATCTGTCCGATTTCAAAACTGCTAAATACAACCATTACTTTATCTGCTGAACTAATCAGTTAAAGACATAAAAAAAACCATTCACAATTGTGAATGGTTTTTTTTTATTTTATAATGCCAATAATTACATTTTTGCTTTTAAGGCTTTAGCTTCTGCAGTCATCTCAAGAGCGCTATAAACTCCTAATAATGTTTTAGAAACATCCTCATTTTTAGGATCTAATTCATTCGCTTTTTTAAGGTAAGGAATAACTCCTTTGAAAACAGCCTCTCTTTGCGCTTTTAAAACATCGTAACGTTTCATATCTTTAGCAGAAGTACCTAATTTATTCATTTCATCAATAATTGGTTTTTCAGCTTCTAATTTTAATGCAGCAAGATTCAAATAAGCATTTGTATACTCAGGATTGATTTCGATTGCTTTTAAGTAATATTTCTCTGCGTCAGCATTGTTTTTAGCCCCAGCACTGATTACCCCTAAATTGAATACTAAGTCAGCATTTTTAGGATCTTTCTCTAAAGCTTCATTAACTAATTTTTTGTACATATCGTAGTCTTTAGTCTCTAGATATAAATTAGCTTCTGTTAAAATTAAAGAAGAATCTTCTGGATTTGCTTTTCTAGCATCGGCGATTGCTTTTTTAGCATCTTCTGTACGTCCTTTTTGAACTAAGATTAATGCTAAGTTTTTGTAGATCTCACCTCTTTTAGAAGCAATAGCTTCAGTTTTAGGTTTTTCGTGAGTACCTAATTTAACAGCTAAATCTCTTTCTTTAGCATTAGCAAAACTATCATCATTTCCAGAAGCTTTGTTTACAGCTGTATACAAAGTTCCTTTTCCTGAATAATTTATTTTTTTCAACACTTCGTACATTGGCAAAGCAAGATCAAAATCTTGTGAATTTACAGCTGTAGAAGCTGCATAGTACAAGTTAATAGTATCTTTTTTGTCTAATTCATATGCTTCGTACAATTTTTTTGCACCTTCAACATGTTTGCTAGCTTGTGTATCAGCAATTGCAGAATTGATCAATAAACCTTTAATGTTTGTGATTGAAGCAGCAGCTTGAGTTGAATATTTTTGTTTTCCAGAAGTTTTTTCTACTTCAATTAATTTTTTGTAGCTGTCAGCTGCAGCTAATAAATTTTTACTTTCTTCAACTTTTTTGTTTGCAAGTTCAAGAAAAGCATTTCCTTGAACGAAATAATACTGTGCCTGCTCAGTATCTTTAGCATTCACAATTAAGTTCTCTGCATCTTTTAATTGAGCAAGAGCACCTTGCGCATCTCCTCCTTTTAATGCTTTTTCAGCATTTTTAATTTGATCTTTTTGAGCAAACGTAGCTACAGAGATCAGTAATGCTGATGCAAGTATTACATATTTACTTTTCATAATGGTATTTATTTGTATTTAATTTTTTGTTTTTTACTTATTCTTCAGACTCTTCATCTTCTGCCTCAGCATCGTCTTCATCTTCTACCTCTTCATCATCAGAATCATCGTCATCTTCTGCAGATCCGTCATCTTCAAGAACTTCCAAGTCTGGCTTAACTCTCTCGATTGCTCCAATTACATTTCCATCTTCATCCACTTCTACTTCTTCTACATCATCTTTCATTACAGTTGTTACAGCAGCAATAGAATCTTTTCCTTTTAAATTGATCAATCTAACACCTTGAGTTGCACGTCCCATAACACGTAAATCTTCGATTGCCATTCTAATTGTCAATCCTGATTTATTGATAATCATCAAATCATCTGAGTCAGTTACCGCATTAATAGAGATTAATTTACCGGTTTTTTCAGTAATATTAAGCGTTTTAACTCCTTTACCTCCACGGTTTGTAATTCTGTAAACATCTTCTCCATCTTCGTCAACCAATTTAGTACGTTTTCCGTAACCATTTTCAGTTACCACTAAGATTTGCGATTCAGAAATATCATTTTTATCAACCGTAACCATTCCGATTACTTCGTCAGTTTCATCTTTTAAGGTAATTCCACGTACTCCAGAAGCTGTTCTTCCCATCGGACGAGTTTTAGTTTCTTCAAAACGAACTAATTTACCAGATTTAACCGCTAAGATAATTTGGCTTTCACCATTTGTTAACTGAGCACCAAGCAACTCATCACCTTCTTTAATTGTAATTGCGGCAACTCCATTTACACGAGGTTTAGAATATTTCTCTAAAGAAGTTTTCTTAACCTGTCCTTGTTTAGTCACCATTACAAGATTATGAGTATTGATATAATCTTTATCTTTTAAATCTTGCGTACAAATGAAAGCTTTTACTTTATCATCACTTTCAATATTCACCAAGTTCTGAATTGCTCTACCTTTTGCCGTTTTGCTTCCTTCTGGAATTTCATAAACACGCATCCAGAAACATTTTCCTTTTTGCGTAAAGAACATCATATATTGGTGGTTTGTTGCTACGAACATGTGCTCCAAGAAATCTTGATCTCTTGTTCCTGCACTTTTTTGACCAACTCCTCCTCTATTCTGAGTTTTGTATTCTGTCAAGTTCGTACGTTTGATGTAACCTGCATGCGAAATGGTAATTACCACATTTTCATCAGCAATCAAATCTTCAATACTTACATCACCTCCAGAATATTCAATTTTAGAACGACGCTCATCACCGTATTTATCACGGATTTCTGTAAGCTCTTCTTTAATCAAATCAATTCTCAAATTAACATCTGCTAATAAAGCTTTTAAATGCTCGATTAACTTCATTAACTCATCAAACTCCGCTCTTAATTTATCTTGCTCCAGACCTGTTAACTGACGTAGACGCATCTCTACAATTGCACGAGCCTGAATATCTGACAATTTAAATCTTTCTATTAATTTCTCTCTTGCTTCATCTGTGTTTTTAGAACCTCTAATTAACGCAATTACTTCGTCGATATTATCAGAAGCAATAATTAATCCTTCTAAAATATGTGCTCTTTCTTCTGCTTTGCGTAATTCAAATTGCGTTCTTCTAACTACCACATCGTGACGGTGCTCAATAAAGTAATGAATCATGTCTTTTAGATTCAGTAATTGAGGACGTCCTTTTACTAATGCAATATTATTAACACTAAATGAAGATTGTAATTGAGTGTATTTGTATAAAGTATTTAAAACTACGTTTGGCGTAGCATCACGTTTTAAGATATAAACGATACGCATACCATTTCTATCCGATTCATCACGAATATTGGCAATACCTTCAATTTTTTTATCGTTAACCAAATCAGCCGTACGTTTGATCATTTCGGCTTTGTTAACTTGATATGGAATTTCTGTAACAATAATACATTCTCTTCCGTCTACTTCTTCAAAACCGACTTTAGCACGCATTACAATACGCCCTCTACCTGTTTTAAAAGCTTCACGAACACCTTCATATCCGTAGATAATACCTCCTGTAGGGAAATCAGGTGCTTTAATATGAGTTATTAATTCATCTACTTCAATATCGTTATTATCAAGATATGCTAAAGTACCATTGATAACTTCAGTTAAATTGTGTGGCGGCATGTTTGTCGCCATACCAACTGCAATACCTGTTGCTCCATTTACTAATAAAGTAGGAACTCTTGTTGGCATTACTTTTGGCTCATATATTGTATCGTCAAAGTTCAATTGAAAATCAACTGTTTCTTTTTCGATATCGGCCATAATCTCTTCAGAAATTTTACGCATTCTGGCTTCAGTATAACGCATTGCTGCAGGACTATCTCCATCGACAGAACCAAAGTTACCCTGACCATCAACTAATAAATATCGCATACTCCACTCTTGAGCCATACGAACCATTGCGTCGTAAACAGAGGTATCTCCGTGCGGGTGATACTTACCCAGAACCTCTCCCACGATTCTTGCAGATTTTTTATGGGCAGATCTTGATGTTACACCTAAATCATACATTCCGTAAAGAACTCTTCGATGCACTGGTTTCAAGCCATCTCTAACATCAGGAAGTGCTCTCGATACAATTACTGACATCGAATAATCGATGTAAGCTGATTTCATTTCATCTTCAATGTTAATAGGAATTAACTTTTCTCCTTCAGACATAAGTTGTTATATTAAATAATTATAATAGTTTCAAAGCGTGCCAAGATACGTTTTTTTAAAATTTTTTCAGCTATTTCCTTACACTTATTTAAATGATTTATTAACAACTTTATTTTGGCTTTTAGTTAATAAATTAAACGTTTTTTAACTCTTTTATTGTCTTTTTTTTCGTCTATTAGCTGACAGGAGATGTCGATGGGTACGGTTTTTGTTTTTAAAACTGTAATTCACTAAATTTACAATACCAATTATATATTATGGATGATAATTTTTCACCAAGAGTAAAAGATGTTATTACGTACAGTAAAGAGGAAGCTCTACGTCTAGGGCACGACTTTATTGGTACAGAACATCTTATGCTAGGTATTTTAAGAGATGGTAACGGAAAAGCTATTCATATACTTAATAACCTAGATGTCGATTTAGATCATTTACGCAGAAAAGTAGAAATACTGAGCCCTGCCAACCTGAGCGTTGAAGTAAATGCCGAAAAGAAAAACCTTCATCTTACCCGACAGGCCGAAAGAGCCCTGAAGACCACTTTTCTGGAAGCAAAAGTATTTCAAAGTTCATCGATTAGCACCGCACATTTGCTGTTATGCATCTTACGAAACGAAAACGATCCAACAACCAAGCTATTGAATAAACTAAAAATAGATTATGACGTAGCTAAAGAACAGTACTTAAATATGACTCCAAACGAAGAAGAATTCTTAGAAAACTTGCCAAGAAACGAATCGTATAATGACGATTCAGGACAAGATGACAGTCTAAAAGAAAGCAGTTTTAATAATCCCGCCAATAAGTCAAACAAAAAATCTAAAACCCCAGTTTTAGACAATTTTGGGAGAGATTTAACAGAAATGGCTGAGGAAGGGAAATTAGACCCTGTTGTAGGACGAGAAAAAGAAATTGAGCGTGTATCGCAAATTTTAAGCCGTAGAAAAAAGAACAATCCGCTTCTTATTGGAGAGCCTGGAGTTGGTAAATCTGCTATTGCAGAAGGACTTGCTTTGCGCATTATTCAAAAGAAAGTATCTCGTATTCTTTTCCACAAACGTGTTGTTACTTTAGATTTAGCAAGTTTAGTAGCTGGAACTAAATACAGAGGACAATTTGAAGAAAGAATGAAAGCCGTGATGAACGAGCTTGAAAAAAATGATGATATTATTCTTTTTATTGATGAAATCCATACTATTGTAGGCGCTGGTGGAGCAACAGGTTCGCTTGATGCTTCAAACATGTTCAAACCTGCTTTAGCAAGAGGTGAAATCCAATGTATTGGTGCTACTACTCTTGATGAGTACAGACAATATATTGAAAAAGACGGTGCTTTAGAAAGACGTTTCCAAAAAGTAATTGTAGAACCAACTTCTGTTGAAGAAACTATTGCAATTTTGAACAACGTAAAAGATAAATACGAAGATCACCACAACGTAACTTATACTCCAGAAGCTATTGAAGCCTGCGTTAAATTAACAAACAGATATATGTCTGAGCGTTTCCTACCGGACAAAGCTATTGATGCTATGGATGAGGCTGGTTCTCGCGTACACATTACCAACATCGATGTTCCGAAACAAATTTTGGATTTAGAACGTCAGTTGGAAGAAGTTCGCGAAATGAAAAATATGGTTGTTAAAAAACAAAAATATGAAGAAGCAGCCAAACTTCGCGATGATGAAAAACGTATCGAAAAAGATCTTGCTTTAGCACAAGAACAATGGGAAGAAGATTCTAAAAACAACAGAATTGAAGTTACAGAAGATAATGTAGCCGATGTTGTTTCTATGATGACTGGAATTCCTGTAAACAGAATTGCACAGACAGAAAGCAATAAATTAGCGCACTTGCCTGAACTAATTCAAAACAAAGTAATTGGCCAAAACGAAGCGGTTCTTAAAATTGCTCGTTCTATTCAGCGTAACAGAGCTGGTCTTAAAGATCCGAACAAACCAATTGGTTCGTTCATTTTCTTAGGCCAAACTGGTGTTGGTAAAACGCAATTGGCTAAAGTTTTAGCAAAAGAATTATTTGATTCTGAAGATGCTTTAGTTCGTATTGACATGAGCGAATACATGGAGAAATTTGCGATCTCTCGTTTAGTTGGAGCGCCTCCAGGATACGTTGGATATGAAGAAGGTGGTCAATTGACTGAGAAAGTCCGTAGAAAACCTTACTGTGTGGTTCTTTTAGATGAGATTGAAAAAGCGCACCCAGATGTATTCAACATGATGCTTCAGGTTTTAGATGACGGATATTTAACAGATAGTTTAGGTCGTAAAATTGACTTTAAAAACACTATCATCATCATGACATCTAACGTTGGTGCACGTCAGCTAAAAGATTTCGGACAAGGCGTTGGATTCGGTACTGCTGCAAGAACAGCACAAGCTGATGAAAACTCAAAAAGCATTATCGAAAATGCATTGAAGAAAACCTTTGCTCCTGAGTTCTTAAACAGAATTGATGACGTAATTGTATTCAACAGTTTAGAAAAATCAGATATTGATTTGATTATCGAAATCGAATTGAAAAAACTATATTCCCGTATTGCAGAGTTAGGCTACAAATTAACCTTAACAGACAAAGCCAAAGCATTTATTGCTGAAAAAGGTTTTGACAAACAGTTTGGAGCTAGACCACTGAAAAGAGCAATTCAGAAATATGTTGAAGATTTGTTGGCTGAAGAAATCATCACTTCAAAAATTCATTCTGGCGACGAAATCATGATGGACTTAAAAGATGATTCTCAAGAATTATCAGTTGAAATTCACAAAGCCGAAGAACCATCGAATCAATAAATTAGTTAAAATTTATAACATTCATAATATGCCCGTTACGTTTTCATAACATAACGGGTATTTTTTTTATCAAAAATCACTATCTTTAATAAAAGCAAATAGCTATTTTTGAATTTAAATTCTATAATACAAAACAAAATATGCTTCAAAACAAAGTCATTTTAGGCAGCGAAGAATGGTGCTCATTTCCAGAACTAGGAATCCCGACAATTAAGGCTCGCGTAGATTCTGGCGCCAAAACTTCGGCAATGCACGCTCTAAACATAGCTCCTTTTATAAAAAATGATGCGAATTGGGTAAAATTCGACATTAACCCGATTCAGAATAATATCAAAACCATTATTCATTGCGAAGCACCTTTGGTTGATAAGCGAATTGTAAAAAGTTCGAGCGGATTTAGAGAACATCGCTATGTGATCCAAACCAACTTAAAAATTGGCGATGCAAAATGGCCAATCGAAATGACTTTGACTAATCGTGATTCTATGGGATTTAGAATGCTTTTAGGACGCGAAGCGATGAGCGGAAGGGTTTTAGTCGATCCAGAACAAAAATATCTTTTAGGACAACCTACAGCAGAATCTTTAAAAGAATTATACCAGAACTCAGAAAAAGCAACGACAGGTTTACGAATTGGTCTTTTAGCCAGTAATCCAGAATTATACAGCAATAAAAGAATCATGGAAGCTGGCGAAATGCGCGGGCACGAAATGCATTTCTTAAATATTAAGGAATGCTACATGAAACTGGACGCTAAAAAACCCGAAATTCATTATAGAGGCGGTAAAATCTTAAACGAATTTGACGCTATTATTCCAAGAATCCGACCAAGTATTACTTTTTATGGTTGCGCTTTGACACGTCAATTTGAAGCTTTAAAAGTCTTTGTACTAAATTCAGCGACAGCAATTACGCAATCGAGAGATAAATTATATTCACTGCAATTACTTTTAAACAGCGGAATCGACATTCCAACTACAGGATTTGCTAATTCTCCGCTTGATACAGACAATTTAATTAAAATGGTAGGCGGATCGCCTTTAATTGTAAAATTATTGGAAGGAACACAAGGAAAAGGCGTTGTTTTGGCCGAAACCAAAAAAGCTGCAGAAAGTGTTATCAATGCTTTTAAAAGTTTAAATGCTAATATCTTAGTCCAAGAATTTATTAAAGAAGCCAACGGAAAAGATATTCGTTGTTTTGTAATCGACGGAAAAGTGGTTGCCGCAATTCAGCGTGAAGCAATGCCTGGCGAATTTAGAGCTAATATTCATTTGGGCGGAACCGCATCTGTCATTAAAGTAACTGCCGAAGAAAAAAAGATTGCCATAAAAGCCGCAAAAGCAATGGATTTAAAAGTCGCTGGTGTTGATATTATTCGCTCTTCTAAAGGCCCATTATTGCTTGAAGTAAATTCTTCACCAGGTCTGGAAGGAATTGAAGGCGCAACTAATAAAGATGTAGCTGGCGAAATGATTAGAGCTATTGAAAAGAATTTTAAACTATAATTAAGTTCATTTAAACTTAATTTCTCATAAATAATTTAGCAGCTTTGCCAAAGTTTAAAACTTTGGCAAAGCTTTTTTATTTAACTTTAAAATAAAAAACATGACTTTTCCTTATTTAGATATTATTATCAGAAGCGTTGCTGTGTATTTCTTTATGACAATTGCGCTTCGCGTTTTTGGCAAAAAAGAACTTTCGCAATTAAATACTGCCGACATAATTCTAATTTTATTGATCAGCAACTCTGTTCAAAATGCGATGGTTGGTCCTGATACAAGTTTAATAGGAGGATTGGTTGCTGCATTGGTTTTGTTTTCGATCAACTTTGCCATTAAGAAATTAACGAAGAGATTTAAAACTCTTGGCGATTTACTACTCGACAAACCTGAAATATTAATTCACGATGGTATATTAGACTTTCAAACCTTGAGCAGATTAGATGTTTCGCACGAAGAACTAAAAGAAGCAGCACGTGAACACGGTTTAGAACATCTAACAGACATTAAACTTGCCATGCTTGAGATTGACGGAACAATAAGTATTATTTCAAAAGACCAGAAACACCTTAAGCAGACGCATTATAAACGAAAACACAATCATAAAAACCTTCAAAAGTTTTGATTTTTATTTTCCGATCTGGATTCTAACAACACCTAAACCATCTTTAAAATCATCTGCTTTTTCATATTTAGGCACTACGATTTCTTTTCCTTCTTTATCAATAAAACCATATTTCCCATCCAACTTTACCACAGCAATTCCGTCTTTAAACGATTCAATTGCATAATATTTAATTGGAGCAATTTCTTTTCCTGTTTTATCAATCAATCCGTATTTATTGCCTATTTTCACTTGAATTAAGTCATCATTTAAAACCATAAAATCGTATTTTATTGGAACGATTTCTTTTCCATCGTTATCCAAAATGCCATATTTATTTTCCTGCTTTACAATAGATACATTATCCTTAAAATAAAAATTCATATCGTACTTAACAGGCACTATAATTTTCCCTTCTTCACTAATTACTCCAAACTTATTATTAGATTCTACTACTGCAAAACCATCTTTAAAATTTTGAACTTGATCATAAATTGGAGGAACAACCTCTTTCCCAATCTGATCCACAATACCAAATTTGCCATTTAGTTTCACAACTGCAAATCGATCTGCAAAGTCAATTATTTCGTCATATTTCGGAGTTATTTCTTCTCCAACCACATCTATAAAACCCCATTTATTATTTAGTTTTACAGCTGTAATTTCTGGAGATAAAGTTTTTGCATCATCGTATTTTTTAGTTAGCAAAATATCTGAAGACTTGATTAAATATTGAGTTTTAGCATTTTTATTGCTTACAGTTACCCAATTCTGCTTATTAACTATTTCATCATAAATACAGCGAATTACTTCTTTCCCAGTTTTATCAACCACCCCGCTTTTGCCTTTTAATTGCACAACAGCAAACCCATTTTCAAAAGCAGTAATACCGTCGTATTTGCAAGGAACTATTTCTTTTCCTGTCTGATCAACAAAACCATATTTAAAAGTTTTGTCATTTGCCTGAGCAAAACCAACTTTTACAATCAGCATCAAAACCAACAAAATTATTCTCTTCATTATTTTAAATATTAAGCTATTTACAAAAGTCTGTGAAATCGGTTTTATCTATAACCTTCAAAAGTTTTTATTCTTTCACTTTAAAACAAATTAAAACAAAAAAAACCGATTTCAGATTTGAAATCGGTTTTCTATATTAACAAAATGTGATTTACTTTTCACATTTTACAAAATTCATTTTCTCAGATTAAATAAAGACGCTTAGAATAAAATAAACCAAACCTGCCAATAAAGCCGAAATTGGAATAGTTAAGATCCAAGCCCAGATTAAACTTACTGTAACCCCCCATCTAACGGCAGAAACACGTTTTGTTAATCCAACTCCAATAATAGATCCTGTAATAGTATGTGTTGTACTTACTGGAATTTTTAAGTGTTCTGTAAAGTAAAGTGTCAAAGCTCCTGCAGTTTCTGCTGCAACACCTTCAAACGAGCTTACTTTAGTGATTTTAGAACCCATTGTTTTCACAATTTTCCATCCACCACTCAAAGTTCCTGCTGCAATTGCAGAATAACACGCTAAGGGAATCCAGCTTGGCATTACACCTTTAATACCTGCATCATCATTCGGAAGCACAACATCTAACCAAGCATCCATATGAACTCCTGGATTAGTATTGATATATACTGCTACAGCTGCAGCAATAATACCCATTACTTTTTGAGAATCATTTCCTCCGTGGCCTAAACTAAATGCCGCAGAAGATAATAATTGCATTTTCTTTAAAGCAGCATCGGCCTGATGAAGATTTAAACTGCTGAATATTAAACAAAATGCACTAACTGTTAAAATAATAAAGGCAACTAAAAACCATTTAATATTATGAGAATCAAATACTACACTCCAAAAATGAGATTCGAAACGAGGTTTTCCATGCTCTACAATTTCTTCATAAGAAACCATTTGAACGTAAACAAACCAAATCGTTGCAAGCATTAAAGCTACAGTAAATATTTTTGGTCCGATACTTTTACGTGAAGCATTTAATAGCCAAATAGAAATCAAATAAGATGCAATAACTCCTAAAAGCGGTGCTAATACAATAAATGCAATAATAATGAGGACTCCCGAAGGCATTCCGCCATCTTTACCGGCCTTATACCAGCTTACAATTTCATACCAGTAGTGAGTTGCTCCGTCTTCTCCAACATATCCAGAGAAGCCATGAACTGCAATAGCGTGCGCTACAGCTGCTCCTGCAAAACCTCCAATTAAGGTATGCGAAGAACTTGAAGGGATTCCTAACCACCAAGTCAATAAATTCCAACAGATTGCTGCAATTACTCCGGCTAGGATAACAACAAGGTTAATTTCCATTGTGTGCGCTGTTTTGGCAACAGTATCCGCAACACCAAATCCAAAAACCCAATAAGCCAGAAAGTTAAAAAATGCTGCCCAGACAACCGCCTGAAAAGGTGTCAAAACCTTTGTTGCAACAACAGTCGCTATAGCATTTGCCGCATCATGAAAACCATTGATGTAATCAAAAATTAAGGCAAGTACTATAATTAATATAAGTAGCGTCATAAAATTATAACTTCAGAATGAAAAATTGAATTAAGAATGTTTTACAGAAATAGATTCTAGTATGTTCGCAACACTCTTACATTTGTCTGTTGCTGATTCTAAAACAGATAACACTTCTTTATATTTAATAATATTTTTAGCGTCTGTTTCGTTTTCAAAAATTTCAAAAACTGCTTTGTTATATACGTTATCAGACTTGTTTTCTAGTTTGTTGATTCTAGCACAAGCATCTTTAATAACTTTAAAGTTTTGTAAGTTTCTCAACTCTTTTACAGCACTGTCAATGTTTTGACAAGCTTCAAGGTTGATTTCTGTCATCTTTCTGATAGATTTTGTAATCTTATCAACTTGATACAATCTCATACGGCTAGATGCACCATGAAGGTAATCTGCAACGTTGTCAATTGAAGTAATTAACGTGTGAATGTCTTCTCTATCAAATGGAGTAATAAAGTTTCTGCTTAACTCAAGGTTAGTCTGACGTGTAATGTCTTCTCCTTTTTGTTCTAATTCGTCAATCTTTTGAAAAAGAATTTCTCTTTCTTTTAATGGTAAATTTACAGCTTCGTGTAAGTTAGAAGCTAATTCAATTAAATTGCTAGAAGCCTCTTCAAAAAGTGGAAAGAATTTTTTGTCTTTCGGCACTAAAAATTGGAAAATACTGTTTATTGACATTGTTTTATTTTTGATAGCGCAAAATTACCTTCAATAACACGTTTCAGTGTTAAGCCATTGTTAACAAATCGTTTTCAATTTGAAAACTCTCAAGGAATAACACCGTGTTTTCTATGTCATTATGTAAGATTCTGTCTTCTTTTACCAAAGGCACAACTTCTCTGTAGCTGTTTAAGAACATTTCAATGAAATCGCTTGATTTTAAAGGCTCTCTATAGGCAATTGCCTGAGAAGCATTTAATAATTCGATTGCCAAAATACGTTCCAAATTATCTAAAATACGTAAGGCTTTTGTAGCACCGTTTGCTCCCATGCTCACGTGGTCTTCCTGACCGTTGCTGGAAACAATACTATCGATACTAGCAGGTGTTGCTAATTGCTTGTTTTGACTTGCAATACTTGCTGCAGTATATTGCGGAATCATGAAACCTGAATTTAATCCTGGATTATCAACCAAAAATGCTGGTAGATTACGTAATCCTGAAATTAACTGATAGGTTCTTCTTTCAGAAATACTTCCTAATTCGGCCAAAGCAATTGCCATAAAGTCTAAAGCTAAAGCTAATGGCTGTCCGTGGAAATTTCCGCCAGAAATAATCTGATCGGCTTCTATAAATATATTAGGATTATCAGTTACCGAATTGATTTCTGTTTTGAATACTTTTCGAACATAATCAATTGCATCTTTTGAAGCTCCATGAACTTGTGGCATACAACGGAAAGAATACGGATCTTGAACGTGTTTCTTTTCCTGAGCGATAATTTCACTTCCGTCTAAGAATTCAGTTATTCTTTGTGCCGTTACGATTTGTCCTTTGTGCGGACGTATATAATGTATCAATTCGTTGAATGGCTCGATTCTTCCATCAAAACCTTCTAGAGAAATAGTTCCGATTAAATCTGCTAAATACGAATATTTATAAGCTTTAATTAAAATATGAGCTCCATAAGCACTCATAAACTGAGTTCCGTTCAATAAAGCCAAACCTTCTTTTGACTGTAAAACGATCGGTTCCCAATTAAAATGTTTTAAAACTTCAGCAGAAGCCACTTTTTTTCCTTCAAATAATACAATTCCTTCTCCAATTAATGGCAAAGACAAATGTGCCAAAGGAGCTAAATCTCCAGAAGCTCCAAGCGAACCTTGCGTGTAAATAATAGGCAGAATATCATTATTGTAAAAATCAACCAAACGCTGCAATGTGATTAGTTGAATTCCAGAATGTCCGTAACTTAAAGATTGGATTTTCAGTAAAAGCATCATTTTTACAATTTCGGCAGGAACTTCCTCACCAGTACCGCAAGAGTGCGATTTTACCAAGTTTTCTTGAAGCTTAGATAAGTTTTCGTTAGAGATTTTCACACTATATAAAGACCCGAAACCTGTATTGATACCGTAAATTGGTGCAGTATGCGATGCCATTTTCTTATCTAAATAATCGCGGCATTTCTGAACATTTACTTTAGCTTCCTCAGATAATTCAAGAATTTTGTTCTGACTTAAAATTTCTTGTAATGTTTCTAAAGTAATCGTTTCTGAACTTATATAATGGATCTCTCTCATGATGATTGTAAATTTTAAACGCCAAAATTCAACAAATCAATATTAAAAAGCAACATTTTATCACAATAATTAAGATTTCTTTAAAAGCGGTTTAACTATTTCAAATCGCTTTTCAGATCAAAATATACTGTTATATCTCATTTTTAAGGTCTTTTTGAGTTAAACATCAATCATTTGCACTGACTAAATTCCAAAAAAAAGCGATCCAAAATATATCAAAACATCAATTTAGCATATTCAATTTTAACAAATACTCAATATTGATTTATAGAGATTTGAATTATTAAAATATTCGTAAAAACGCCTTCTAAGTTTTTAACTCGTATAAAAAGCTGTACTTTTGAAAAATCAAAAATGAAAAGTAACAGCATAAAATATCAATCTACAATTATTACAACTCAAACAGGAGTTGCAATTGCTGCTACCATTATTACTACTACAACAACTACTACCCCTTAGGGGTATACATTTTTACATATAATCCTAGGTTACCTATACTTTTTTCTTGAAAGAAGAGAGTTATTGGATACATAAAAATATTTGCATCAAAAGAAAAAAAATATCACAAAATGAAAGTATTAAAATTTGGCGGAACTTCGGTTGCCAATGCTCAAAATATAAAACTCGTTCTCGAAATTGTCAATCAAAAATCTAAGCAGGATCAATTAGTTGTAGTAGTTTCTGCTCTTAGTAAAGTAACCGATTTATTGCAATCTGCGGCGGCAAAAGCAGCGGCAAACGACGAAAGCTTTAGAGATGTTGTGGCTGAAATCGAGAAAAAACACCTTGACACACTAAAAGAACTGATTCCTGTAAGCGAGCAAAGCAGTTTGTTAAGCCATGTAAAAAGAATCATTAACCATTTAGAAACTTTATTGGACGGGTGTTTCTTGCTTGGTGAATTATCTCCTAGAACTGCCGATACAATTTTAAGTTTTGGAGAATTGCTATCGTCATTCATTATTGCTAAAGCTTATGAGCAAATTAGTAAAGATGCGGTTTACAAAGACAGTCGAGAATTAATTAAAACAGATAATAACTTCGGAAAAGCAGCTGTAAACTTCGAAGTTTCAAATAAATTGATTCAGGAATATTTTGGTTCGAATGAAGCGAAAATCAATATCATGCCTGGATTTATAGCGCAGACTCTTGACGGAATCACTTCGACTTTAGGTCGCGGAGGTTCAGATTATACTGCTGCCATTATCGCTGGCGCAATCAATGCGGAACAATTGGAAATCTGGACTGACGTAAACGGTATGTTTACTGCCAACCCTAAAATTGTGAAACAAGCTCAGCCAATTGCAAACATTTCGTATCAAGAAGCGATGGAATTGTCGCATTTTGGTGCAAAAGTGTTGTATCCGCCAACAATTCAGCCTGTTTTAAGAAAAAACATTCCAATTTTAATCAAAAATACTTTTGAGCCAGAAGCTGAGGGAACTTTGATTTCGAATCAGGTTTCATCAAAAGATACTGTTGTAAAAGGAATTAGCCATATCGATCATATTTCGCTTTTAACGCTTGAAGGTCCAGGAATGATTGGAGTTGCGGGTTCTTCTAGACGTTTGTTTGAAGTTTTGTCTCAGGAAAAAATCAACGTAATTTTTATTACTCAAGCTTCTTCTGAGCATTCAATTTGTATCGGAATCCTGAATTCGGATGCTGATAATGCTGAAGCAGCAATTAATAGGGCTTTTGAAATCGAAATTTCTCAAAACAAAATCGATCCTTGTTATGTAGAAAAAGATCTTTGCATTATTGCTTTGGTAGGTGAAAACATGAAAAACCACCAAGGTTTAAGCGGAAGAATGTTTTCTACTTTAGGAAAAAATAACGTAAACATTCGTGCCATTGCGCAAGGTGCTTCTGAAAGAAACATTTCGACTGTAATTAACGAAAGAGATGTTAAAAAAGCATTGAATACTTTACACGAAAACTTCTTTGAAGAAAACACCAAACAGCTGAACTTATTTGTAATGGGAGTTGGAAATGTGGGAGAAAAATTCATCGAGCAGATCCACAACCAAAGAAAGTTTTTAAAAGATAATTTAAAGATCAACGTTCGCGTAATTGCTTTGTCTAATTCAAGAAAAATGGTATTTGATGAAGACGGAATTTCTTTAAAAAATTGGGATGCCGCTTTAAGCGAAGGCGAACCAGCAAGCATTGAAGAATTTATCAAAAAAGCAAAAGAGCTGAATTTACGTAACAGCATTTTTGTGGATATTACAGCAAACGCAACGGTTTCTGAAGCATACGAGAAATTCTTAAAAGAAAGTATTGCGGTTGTAACTTGCAATAAAATTGCTTGTTCATCTGCTTACGACAACTATAAAAAACTAAAAAGCTTATCACGCCAATACAATGCTCCTTTCTTATTTGAAACGAATGTTGGTGCTGGATTGCCAATTATCGATACGGTAAAAAACTTAATTGCATCTGGAGATAAAGTGCACAAAATTCAAGCAGTTTTATCTGGAAGTTTGAACTTTATTTTCAACAATTTTGACGAAAACAACTCTTTCCACGATGTGGTAAAAGAAGCTGGAGTTCAAGGCTTCACAGAACCAGATCCAAAAATCGATTTAAGCGGAATCGACGTAGCACGTAAAATCCTGATCTTAATTCGCGAAAGCGGTTACGAAATGGATATTGACGCCATTGCAAACGAATCGTTCCTGCCAGCAGAATGTTTAGCTACAACAAACAACGAAGATTTCTTTGCATCGTTAATCAAACACGCTTCGCATTTTGAAGGTATTTATAAAGAAGCTTTAACCAAAGATTCAAGATTGAAATACGTAGCGCAATTCGAAAACGGAAAAGCAAGCGTAGGTCTGCAATTCATTCCAAAAGATCATCCTTTCTACAATCTAGAAGGAAAAGACAATATCGTATTGTTCTACACAGATCGTTACGTAGATCAGCCTTTATTGATCAAAGGAGCCGGAGCTGGAGCTGCGGTGACTGCATCAGGAATTTTTGCAGACGTTATTAGAATAGGAAATATTTAAAGATGCTAAGGTTCTAAGATGCTAAGGTTCTGAGTTTTTTTTTAAAAAACTAATCTTAGCCTCTTAGAATCTCGAAACCTTAGAAACTAAAAAATAAAAAGTTGCTACAGAAACCTTAGAATCTTAGCATCTTAGAACCTCAGAACCTTAAAAATGGAAATTAAACTATTTTGCCCAGCAACAATCGCCAACCTCTCATGCGGATTTGACGTACTTGGACTTTGCTTAGACAATGCGGGCGATGAAATGATTGTTCGAAAAGTCGATCAAAAAGGAGTTCGAATCACTAAAATTATCGGTGCCGATTTGCCTTTGGAAACCGAGAAAAACGTTTCTGGAGTTGCGGCTTTGGCAATGTTGGAAACTTTGGACGAACTAGATTTTGGATTCGAAATCGAAATTTATAAAAACATAAAAGCCGGAAGCGGAATCGGAAGCAGTGCTGCAAGTTCTGCGGGAGCGGTTTTCGGAATTAATGAATTATTGGGAAGACCTTATTCTCGTAAAGATTTAGTTCAGTTTGCGATGCAGGGCGAAAAATTAGCCAGCGGAAACGCTCACGCCGACAACGTTGCTCCTGCCCTTTTAGGCGGATTTACTTTGGTAAGAAGCTACGCGCCACTTGATATTATAAGAATTGACAGCCCAGAGGAATTGTACGCAACGGTGGTTCACCCGCAAATTGAATTGAAAACTTCTGACGCCCGTTCGGTTTTAAAACAAAACGTTTCCCTAAAAAGCGCCATCATGCAATGGGGAAATGTAGGCGGACTTGTTGCAGGTCTTTACACCAAAGATTACGATTTAATCGGACGTTCGCTTCATGACGAAATCGTGGAACCTTTAAGAAGTGTTTTAATTCCTGGTTTTGACCAAATTAAACAAACGGCTTACGAAAACGGCGCTTTAGGTTCTGGAATTTCAGGTTCTGGCCCGTCAATCTTCGCTTTAAGCAGAGGAAAAGAAACCGCCGAAAAAATCGCAAAAGCCATGAGCGACGTTTACGAAAAAATGAATTTACCGTATGAAATTCACGTCTCGAAAATCAACCCTGATGGTGTCCGCGTGCTTTAGCACGGGACGCTGTAAGCAATAGGCTTTAAGCAATAAGCTTAAAACCTTTGCGAAAAATATAAAACCAAAAACAGCAATAAGCTATACACAACAATAGGAAAAAGCCTAAAGCTTAAAGCTTAATGCCTAAAGCATAAAATAATGAAATACTACAGTTTAAACCATAATGCCCCAAAAGTTTCTTTCCAAGAAGCTGTTATACAAGGATTAGCAACTGACAAAGGATTATATTTCCCAGAAAGCATCACACCGCTTGATCCTTCTTTTTTTGATAAAATCGAAAGTTTAAGCCACGAAGAAATTGCTTTTGAAGCGATAAAACAATTTGTTGGAGACGAAATTCCAACAGAAAAACTAAAAGAAATCATTGCCGAAACATTAGTTTTTGATTTCCCTGTGGTGAAAGTCGAAAACGGAATCTATTCGCTAGAATTATTTCACGGGCCAACAATGGCTTTTAAAGACGTTGGAGCGCGTTTTATGTCACGTTGTTTGGGCTATTTCAACAAAGACAAAAAAGACGCTAAAAATACTGTTTTAGTTGCTACATCTGGAGATACAGGCGGAGCCGTTGCAAGCGGATTTCTTGGCGTTGACGGCGTTGATGTTGTCATTTTATATCCGTCAGGAAAAGTGAGCGATATTCAGGAAAAACAATTGACTACTTTAGGGCAAAACATTAAAGCTCTTGAAGTTGACGGCGTTTTTGACGATTGTCAGGATATGGTAAAAAAAGCGTTTTTAGATGAAACTTTAGCACACAAAAACTTGACTTCTGCAAATTCTATTAATATTGCACGCTGGTTACCGCAAATGTTTTATTTCTTCTTTGCTTACAAAGCGTTGAAAAGCCAAAACAAACCATTAGTTTTCTCTTGCCCAAGCGGAAACTTCGGGAATATCTGCGCCGGAATTATGGCAAAAAAATTAGGTTTGCCAATTGAACATTTCGTAGCTTCTACAAACGTAAACGACACCGTGCCAAGATTCTTAGAAAACGGAAAATACGACCCGAAACCTTCTAAAGCAACAATCTCTAACGCCATGGACGTTGGTAACCCAAGCAACTTTATTAGAATTCAGGAATTGTACAACAATGATTTAAAAGCTTTCGAAAAAGACTTTTCTTCTTATAGTTATACGGATGAAGAAACGCTTGAAGCGCTAAAGAAAATCTACAACACAGACGGTTATATCGCAGAACCTCACGGTGCTGTTGGTTATTTAGGTTTGAAAAAAGAACTAGAAAAACACCCTAACGCCATTGGTATTTTCTTAGAAACGGCGCATCCTATTAAATTCTTAGATGTTGTGGAGCCTGCTTTAGGAATTACACTTCCTATTCCTGCTCAAATTGAGAGTGTTATTAATGAGGAGAAAGTAAGTGTGAAGATTAAGAGTTATGAGGAATTGAAGGAGTTCTTGGGTTAATGTTTTATCTCTTAGCAAAATTCTATACATAAACCGATTAAAATATTTAATCGGTTTTTTTATTTAAAATCTTTTTTTTTACATTCATTACAATACTTATTCTATTTAATACGAATTAATTTATATTTGAAAAAGAAAAGCATCCCATGAAAAAACCAGATCAGATAATTAAAATTGAAAATATTTTGAAAATTGTTCTTTCTGAATACACTTTAAAGGATTTTACGATTGGTTACATAGATAATAGAAACACATACGAAATCAATAATGTTGGAGAAATTATTGGTTTGAATTTAATAGGTAACAGTATAAATAATATTTATTTCCTAGAAGACCTCACTTCTTTAAAATCTTTAAGTTTAGCAAAAAATAAAATCTCTGACTTATCACCAATAAAAAATTTAAAATCATTAAAAAATTTAGATCTGGATCATAACGAAATCACGGATATTTCTGCCCTTAACAATTTAACAGAACTTGCTTCATTAATTATTTGGCACAATAAAATATCAAATATTTCAGCATTAAAGAATTTAAATAAATTATCATTTTTAGATCTTTCGTACAATCAAATATATGACATTTCAGTCATAAGCAATTTTTCGCAATTAATAGAATTAATTTTATGGGGAAATATCATAGATGATATATCAAGTCTTCGAGAACTAAATAATTTAAAAATTTTAAATCTCGGTTCAAATCATATAAACGACATATCATATTTAAAAAGTTTAAAAAACTTAAAAGAAATAAATTTAGAATATAATTTAATTTCAGATATCACAACATTATTAAAAATTAATAGTCTTGAAAATGTTTTGTTAAATGGAAATAAAAAAATTGCAGTGGACTTTCCTGCAGAAGTTCTTAATGCTGATTGGCAAGCAGTAAAGCTTTACTCTGAAAACTCAACAAAAAATGTTCCTTTTAAAAATGTGAAAATTTTATTATTAGGGAATCCAAACATAGGTAAATCAAATCTTTTAGAATATCTGGAAACAAATGAAATACCTCAAAAAAATGAATTAACACATGGGATTGTTTACAAAAAAATTACAAATAATGATATTAACTTCCATATTTGGGATTTTGGAGGCCAAGAATATTTCCATGCAACACACAAATTATTTTTCAGTCCAAATGCACTAAATATTGTTTTATGGGGTAAAAACCAAACAAGAATACAAGAAGAATTAAAAAATCAAAATTTCGATTTAGATTATTGGTTACGCACAATTGAACAATTAACTAAAATTGACATACCACAAGAAGTTTTAGTTATAGAAAACAAAACAGATTTAAATAATCCTAAATATAGTGCAACACCACAAAATCAAATCTCATATGTTGAAAATTATAAATCATTAAATATTTCATTTTTAGATTTTTGTTTAATTGAATTAAAAAAAACAGAAAACTTTAAAGATAGTTTTATCGAACTATCAAAAAAAATTATTTCAAATTTTAATTACCCTGCTTTTTTTGAAGTATTTTGGAAAAGAATTGAAAACTTAGATAAAGATTTTGTTACGATTGAAGAAATAAATAATAGACCCCGTATTGAAAATACTATATCAGCAGTAAAAATTTTTCATAATATGGGAATGCTTCTATACTTTCCTGATATTATAGCCAATAAAGTTTTTGTAAAACCTCAAGTTTTGCTTGAATTATTATACGAAAAGGTACTTGGACAAGACAAAAAGGATCGTCTAAGTAAAATTGAAATTCAAAATGCAATAATAGGAAACTCACTGCAGCTAAGTGTTGAAGAGATAATTAACCTATTGAAATACTTTGATTTATGCTTTGAGATAGACGAAGAAAAAAACACATACTTCATTCCTCAATATTTAAAAGAGCAAAATCCCTACGTAACAATTTTCGAAAAAAATACTTTCGAATTTTGTAATATAAAAGTTAGAGCAGATCATTACTTAATGAGTTTAGTAATGCTAAAAGTTTTTACAAGATACGGTAATAATGTAAAGAGTGAGGATAATAAAGAATACTTATTTTGGAATAATGGAATAATCATAGAAAAAGGAAGTCAAATACTAATGATAAAATTTGATCGAAATAATCAAACAATTGAATTATATCAATCCAAAAATTCTAATTTTAATTTACAAAGAGAGATTGTTGATTTTATATTAAACATACCTCATGTCGATGTAATAACAATTAAATCTAATTACTCTGAAACTTTTACTTGGAATATTAATTGGAAGTCAACTTATTTTAAAGTACTAATAAGTATAGATGGCGAATATTTTGTCCCATGGGAAAAATTAGAAAACGATCAAGAATTAACCCAAATTAAAGTACATAAAAAAACCACCTCAAATGGAATTATTGAGGAAAAAATCGAAGAAACAATCAGATTCAAGAAATTTTTAATTGATACCCCACAAGAAAACATCAAAACAAATATGGCAGAAAATGAAATTCAAAAGCCGATAATAAATAATATTAATAATTATCACGGTAGTGTAAATAATTATGGTACAATATCAAACAATACTGAACAAGCAATAGTTAACAATAATAATGGAACAACAACTTCTAGTAGTAAATCAGGTTTATCTGAAGCAGAAATAAAAGCTGTAAAAAAATGGAAGAATAAATCATTGTACCTACTTGCTTTTTCAATAATAATTACAGTTTTAGGATTTATAATTTATAAAGATGAACCAGTTTTTATAATGACAAAAAAAGATTGGACAAGCTTTAAAAGCAGTACATTAAACAACGTTATTCTTTTTTTTGCACCACTGGCTTGGAGCGGATGGATTTTAAAAATTGTATTTGACAGACATACTGACTCTTCAAAAGAAAATTCATTTATAGATTTACATAGAAAGAAAAACTAACAATTGGAAATAGTGCGAGCATCCCGCTATTAAACACTAAAAAACAAAAAAGAGACCTCATCAAAGGTCTCTTTCAATTTAATATATCTACAAAAACGTTTATTTCCCGTTCAATAACTTTTCCAAATACTCAACTTTATCTTTTTCAGCTTGCACCAAACGTTCGTAAAGTTCAACAACTTTATCTAAAGGATTAAAAGTACAATCTGTTGCAAAAATACTGCCCGTTGTAACAATATTATCATGAAAACTATTAAAGTAATTAATAACGCCTTCATCTGAAAAGTTTTTAATTGCTTCAACAGAAACGTCAAGAGCTTTTGCTACTTCAATTAATCTTTGTTCGTCAACCGTTTCGCTGTTTTCGATAGTTGAAACCATCTGCTGACTTATACCTAAAGCAATTGCCAGTGCATCCTGCTTCATATCTTTAAGCTCTCTAATACGGCTTATATTTCTGCCGATATGTTTTGGTTTTATTACTGTACTCATAATTCAAAGATATTTAAAATTCTTAAGGAAAAATAGATTTTTGTAAAAAACTAAGTTGTTTTTGTAAGATACTATTTCCATTATAAAGCAAAAATTCATAATCTGACAGTAAAAAATAAATATATTTGAAAACAAAACTATTCTCAAGTTTATCAAAATTTAAACAAAACAAAACTTTTATGCTTCAGGACTTAATAGACAACTACGAAAGCTTTGGTGACGCCTTAGTTACTGATATTCATTATCACAATGGATATGACTTTTTCAATAATACATTTGGGCATAACACCTTAAAAATATCAATCAGTTGCTTTAACAAAAACAGAAATTACAATCAAGAACTGATAACTATTCACTGTAACGAAGTGAGCCGTTTCATTTATGAAAAATGGGATGGAATGATTCTAGAAGCTCTTCTAAAAGAAGAAAACGGAGAATTTATCCTTGATTTCGCTCATGAAAACCCTCATCCCTATTTTATCGTAAAATGCAAAGAAATAACTTACGAGGTAATTGCACAAAAGTAAAAAGATTAAATATCGCTAATTAATGAGCGTATGAAAAACTTCTATTTCTTCGTTCCCAACAAATACAAAATCTTAGCCGGTCCAGATTTCACTTTTCCAACTTCCCAATTGAAACTTTCTTTATTATCTAATTTAGAAATTAATTCGTTCATTTCGTCAACAGAATAGGTTCTTAAAGACGAAACCACGCCATCCCACAAAACCAAAATGGGTACAATTGGAATTAGATACGTAAAAACAATTCTGCCAATTTTAAACGGACGAATAAAAGGCGTTGTCAGCAAAACAGAAATTGGCGAAAGTAGCATCGCTATAATACTTGGAGCGCTTCTCTCCTGCCCTTCAAAAATGGCAATCGAACTGTTTGTGTCAATTACATTCTGCAAAATCTGTTGAGCATCTTTGGGTTTAAAATGATGAAAAGACAAAAACTGTGTTCGAAGTCCTTTTAGGTTTTCGGGAACGTTTCTGGCATCGACAGAAGTTTTTACAAAATCGAAATTATCGGCTTGTTTTTGTGTATGTTCGAATGCCGGAATGTTAGGATAATAATCCGTCAGCAGGATTTTAAGATCGGGATTGTTTTTTTTGTAATTCGGCATTGAGCCAAATCAATCCGCCTCCACCGCCCGAAGCCAAATCTATAATTTGATTGGTTTGGCTTTCTTTTAAAGCTTTTTCAATTATGGGAACAATTCCTCTGTATATAGCAGTTTTATTAGAAAGAAACTGCAAAAAATCGGTCATGTAATTTCTAATAAATTCCGGAAGCCATTGCTGATCTTCAAACTCAAATAAGTGTATTCTGCTCATACTTTATTGATTTTGCGTTCTATACAAATTTCTAGAATTTTATTTAAATATTTACTTACATAAATTTAAAATCTTGTTTTTCATTTAGCATCAAATTGTAATTTTACATCTCACATTTTACAATTCACATTTTCACAACAAAATATGATTACAAAAGCAATACTAGAAGACATTCCAGCATTAACAACCTTAATAAATTCAGCTTACAGAGGCGAAACTTCTAAAAAAGGCTGGACAACCGAAGCGCATTTACTAGAAGGAAAAAGAACCGACGAACAGGTAATGACCGAAATCTTTCTTGATCCAAAAAATACAATTCTGAAATTTACAGAAAATGACAAAATCATCGGTTCGGTTTTATTGGTTGAAAAAGGACATCAATTGTATCTTGGAATGCTTACCGTTTCGCCAGAACTTCAAAACAGCGGAATCGGGAAAAAACTTTTGGCCGAAGCCGAAAATCATGCAAAATCTTTGGGATTATCGAGTATTATCATGACGGTAATTTCAGTTCGTGAAGAGCTTGTGGCGTGGTATAAACGTCATGGTTACGTAGATACAGGAAAACGTGAAGCTTTCCCTGAAAGTGAAATTCATACTACAGTTTCTGAAGTTCCTTTGGAGTTTATTTATTTGGAGAAAAGTATTTAAGTTTTTTTGCCACGAAGGCGCGAAGACACGAAGTTTTTTTAATCTCGCAATCCCGATAGCTATCGGGAGCAAAGTCGCGAAGTTTTTTTTGACCTTATAAAACATTCAATAAATGAACATACAGCTTTTCTCTAAAAAAAACACTAAACCCTCTATTTGGAGCGGCGGATTGACATATGAATATATGATTTATCCAAAAACAGCAAATTACGCTGATAGAGATTTTGCATTTAGAATAAGCAGTGCTACAATAGAGCAAACGCCTTCAGAATTTACCAAATTTAAAGGCTATCACCGATATCTGGTTATGCTCGATAACGACTTAGATGTTGAGGTAAACAAAGAAAAAAAGGCGCATGAGAAGTATGAAATCATGGAATTTAATTCGGATGATGAAGTAACTTCTTTCACCAAAGGCACTGATTTTAATTGGATGGTTTCTGAAAAAATATCCCGCCATAAACTGGAAATAGCAAATGGCAATCAGAATTGTAATGCTGAAATAGTGATTTTATTTTCTTTCAATGAAACAGTTATTACAATTGATGAGAAGCCGTACCATTTAGAACCTTATGATGTATTGGTTATTGAAAATGATGAAAAGAAAAATATAATACTTCATTTTTCTACTGAATGCCTTTTTGGAATATTGGATTTTTAATCAAGTTTTTTTTGCCGCGAAGGCGCGAAGACTCGAAGTTTTTATTTTTAATCTCGCAATCCCTATAGCTATCGGGAGCAAAGACGCGAAGCTTTTTGATAAAGTTTCCATGCAGTTTGTCATTTCGACGAAGGAGAAATCTTCGCGAGAAGCTCGACAAAGATTGGATTATCATTGCGGAGTTACTTGCGAAGATTTCTCCTTCGTCGAAATGACAAAAAATGAGAATAAAACTTTGCGCCTCTGCTCTCGATGACTATCGGGATTGCGAGATTTTTTTAAGCAACGTGAGACGCACCGCAGTGCGTCTCTACAGAAAAACCTTTGTCACTTTGCATCTCTGCACCTTTGAACCTCAAAAACTAAGAAACCGTTCTCTTAATCTTCGAAAGAAACTCGTGCGAAACGCCTAAATAGGAAGAAAGATTCTTATTGTTTATCGAAGTTACCTTTTGCGGGTAACGTTCTTTAAAATCCAAATAACGCTGTTTTGAGGTTTTATGGAGCACATCTAAAAGACGCTGCTGAATAGCGACATTGGCACGCTCAATCATCAAGACATGAAACTTAATTAGTTTTGGAATTACAGCAAACAAATACGCTTTCTGCATTTTATTGATAACTACTATTTCGCTGTCTTCTATGGCTTTAATATTGTATGTCGTTGGTTTCTGATGGTAAAAACTTTCCAGATCGCATATCCATTCATTTTCGAATGAGAAAAAAATGACGGTTTCTGTTCCGTTTTCGTTCAGAATATAGGTTTTGAAAGATCCCTTCAAAATAAATCCTTCATAACTGCTATTCGAATTCTGAACTTGTAGGAATTGATTTTTCTTAAGTTTAATGAGTTCTGCTTTGGAAACAATAATATTCCATTCTTCATCTGTGAGCGGAATCTTTCGCTCAATGTTGGTTCTTAGTAGGTTGTACATCTTGTGGTTTTTGTGGTTTTTGGTGAGGTTAAATTTGTTTTTTCAACTCATTATTAATTAGGGGCTTAAATTAATGTAATCGATTACGTAAAAATAGACATAAAATACATTTTTGTAAATTTAGAAGTGTTAAAAAAACATATTTCATAGATTTTTTTACGAAAGTTTGAACTTGTTCAACTTTTTTCCTACAAATAATATTGAGTTTTGCGTTGTTAACTTATTAAATAACCAAACTTTAATTATGAACTTAAAATCAACACTTTCAATGTTCGCTGTAACATTGATTTTCGGATTTACGGCATGTAACTCTGAAGAAATCGCTTCAAACACAGAAGCAAGTATTCAATCAACAAACGAAACAGCGATTGATGCTTCTGCAACCAATCCGACTGGTAAAATCGGAAACTGCGCTGAGGTGCCAGGATGGGCTTCTCAAAACGGCGGAACAACTGGCGGTGGTTCTGCTGCCGAAACTACAGTTACCACTTATGCTCAACTGAAATCGGCCGTAGAAAACACGGCTGTAAAAGTGATTAAGGTTTCAGGCACCATCACAATTACAGCTAGATTGTCTTTTCAGGATCAAACTGGAAAAACTATTTATGGCGCAAGCGGTGCTAAATTAGTTTCTACTGACCAAACTAAAGACGGTTCTGGAATTTTCAATATCAAACGATGCAAAAACATCATCATCAGAAACTTGATTTTTGAAGGCCCTGGTGCTTACGATACTGACGGATGGGATAATGCTGTTCTAGACGAATGTACAAATGTTTGGATAGACCACTGCGAATTTAGAGATGGTGTTGACGGAAACTTCGACATCAAAAACAAATCAGATTATATTTCGGTTACGTACACTAAATTCCATTACCTAAAACCTCCAAAAGCGGGCGGTTCTGGAGGATCAGATGATCATAGATATTCAAATTTAATTGGTTCAAGCGATGGCGCAACTGCTGATCGCGGAAAATTAAGAATCACTTTTGCAAGATGCTGGTGGGCTCCAGGCTGTAGAGAAAGAATGCCAAGAGTGCGTTTTGGACAAGTGCATATTCTAAACAGTTTCTTTAACAGCACCGTAAGCAATAAATGTATTGCTGCAGGATTTGAAGCAAACATTCGCGTAGAAAGCAATGTTTTTGAAGGCGTAAAAAACCCAATCGAATTAATGACTGGCTTTACAGCCGTTACTTCTACGAGCAATATATTTACAAGTGTAACAGGAACTCAAGCTGGAAGCGGAACTGCTTTTACTCCGCCATATTCTATCGTAAAATTGGCTAATACTGCCGTTAAAGCTGATATTTCTGCAAATGCAGGACCTACTTTAGGCGGTAATGTTTGTGGTTCTTTCTAAAAAGAATCACCATTAAAAATAAGTTATTTTTAGTTTTTAAACCACGAATTGCATTTAGATGTAGTTCGTGGTTTTTATTTTCTTGCCACGAGGACGCGAAGACACTAAGTTTTTTTTAATCTCGCAAAGTCGATAGCTATGCAAGCCGAAGCACAAAGATTTTTCACGCAGATTTAAAAAGATTTAAGCAGATCCAAATAGATATTTATCAAATTAAATCTGCCTGAATCTGCGAAATCTGCGTGAAAAAAAATCATTTTAATCCATTTAATCTGTGGCAAACAAATAGACGCACTGCAGTGCGTCTCTACAGAAAAACCTTTGTCCCTTTGAACCTCTGCTCCTTTGAACCTTCTTAAAGAACTAACTCTTCAAACAAACGCTGAATCGTTTTCTCCAAATCCTGAGTCAATCCAGGATGAGGTCTTGAGGTTTGAATTGCAGAACTCCTAATTGCCGTTAACCATCTAAAACGTTCTGGAATCTCAAATTCGGCAATTGGACCGCCGTCTTTGGCTCCGTTGGCGATTTTTACTAACGAAGTCAGGTTACATTCTAACTGTTCGACATCAAAATCGACAGAAAGGGCTTGTATTTTTTCTTTATTTAAATGAAAAAGAACCTTTATAAATTTGGCTTTTTTGCAAAACAAAATAATTCCGATATTCAGGAATTCTTCGCGCTCTACCCTTGGCACAACGCGAATCACAGCATATTCGTATAAGTGGTTATCTTGCATTTTGCGCCTGATTTACAAATATTTCTGAATTCTCTAATCGTGTTTTTAAAAACTGCAGATACACATTTCGCAATCCTTCTGGAGTTTCGTCTGCGTCTTCCCATTGCAGCCAATCTAGCGGAATTGTATTGACAATTTCTTCTAAAACTTCTGGCGTTAGCAACGCTTTAAATTCAGCATCAACTTCTTTTAAAAGTGACGCCTGAGGCAATAAAACGTGATCTTTTATCAATGCGAATGGACTTTTAGCATGCTGTTCCCAGTTATGCCAAGAATGATGAAAATACAAACATGCACCATGATCGATCAGCCATAATTCTTTATGCCAAATCAGCATATTTGTGTTTCTGAAAGTTCTGTCTACGTTTGTGATATAAGCATCTAGCCAAACAATCTGAGAAGCCAATTTAGCATCTACGGTTGTTACAGCAGGATCAAAAGTAATGGCTCCAGATAAAAAGTGTAACGCTAAGTTTAATCCTTGGCTTCCTTGCAATAAATCCTGAATTTCTTCATCGGCTTCCGTTCTTCCGAAAGCTTCGTCGAGATTGGCGAATACTAATTCTGGCAATTGCAGTTTTAAGGCTTTTGCTATTTGTCCGCCAACTAATTCGGCAATTAAGGCTTTTACGCCGTGTCCGGCACCTCTAAATTTTAATACGTATTTAAAATCGTCATCGGCTTCTGCTAATGCGGGTAAAGAACCGCCTTCGCGCAGTGGCGTTATATATCGCATGACGTTTACTGTTCTTAAGTCGAAGTTGTTTTTCATTTTTTTTAAGATTCTAAGATTCTAAGAAACTAAGTTGCTAAGTCTCTAATCTTGGATGTTACAAACTTAATGATTTTTGATTTTAGATTTTTCCTTTCACGCAGATTCAAAAAGATTTGAGCAGATCTTGGCAGATTTACTCTCATTTTTTGTCATCCTGAGGAACGAAGGATCACACTCAGGATTCGATAAAAATTGGAGATATTCTGTGCGGAGTCTCTTGTGTAATCCTTCGTTCCTCAGGATGACAAAACGTACAACTAATTATCTAATTGACACATTCTCTAATTCTCTAATTCAAGAAAAGCTTTTCCTAGATATTTAATAATTGTAGAAGCGGTAAAAGACTCATAACCTGTTTTAGGCAAAGCCAAATCGGCTGTTAATCCGTGGAGGTAGACGCCCATTTTGGAAGCATATTTGGGTTCGTAGCCTTGTGCTAGAAGACTAGTGAGAATTCCCGTTAGAACGTCGCCACTTCCTGCGGTTGCAAGTGCTGCGTTACCACTTGTGTTTTCGTAAACTGAAGTTCTATTGATGATGTAAGTTGGCGCGCCTTTCATAACTACAATGACTTTGTATTTTTCTGAAAAAGCAATTGTTTTTTGGAATTTCTCGGCTTCTGAATTCCACTTTCCTATCAAACGTTCTAATTCTTTTGGATGTGGCGTTAAGATGGTGTCTTCTGGAACTAATTCTAACCAAGATAAGTTTTCTGAGATAATATTCAACGCATCGGCATCTAGAACCAAAGGCGCTTTATTGACTCTTAAAAATTCAAACAAGGCTTTTTGTGTTCCGAGCTCCTTCCCTATTCCAGGTCCGATTCCTACTGCTTGCGGAATTAAAGGTAAATGTATATTGGTTATAAAATTCACGTTTTCATCGGTTGTCACCATTACTTCTGGAATGGAGATTTGAAGTATTTGATAACCGCATTTGGGAACAAAAGCTGTTACGAGTCCGCAGCCTGTTTTGAGGCAGGATTTTGAGGCCAAAACAGCTGCTCCTATTTTGCCATAACTTCCGGCAATAATCACCGCATGACCTTGTGTTCCTTTATGACTTTGAGGATTTACGGGTTTGTATAATTTCTGAATCTCTTCTTTATTAATTAAATACAGTGATTTCATTTGAATACTTTTATATAATAAAATTACGCAAAAAATCGAAATCCTGATTGTTCTTTTGAAAACGACAGCCTTAGCCCTGATTACTTCACTATATTTTATTTTTTTATTGGAGTTCAGTGAACTTCATTTGCAGCGGCATCGTTTTGCTTTTTTCTTTAAAAAGCAAAAGATATAGCGGATAGCAGGAAATAGCTCCTAATTATTGCGAAATTTATAATTTAAGCTCTTTTAATTTGATATTTTTTAAATAGATTTGCAAAACAATTTTATAAAACAACACAATGAAAAATACTGCGCTTACGCACATACATGAAGGTTTAGGAGCAAAAATGCTTCCTTTTGCTGGTTACAATATGCCTATTACTTATGAAGGGGTTAATGCAGAACACGAAACGGTTCGTAATGGTGTGGGCGTTTTTGACGTTTCGCACATGGGTGAATTTTTGTTAACGGGTCCAAATGCCCTGGCTTTGATTCAGAAAGTGACTTCAAACGATGCTTCTACTTTGACGATCGGAAGAGCACAATATTCTTGTCTTCCAAATAACGAAGGCGGAATTGTTGACGATTTGATTATTTATAAAATGAAAGAGGAAGAGTATTTACTCGTTGTAAATGCTTCTAACATTGAAAAAGACTGGAACTGGATTACTTCTCACAATGATTTAGGAGTTGAAATGAAGAATCTTTCTGACGAATATTCTTTATTGGCAATTCAAGGGCCAAAAGCAGTTGAAGCTATGCAGTCTCTAACTTCTGTAGATTTGTCTGCAATTACATATTACCATTTTGAAGTAGCAGATTTTGCTGGTTTTAGCGATGTTATTATTTCAGCTACAGGTTATACTGGTTCTGGCGGATTTGAGATTTACTGCAAAAATGCAGATGCTGAAGCTATTTGGAACAAAGTCTTTGAAGCTGGAACTTCTTTTGGCATTAAGCCAATTGGTCTTGCTGCTCGTGATACTTTACGTTTAGAAATGGGATTCTGCCTTTACGGAAATGACATTAACGATACAACTTCTCCGCTTGAAGCTGGTTTAGGATGGATTACAAAATTTACTAAAGATTTTACTAATTCTGAGGCGCTTAAAAAACAAAAAGAAGCAGGTGTTACTAGAAAATTAATTGCTTTTGAAATGCAGGAGCGTGCCGTGCCAAGACACGATTACGAAATTGTTGATGGTTCTGGAGCGGTAATCGGAATTGTAACTTCTGGAACTATGTCTCCTTCTATGAATAAAGGAATTGGTTTAGGATATGTAACCGTTGCAAACAGTGCAGTTGACAGCGATATTTTTATTAGAATCAGAAAAAATGATGTTCCTGCAAAAGTGGTAAAATTACCTTTTTACAAGAAATAAGTTTTTGACTTTATAATTTTAAAGAATGCGTTACGGTTGTAACGCATTTTTTTTGCTTTAAAATAAGCAAATTCAAGTTAAATTATTTGGTTCGCGTTCGTTTAACGATGAAAAACTTTTCGTTGTCGATATTTTGCTAAAAATACTACAATTTGTAAAAAAATTGATGTAACTTTAATCATGAACCCATGAATTTCCATTTATGAAAAAGATTTCACTACTCCTTTTTTTGCTGACATCAACTATATCCATTGGTCAGAACAGCGCAGAAACTTGTGAAATATTAAACAAAATAAATGCGCTTATTCAAGCAGAACACCTAAGACCAAAACCAGTTGATGACAGTTTATCTGTGTTCGTTTTTGACAACTTAATTAACGAACTTGACCCTTCACGCAATATTTTTTTTAAGAGTGAATACGATGACTTAGCTAAGAAATACCGTTACAATTTAGACGATCTGATTCTAAAGAATGATTGCAGTTTTCTTACTGATATAAAGGCAGTGTACATAAATGGCCTTATACGCACAAAAAAAGTCTTAGAAAAAATTCAGACAATCCCTATTGATTACGCTAAGAAAGATACAATCCGTTTTTACAAGAAGTCTTTTGCCTTTTATTTGAAGAAAGAAGACATGGAAAAGGTTTGGATGAAAAAGCTACGCTATCAAATCTTGGACGATATTGCTGAGATGAGCGAGAATTTAGATTCTGTAAAAGCTAATTTTAAATCGATTGAACAAGCTTCTAAAAATCAAATTCTGACGAATGAAATTTGCCGTTTTACAACTTTAATTGACAATACCGGCAAACAAGAAGAAAAATTATACAATTTCTTTTGTACGTATTTTGATCCGCATACCGCTTATTTTAGTGATGACTCTAAAACAAGTTTTGTTGCTTCTTTATCCAAAGAGCATTTGTCGTTAGGAATGACGGTAAACCTCAACGAGAAAAACGAAATTATTATTGATGAGGTTGACCCAAACGGACCAGCGTATCAGACAGGACAAGTAAAAAAAGGTGATCAAATTATTTCAATTTCAAATCAGAAAGAAACGCTTCAGGTTTCGTGCGCTTCGTTAGAGTCTATATCGACCATGATTTTATCTGAAAGCAACAAACATATTACACTTACCTTAAAACGCAACTCAGGTAAAAGCTTTGATGTTTATATTGAAAAACAAATGATGAAAGATGAAGAAAATTCGGTTTTCAGTTTCATCATTGGTAAAGACAGTAAAATAGGTTATATAAAAATTCCGAGTTTTTATGCAGATCTTGACGGCAATAGCAGAAAAGGATGCGCCGATGACGTTGCGCGTGAGGTTATAAAACTGCAGAGAGATAGTATAAAAGGTCTCGTGATTGATCTTATTGACAACGGTGGTGGTTCTATGGAAGAAGCTATAAAATTGGCAGGAATGTTTGTAGATTATGGTCCGCTGTCGATTGTAATTGATAACAAAAAAGAGAAATCTGTAATTAATGATCCTTTTAAAGGGGTAATTTACAGAGGTCCAATTGTGGTATTAATTAATAGTAATACGGCTTCGGCAAGCGAATTTTTTTCTTCTATCATGCAAGACTATAATCGTGCACTTTTATTAGGAAGCACTACATTAGGAAAAGCAACCATGCAGACTATTCTTCCGCTTGACGAAGAAAAAAATACCGATTTCTTAAAAATTACAATTAATAAATTTTACAGGATTACAGGCAAAAGCCATCAATACATTGGCGTAAAACCAGATGTGGTACTTCCTGAATTTTATGAGGATATTTACCAGAAAGAAAGCGATTTCCCGACAGCCATAAAAAACGATAGTATCGAACCTTTCCTAAAATACAGAACGTATGTAAAGCGAAATTTAATCGATAAAATTGCCAAGAACAGTTCAGTAAGACTGTCCGACAATTACTTTTTTAACAATATTAAAAAGATTAATCTCAAAATAGATCAACTTGTAAATACTCCAAAAGCTGAAATTCCGTTGACTCTTGATGCTGTTTACAAACAGAAAAAAACATTAGACGCACTTTGGACAGAGATCAATACTTTTAACGATGAAAACAATCCGCTTGATGTGTATAACTCGAGTGTTAATCAGTTTCTTTTAGGTGCTTATCCAAATGATAAAACGATTAACCAATATCAAATGGATAATCTAAAAACCAATCCGTACCTCAACGAAGCCGTAAATATTATTAATGAGTTTAATGGCGGAAGCAAATAGTTTGTTTCAGGTTTCAGGTTTCAGGTTTAACCGCAAAGTGCGCTAAGGTTTACGCAGAGAACGCTAAGAAATTTTTAAGTTAATTTACAAAATAAAAGAGTGCGCAAAACTTTATCCCTTTAGCTTTGCGAACTTTGTGTTTATAAGCATAATCTTAAATAAAAAAACTTTGCGAACTTTGCGGTTAAAATCAGCGTAAGCCATTCAACTTGAAACCTGAAACTTGAAACAAAAAAGAACAATTTTGTTTTTGTAAAAAATAGGAAAACCGTATTTTTGCATCACAAAACTAAAAATTAGAAATGGGAAGAGCGTTCGAATTTAGAAAAGGAAGAAAAATGAAACGTTGGTCTGCAATGGCCAAAACATTTACCAGAATTGGTAAAGATATCGTAATGGCTGTTAAAGAAGGCGGACCAAACCCAGACGCCAATTCTAGATTAAGAGCTGTTATACAGAATGCAAAAGCCGCAAACATGCCTAAAGACAATGTGGAGCGCGCTATTAAAAATGCAAGTAATAAAGATACTGCCAACTATAAAGAAATTTTGTTTGAAGGATATGCTCCTCACGGAATTGCAATCTTAATTGAAACTGCTTCTGATAACAATAATAGAACTGTAGCAAACATTCGCAGTTATTTCAACAAATGCAACGGAACAATGGGAACTCAAGGTTCTGTTGAGTTTATGTTTGACCACACTTGTAACTTTAGAATTGCGAAAGATGGTATCGATGCAGAAGAATTAGAATTAGAATTAATTGATTTTGGTGCTGAGGAAGTTTTTGAAGACGAAGACGGAATCTTAATCTACGCTCCTTTTGGAAGCTTTGGTGCTTTACAGAAAGAATTAGAAAACAGAGGTCTTGAAATTTTATCTTCTGGTTTTGAGCGCATTCCGCAAATTACAAAAGAATTAACTGAAGCTCAAATCGCTGATGTTGAGAAATTAATCGAGAAAATCGAAGAAGATGATGATGTTATGAACGTTTATCATACCATGAAGGAAGAATAGTCTTTCTATAAAAATATATTTTAAAAAAGCTCTGGATTTTTCTGGAGCTTTTTTGTTTTAGAGAATTTCCCCTTAATTCTAATAAAAAATTATATTTGTTATTTATAGAAATAAACTAATTTAAATCTCGATTTATGCAATCATCAAAATTTATGAAATTTGCTGTAATAGCGCTTGTAATCTTATTTATTGTGATTAGTGTTATTAGCTAAAAAAATAGAAGTCTTTTGATTTTCAGAAGACTTTTTTATTTGTTTGCATTATAAAATTCTCAAGGCCAACACAAAATGAAAGAGAAAATTGTTTTTCATGGTTTTATATTAATAATTTTTCTCATTTTCCTTCAGAGAATTGTCATTAATGTAATCTATACAAACGAAAATAATCTTGGCGAAGGCAAAATTTATGACAGTAGCTCTTACAAGAGAGGCGCTAATTCTGCCAGAACATATTCTTATTCCATTATAGGTAAAGACGGAATAAAATATGAAGATAGTGGCAACAGCGATACCAATCAATATGGTTTTTTAATTGGAGATCAAGTTGTGTTTAGAAAACTTCACAATGGCGATTCAAAAGCTGTCCGTATGATAAAACGAAATGGAGAACAAGTCCGGAATTATTATGGCTTTGTAGATTACGCCAGTTTTATTTCTGTAATACTTATAGTTCTTGGCTATATTTATATCCCTAAACAGCTGAAAACTTAAAGCCAAATTCTCTGAGCTAATTATGACCAAAATTTCAATTATAAAAAAAATACAATTAGGTGGCGGAAGATCGCTTCCAATTGAAACTCCTGATTCTGAAGTACATTTTAATTTCTACTGCGGAAACGGACGAATAAAACATGAAGCTATTATTTCTTTTAAAACCTCTAATTTCTTAAGTTCATTAATCAAAACTGGCGTGATAACCAATCAGGAATTAGCCCAAAACAATATTGTTAAGTTAGAATATTTAGAAGATCCCAATACAGCGATTTCATTTAGATATCAAATTTGTAATTTTAAAGATTGCCAGAACACTTACCTTTTAATTTTTGATATTCACGAAAATAGAGGTTATTATGGCTTTTATATATATGGAGTTCTACAGATAGAAAATAATTCTTTATAAAATTAATTCTACTTATAAATCATTCGAGAAATCATTATTCGCGTAATAATAGTTTTTAAAAAACAGAAGCAAATCTTCTGTATCAATTGTAGTGCTAATAATGTCATTGTCTTCATTTTTTTCGATTTTCCAAATATCGTCTTCATTAACCAATAATAGAAAAATCCATTCGTTGCAGTATTTAGAACAAAAGGTTATTCTTTCCTTTCCGTCTCTCATTTTCTTGTCTAAATGAACAAAACCTGTAAATCCAATTAATAAAAACTTTTCTTTTATTGTCATATTACTGTGTAAATATTCAGGAGATCAAAACTAAAATAAACTCGGTTAAGATTATTATTTGAACTCATTTTAAACTATGCTAAGATAGAACTAAAGATAACATTTCGATTATATTTGCAACACCCCAAATAAATTTAAACTTAAAAATGCAAACATCAAAAATCACCCGAATTGCTGTCGTAGTATTAGTTCTTTTATTCTTGGTATTGAGTGTAATTAGCTGCAGTACCCATACTCACACTTACACACCTGCTCCATCAGGTAAAAAAATACCGCCAGGACAAGCTAAAAAAATGAATGGAGATAAAAGTGCCAAAGCTTATGCTCCAGGCCAGCAGAAAAAGAGATAATTACAGTCAAGCCTTCCAATATATGGAGGGCTTTTTTATAAACAATTATTTTTTTCCAGCCGAATTAATAACTTTAATCAAATAAGTCCCTTCAGGTAAATCGGTTATATTGGAAGCATTAGCACTCATTATTTGTTTTCCTTGCGAAAAAACCTCAATAGTTTTAGTGCTTTTATTGGTTTCTGTTGAAGCGTTGACAGGTGTAGCAGCTGCTTTTTTAGGTGCATTTACAGTATTAATTGCCACAGGAACTGCTTGAGATACCGAAGAACTGCTTGGTTTTGAGCTATTATATGCTTCCTTGACCTGTTCGTCTGTCATAGCAACGCTATATAATCTTAAATCATCAATATCTGCGTTGATACTCGTTGAAGTATTTAATTTCCCTAGATTTAAAATATAGCCCTTTGCTGAACGCTGAATTCCTTCTACAGATTTTAGTAATTCGCCATTACGATAAATTTTTGATACATTTCCATCATAAGTGACACTATACATATACCATGTCTCTTTTACTAATGGCACTGAAACTATTACATTATTTGTGTCTCCCCAACCCACTAAACTTAAATCTGCATTGCCACCAGCTACTGGCTGATGCACCAAACCAAAATATTGTCCATTTACCGCCGCACCGTATCCTAAGATATAATTCGGAATATTGACTGCATTAAATTTTACCCAAATAGATATTGTTTTTGGTTTATTATCCTGAGGAAGCTCTCCTACTACTGCCTGATAAGCTTTGTTTGCAAGTCGTAAAGCACTTTTAGGATTTCCCGCTCTGTCGTTTACAAAAACTGGAGTACCCAAAAAAGAAATAGTGTTATCGGCACTGTTTAAATTTCCGTTGAAATTAAATTCTTGCACCGGATTTTGCGCATTAGCAGTTAAAAAATTTACAAACATTAAAGTGAGTAATATTTTTTTCATAATTATAGCTTTTATCAGAATAGTTTTCGGTTAAGGCAAATAGTATTTGATTGCAAAATTTAAACGATTAAAATTTTACAATTTTAAAATTTCGTTTATTATTTTTAAAAAATTTGTTAAAACTATAATTAAAATTCAGCATATCCAAACCATTCCTACATAGAAATACATATTCTCACAAAAATACTTTTATAGTTCAAATACCATTCTTTCAAACTGTTTTAAACCCAATTTAATTTATCTGCAGTAATTGAAAACATTCAAAACACTAATTTTTTATAATTCTATCTTACATTGCATTTTTATTTCTAACTTTAATATTATAAGCTGTAAATCAAAGAAATAAACTTAAATATGAAGAAAACTATATTTCTATTTTTTCTTTTATTTTTCTTAAAAATCAGTGCACAGGTTTCTGATACTCTTGTCTTAAAAAACAATGATATCATTGTTGGCGAAATAAAAACAATGAACAAAGGCATATTACAAATAGAAACCGATTACAGCAAAGAGGATTTTAAATTAGAATGGAAACATGTTAAAAATATTAGTTCAGATCGTATTTATATTATCAATCTTTCTAATGGCAATTTACTAAACGGAAAAATCGTCAAAATTGAAACTCCCGGGAAATGTGAAATAACTAATATTGAAACACAAACCAAAAGCATCGTTGATCTCGCTGATATTGTACGCATTAAGCCTGTTGACGAAAGCTTTTGGGGAAGGCTTGATGCTAGCTTTGATGCAGGAATCAAATTAACCAAAGCACAAAGTTTACAGCAATTGACAATAAATGTAAATTTAGGCTACACTGCTAAAAAATGGTACGGCACTGCAACCTACAAACAAATTCAATCCATACAAGATGATAGTGATCCTATACGAAGAATTGATACCGATGTCAGCTATATCCATTTACTGCCCAAAGACTATTTTATTCCGCTATCTGTTGTAACTTTAAAAAATACAGAACAAGATATTGATCTTCGAGTTGTCTCAAAAGCAGGTTACGGAAAATACCTTATGCATAGCAATAAAAAATACTGGGGAATTGCTTCCGGATTGTCTTTTAACCACGAGCGTTTTACTGGAACTACAGCGCCTAATAAAAGTTTGGAATTATTTCTAGGAAGCGACCTTAACTTGTATGATATTGGTGATTTTAGCTTTCAGTCTAAAGTGAATTTTTTTCCGAGTTTAACAGAAAGCAAAAGAATTCGTGCCGATTTTTCTGTAGATACCAAATATGATTTACCGTTAGATTTCTTCATTAAACTTTCGTTTGTTTATAACTATGATAACAAACCAAAACCTGGCGCATCAAAAGATGATTATGTATTTCAGACTACTTTTGGATGGAAATTAGACTAAAAAAAAGCCTTCTGAATACAGAAAGCTTTCATTACTATTCCAAAAACCCAATTGCATGCGCAATAAAAAACTAACTAACATTTAAAAAGTAAACTAAAAAACCATTTATTTTGAAGTAATTTTTTTCGATGGAGTACTTGTAATTTTTAATAAATAAGTCCCTTCTGGAAGATCGCTTAAATTCGTTGCATTACTTCCTACTATTTTTTGCCCTTGCGAATAAACTTCGATGCTTTTTGCTGTTCCGTTAACATCACCCGAAGTAATTATTGTTTGATTTGGTTTTGCTTTTACTGCCGTTTTTGTCGCCTTCGCCTCTGCAGCCACCGCAATTAAATTAGATGCTTTCTCGTTCTCATATAACTGATTTACCTGATCTGGAGTCAAAGCTACATTATAGATCTTTAAATCGTCAATATCTGCATTAATTCCCACCGTCGTATTGATTTCGCCCAATCTAAAAATATTTCCATTAGTAGACCTTACCATACCTTCCAGGTACTTTAATAATTTACCATCACGATATATTTTAGAAGTCGTACCTTCATAAGTAATAGTATAATTGTACCAGACATTCTTTTCAAGCGGTGTAGAGACAATTACATCATTAGAAGCGCCCCAAGCAGCCAAACTCAAATCAGAGTTAGAAGAGGTTGTTCCTTGTTGCAATAAACCGCAATATTGTGCATTAAGAGGATTTCCGTAACCCCAAACATAGTTTGGATTCGAAATATCATTGAATTTAACCCAAATGCTAATTGTTCTTGAGCTCTTTCCTTGAGGCAGATCATCGATTACAGCTTCTAAAGCTTTATTATTTAATCGTTGAGCTCCTCTTACAACTCCTGCTCTGTCAACCACGAAATTGTTGGTTCCGATAAATGAGATGGTGTTTGCTGTATTGTTTAAAGTTCCATTAAAGTTAAATTCCTGAATCGGTGTTTGCGCATTCACATTCAAAAAACTTACAAACAATACTGCCAGTAGTAATTTTTTCATAATAGTAGATTTTAGGGATTAAACAACTTATGTTATTTTAACACCTCTAAACTAGATTATTATGATTTTGAGCGGAAATATTTCCGACAACTGACCTAAATACTCGTTAAAGTAACACTTTTCAACAATTTTATCAACAAAAAACTTTTACGCAAACTCATAAAAACTATTAAATTATTAAATTAAAATCATTGAAAATCATAATTTCCTACGTATAAATACGGTATACTCAACAATGCTATAAATTATACTTTTTGCATCGTTTAGTATTTCATGGAAATTTGCTCCAAAAAAAAACTCCATTCGAAAATTACGAATGGAGTTTAAATATTTTTAAAAGTACTTTATTACTTTACAAATTCAATTTTTTGTGCTTCTTCTTCGTTAACACTATCAAAGAAACCTTGTTCATTCATCCAGTCATCGCTGAATACTTTACTCATGTAACGAGAACCGTGATCTGGGAAAATAGCAATAATATTACTGTCTTTTGTAAATTCGCCTTCTTCAGCATATTGCTTAATAGCTTGCATTACTGCTCCAGAAGTATACCCAACAAATAAACCTTCTTTTCTAGTAATCTCTCTTGCAGAGTGAGCACTTTCTTCGTCGGTTACTTTCATGAATTTATCAATAATATCAAAATCTGTAGCTGACGGGATTAAGTTTTTACCTAAACCTTCTATACGGTATGGGTAAATTTCTTTGCTGTCAAACTCTTTTGTCTCGTGGTATTTCTTCAATACAGAACCAAAAGCATCAACTCCTAGAATTCTAATATTTGGATTTTTTTCTTTTAAGAATTTTGCAGTTCCAGAGATAGTTCCTCCTGTTCCGCTGCAAGCAACTAAGTGCGTAATTTGTCCTTTTGTTTGTTCCCAAATCTCAGGACCTGTAGTGTTGTAGTGGGCATCAATATTTAGCTGATTAAAATATTGATTAATATAGACTGACCCTTTAGTCTCTTCGTGCAAACGTTTGGCTACATTATAATAAGATCTTTCATCATCTGCAGAAACGTGAGCAGGACAGACATACACTTTGGCGCCTAAACTTCTCAACATGTCAATTTTATCTTTAGATGATTTTGAACTTACGGCCAAAATACAATTGTAACCTTTAATAATGCTTACCATTGCTAAACTAAATCCTGTATTACCAGAGGTAGTTTCGATAATGGTATCTCCTGGAGATAGAATTCCTTTTCTCTCGGCTTCTTCAATAATATATAACGCTATTCTATCTTTTGAGGAATGACCTGGGTTGAAAGCTTCTACCTTTGCGTAGAAATTTCCTTCTAACTCTTCGGTAATTTTATTTAGCTTAATAAGGGGGGTGTTTCCTATTAACTCTAAAACATTATTATAAGCAGTTATTTCTTCTTTCATAAAAAAATAGTTAATCAAAGGCCTTTTCAAATTAACCTTGATAGGTTGCAAATTTAACAAAAAATTTCTAATTAGCTTTTAATTTTTTCTAAATCTAATAAAAAACTAAATTCTTTTGCTAAGTCTTTTAAAGCCTCAAAACGTCCTGAAGCCCCGCCATGACCTGCATCCATGTTAGTATCTAAAAACAAAAGTTTATTATTTGTTTTTAAATCTCTCAATTTCGCAACCCATTTAGCTGGCTCCCAGTACTGTACCTGCGAATCGTGTAATCCGGTAGAAACATACATATTAGGATATTCTTGTGCTTTTACATTATCGTAAGGTGAGTACGATAACATATAATCATAATACTTTTTATTGTTTGGGTTACCCCATTCGTCATACTCTCCAGTTGTAAGCGGAATACTATCATCCAACATTGTAGTAATTACATCTACAAAAGGCACCTGAGCGATAACGCCATTATACAATTCAGGAGCTTCATTTACGATTACTCCCATTAAAAGTCCGCCGGCAGACCCTCCTTCTGCATACAAATGTTCAGGAGAAGTATACTTTTGGTCTATTACAAATTTAGAGCAATCAATGAAATCTGTAAAGGTATTTTTCTTTTTTAACAGTTTTCCGTCTTCATACCATTGTCTTCCTAAGTCCTCACCTCCTCTAATATGAGCTATTGCATACACAAAACCGCGGTCTAAGAGCGATAATCTTGTTGAAGAAAAATAGGTGTCCATCGTAATTCCGTACGAACCGTATGCATAAAGTAACAACGGGTTTTTACCATTTTTCTCTAATCCTTTTCTGTAAACCATAGAAATAGGCACTTTTACTCCATCTCTTGCTGTTGCCCAAACTCGTTCTTCTATATAATTGTCTTTATCAAATTTTCCGCCTAAAACCTCTTGCTCTTTCAAGATTTCTTTGGTTTTAGTTTTCATATTAAAATCAATTACAGAAGACGGCGTTGCCAATGATTGGTAACTGTAACGCAAAATATCAGTATCAAAATCAACATTTGTTGTTGTATAGGCATTGTATGTTTCGCTGCCAAAAGGAAGATAATAATCGGACTCCTCATTCCAAGGCATAATTCTAATATGATTCAATCCATTAGAACGTTCTTCTACAACTAAATAATTTTTAAATATCTCAATATCTTCCAACAAAACATCTTCTCTGTGCGGAATAAGATCCACCCAGTTTTTCTTTCCTGTTTTGTCTTCTGGCGTTTTCATTAACTTAAAATTCGTCGCCTTATCTTTATTGGTCAGAATATAAAACGAATCTTCATAATGAGAAATACTATACTCCAATCCGCGAACGCGTGGCTGAAAAACAGTAAATTCTCCTTCTGGATTACTAGAATTCAAGATTCTATATTCAGTTGTCAAAGTACTTCCAGAACCAATAACAATGTATTTTCTTGATTTTTCTTTACTGATAGACACATTAAAAGTATCATCAACTTCATCATAAACCAAAACATCATTATCTGAAGTTGTATTTAATTTATGTCTAAAAACTTTATCAGCTCTTAATGTTACTTGGTCTTGTCTAACATAAAAAACAGTCTTGTTATCATTTGCCCAAACAGAAGCTCCTGTAACATTTTCTATTTTATCAGCTAAAATTTCACCTGTTTCTAAATTTTTAAATTGAATTGTATATATTCTTCTTCCGACAATATCTACTCCAAAACTGGCAAATTTATTATCTGGACTAATGCTTAAACCTCCCAATTTAAAATAAGCATGTCCTTTTGCCATTTCGTTGCAGTTAAAAAGAATTTCTTCTTCGGCAGAAAGGCTTCCTTTTTTTCTGGCAAAAATTGGATAATCCTGACCAGCTTCAAAACGTGTGATATAAAAATAGCCGTTGTAGAAATAAGGGACAGAAGAATCGTCTTCTTTAATCCTTGCTTTCATTTCTTCAAACAGACTATCTTTTAATTTTTGGGTATGAGAAGTCATGCTTTCGTAATAAGCATTCTCCTTATTTAGATAATCAATTACTTCTGAATTCTCTCTGTCATTAAGCCAGAAATAGTTGTCAATTCTAGCTTCTTTATGTTTTTTTAATGTCTTTGGAATTATTTTAGCCTTTGGGGCCGATATATCATTTTGCATTTATTAAGCATTAATTTTTAAATATGAAGACGCAAAAATAGCACAAACCCAACAGAACAAAATTAATTTTTTCATAAAATATTCTATTGAATTAACACAGCAATATAGTAATTTTGTCTGAAATAATTTAAAAAATCAACAAAAATGGATTTAATGGGAATGATGGGTAAACTTAAAGAAACCCAGCAAAAAATTGAAGATACCAAAAAGCGTTTAGATACTGTTTTGATTGATGAACAAAGCGCTGACGGATTATTAAAAGTTACTATTACAGCTAGTAGAAAAATAAAATCACTTTCTATTGATGATTCTCTTTTAGAAGATAAAGAACAATTAGAAGATTACTTAATTGTAACGTTAAATAAAGCAATAGAAAAAGCAACTAGTGTAAACGAAAGAGAATTAGACGCTGTGGCAAGAATGGATATGCCGTCTATTCCTGGAATGGATAATTTGTTTAAATAAGTTTCTAAGGTTCTAAGAGGCTAAGGTTCTAAGTTTTATTTTTTTGATAAAAAAAAGAGGATGTATTAACATCCTCTTTTTTTTAAAGCTTTATTTCTTTCTTCCTTAGAACCTCAGTTCCTTAGAAGCTTAGAATCTTTCTCCTAAAACTTCGAAAGTGTTTCCAACACATAAGTATGCATTACTTCTTTATAATCTAAATGCGTTACAATTCTGAGCTTATTATGCCCTAAGGAACTTATCAGGATATTTTTCTGTTTTAATTTCTCAATTAATAATTGATCGCTGTAACCTTCGGCAAGCGAAAAAATTAAAATATTAGTTTCTACAGGTTCGATAGATGAAATCCAAGGTTTTGTACTTAAGATTTTTGCTATTTCCTTTGCACGGCGGTGATCTTCTGCTAATCTTTCGATATTATGAGCCAAAGCATATAATCCAGCCGCAGCCAAATAACCTACCTGACGCATTCCTCCACCCAATATCTTTCTGATTCTCAACGCTCTATGAATATCAGCTTTACTCCCAAGTAAAACTGAACCAATTGGAGCACCTAACCCTTTAGACAAACAAACGGAAATTGTATCGAAAATTGCTCCAAATTCTCTGGGATTCTGTCTTTTAGCTACTAACGCATTCCAAATTCGAGCGCCATCTAAATGGAACTTTAAATCATGAGCATCGCAAACTTTTTTTATTTCTCTTAAATCTTCCAATTCGTAACACGCTCCGCCTCCTTTATTGGTTGTGTTTTCAACACAAACCAAACTTGTTAGCGGACTATGATAAAACTCCGGATCGTTTATTGCAGCTTTAACTTGTGCAGCCGTTATCATACCTCTGTTTCCATCTACTAAACAGCACGAAACACCGCTATTAAAAGAAACTCCTCCTCCTTCATAATGATAAACGTGAGCATATTTATCAGCTATCAGCTGTTCTCCAGGTTGTGTATGCAGTTTAATTGCAGTTTGGTTTGCCATAGTTCCAGACGGAAAGAAAAGACCAGCTTCCATACCAAAAAACTCTGCTGTTCTGTTTTCCAATTCAATCACCGTTGGGTCCTGTTTGTATACATCATCGCCAACATGGGCGTTAAACATATACTGCAGCATTTCATAAGTAGGCTTTGTTATGGTATCGCTGATTAAATTTATTTCCATATTCTAAAAACTATATCTTATTTTTGTATGCAAAATTACGTATTACTTATAGTTATTCTCAGCAAGTTTTGGTAAAATTTAACTCGCTGGTTTCTCTAGACCAAATTAACGTAATAATTCTAAAAAACATATAAAAACCTATTAATTAATTTATGACAACAGCCGAACAAGTAAAAGGTATTGTGGAGCGCCTTGGTGCGTTGAGGAGGTATCTTTGACGTTGATGCCAAGCTAATCGAAATTGCAAACGAAGAAGAAAAAACGTTCGCTCCAGACTTTTGGAACAATCCGAAAGAAGCAGAAAACATTGTAAAAAACCTTCGAAACAAGAAAAAATGGATTGAAGATTATGATAAAGCAGTAGCATTAACAGAAGAACTACAGCTAGCTTATGATTTTTACAAAGAAGGAGAACTTTCTGTAGATGAATTAGATGAACAATATGAAGCTGCACAAGCGCATATTGAAAATATCGAATTCAAAAATATGCTTTCTGACGAAGGTGACAGTTTAAGCGCTGTGGTCCAGATTACAGCAGGTGCTGGAGGAACTGAAAGTTGCGACTGGGCAGGAATGCTAATGCGTATGTACATGATGTGGGGAGAAAGTTATGGCTACAAAATTAAAGAGCTTAACTTTCAGGAAGGCGAGGTTGCCGGAATTAAAACCGTAACTTTAGAGTTCGAAGGTGATTATTCATTCGGATATCTAAAAGGAGAAAATGGTGTACACCGTTTAGTTCGTATTTCGCCTTTTGACAGTAATGCGAAACGTCATACTTCTTTCGTATCCGTTTACGTTTATCCGCTTGTAGATGACAGTATCGAAATCGACATTAATCCCGCTGATATCGAAATTACAACTTCTCGCTCAAGTGGTGCTGGTGGACAGAACGTAAACAAGGTTGAAACTAAAGTACAACTGGTTCACAAACCAACTGGAATTCAAATTCAGTGTTCTGAAACTAGATCTCAGCAAGATAACAGACAGCGTGCTATGCAAATGCTTCGTTCTCAATTGTATGAAATCGAATTAAAGAAACAGCAAGCGCAGCGTGCGGATATCGAAGCTGGAAAAATGAAAATTGAATGGGGATCGCAAATTCGTAATTATGTAATGCAACCTTATAAATTAGTAAAAGATGTTCGTACAGGTTATGAAACCAGCGATGTTGACGGTGTAATGAACGGAAATATCGACCCATTCTTGAAAGCCTATCTGATGATGATGGGACAGAAAGAGGAGGAATAGTGTTCAGTTCTTTTCTAGTGTTCAGTTGCAGTTTGCAGTCACAGTAAACTTGAAACTTTAAACCTGAAACTTTAAACTTTAAAACAAAAAAGTTATGATAAAATGGGCAGATGTAATTCATTTTACAAATAAAGGAAATCCAGCTCCAGACAAAAGAGTGGAGAAAACGGAGGACGAATGGAAACAGATTCTAACTCCAGAAGAATTTCAAGTAACACGTTTAAAAGGAACAGAGAGATCTTTTAGTTCTGAATTGTGCAGTTTATTTGATCCTGGAATTTACGAATGTAAATGTTGCGGAACGGTTCTTTTTGATGCAAGCGAAAAATTTGAATCAGGAACTGGCTGGCCTTCTTTTACACAGCCAATTAAAGAAAATGCAATTGGCTACCATGCCGACAAATCGTACGGGATGATTCGTGTTGAGGTAGTTTGCAATGTCTGCGATGCACATTTAGGTCACGTTTTCCCTGACGGCCCACCACCAAGCGGTTTACGTTACTGCATCAACGCAGTTTCACTATCAAAAATTAAAGAATAATTTATAAAAGCGGTTCATTAAAACGAATCGCTTTTTTTATATAATCCCCAATCAATAAATGATTTAACAAAACAAATGTAAGCTATAACCTAACAATTAAATTATTTATTTTCTCCATCAAAATTTTCATTGCTTTTAGACAGAACTATCAACATACTGCTATTCAATAGATTAAAAAAACCTCATTAAATTAATAACCTAAATGTTAATTTTACAAAAATTACCATCTTATTTTAAATATTTATTAAGAAACGTAAAAAAATAATTAGGTAATTAAAATGTAATTCATTTTATTTGGCAAAAAATAACCCTTTAGTCGATTAAAATTTATCAATGAGATCCTATTCTATCCAAGAAATTAACGAAGTTATTAATGGCGTAATTTACGGCAGCACTTCACAAAGCATAACTGCTACAGAACAATTAGAAAAAGCAACAACTTCGGAAATCTCATTTATCGGAAATAAAAAATACGAAAAATACTGGTCGACATCTAATGCTTCAATTGCAGTCGTAAACGAAGATATTTCAATAGAGCCTGGAGAAAACCGTGCTTTTATAAAAGTTAAAAATGCCGATTTGGCAATGTCACAAATCCTTACCCTTTTTGCTCCCCCTGCCCCAATCTTTAATAACAATATTCATAAAACAGCCACGATAGACGAAACCGCTAAAATTGGCGAAGGCGTTAAAATTGGTGCCGGATGTTACATTGGTCCAAAAGTTGAAATTGGCGCTAATACAGTAATTTACCCGAATGTGACCATTTTAGACGAATGCACAATCGGAAGAAACTCAACTATTTGGCCTGGAACCGTTATTCGTGAACGTTGTCATATTGGAAACGAATGCATCATTCACCCCAACGCAACAATTGGCGCAGATGGTTTCGGATTTCGTGCTTGCACTGAAAAAGGTTTGGTGAAAATTCCACAAATTGGAAATGTTATTATTGGAAATGGAGTTGAAATTGGCGCTAACACCTGTGTCGACCGCGGAAAATTTAGTTCAACAATTCTTGGTGACGGATGTAAAATAGACAATTTAGTTCAGATTGGGCATAACAGCAAACTAGGCAAGTTCTGCATTATGGCCGGAAATAGTGGCCTTGCAGGTTCTGTAACTTTAGGAAATGGTGTTATTATTGGCGGAAGCGCTTCTATAAAAGATCATACTACCATTGGAGATGGAGCTATAATTGGCGCAGGATCCGGCGTAACTGGAGATGTTCCTGCTGGAAAAACAATGCTTGGATATCCAGCTGTAGAAGCTCGTGACGCACTAAAACAATGGGCAATTTTAAAACGAATGGTTTGCGATTCTAAGAAGTAAATCTTAATCATAATTTATATTTAAAAACCAGAAGATCGACTTCTGGTTTTTTATTATTTTAAAGATCTTAATATTTTATTACCTTTTTAATTATCTTACCTTTAGCAGTTAAAATATCTATAAAGTACACTCCAGCAGAAAAAGAACTAAAATCAACTTTTTTTACATCTCCAGCAAAAGTTGAAATTATTTGTCCATTCTGATTTATGATTGAAAGAGACTTAAAATTCTCTGCTGAATTAAAAGTCAGAAAATCATGAACAGGATTGGGAAATATTGATACATGCGATTTTATTTCATTTACATGCTCACCAATTGAAAGATTCTTTTTTAAACTTATCTTTTTAGCATAAACATCAATATTATGCGTTGATACGCTGTAATTCCATGCGATTATTGCCGTACCTACTTCGTCGGATATAATATTAGAGCCAAACCCCATTTCACCAATAGGTTTATCAGATGCATTCCATAGCATTTCACCAGCTGCATTAATACCCTGAATCATTACAGCGGTTCCAAAATCTCTCTGATCCCAAGATATAATTGCTCCTCCCGTCCCATCTTTTGCTATCCTTGGTCTGTCTGATGAAGTATATTGATAATTAGTAATAGGAATTCCATTTTTTACCCATTGCGAAATTCCTTCTGCATTTACTCTTTGCGCATAAATATTAGGATAATTGATAGTGTTAACTCTTCCATCTTTCCATGTAATAATTGCACCTCCGTTATCATCAGAAACTAATCTAGACTCCTTTCCTTGTGAAACATCCAAATCAAAAACAAGAACTGAATTTTCTCCCCATTTTATCACTCCATTATTATCCAATCTTTGCATACTTATATTAATTGCAATTCCCGTATCGCTCCCGTGTTCCCACGAAATAATAGCACCGTTGCCGCCGTCGGTAACTAAAGAAGGATTATATACACCTCCTCCTTTTGTTTTAATATACACACCTTCTTCATTCCATAGTTTTTTTCCATCACTATCAATTCTTTGTGCGTACATTCCTCTTTTAAGATTTGGATTATTATTATCTGTCCAAGCTATTATAGCTCCTTTATTTTCATCGGGAATAATTTTAAAATCTGTATCGATATCATATGTTTTTAATAATAAAACTCCATTTCCTACCCACTTAACAGAACCATCAAAATTTAAATTCTGCGCATAGATAGCTTTCTCATTTGTATTTCTGGAATCACACCAAGTTATAATTGCACCTCCATCTCCATTAGAAGCAAGCTGAATTTTTTGCTGCGCACCAACCATATTGCAAACCGTTGCACCATCTAATGCCCATTGTAAAATACCATCCCCATTAATTCTTTGAGCATGTACATCAGAACCATTACTACCTTCACCTGTATATTCCCAAGCAAAAATAGCACCTCCGTTATTATCAGAAATAACTATCGGTGCATCACTTGCCAAAGTTCTGGAACAAACTCTAATCCCATCTTTTTTCCATTTTACCGTACCATCTTTAGTTATCCTCTGCGCAAATATTGAATATCCTCCTGATTCTGGCTTATCTCTTTCTCTTTCATCTTTCCAGAAAATAATAGCTCCACCATCTCCATCAGAAATGATACTTGAGCCATACTGATAAGTCAAATCAGTACACACATCTATGCGTTTTGGAGAATTATTAATTTGTCCGTTGCAGATAAAATTTATCAAAAACAGAATTAAAACAAATTTTATTTTAGTCATACTTAATAGTTTTACTAAATCAATACAATATTAGCTTTTTTTTAACACATATAAAACTATTAATTCTAACTCTATACATTTTCATTTGTATCCCATTTTTGTTTACTTCAATCTAATTTGAATCCACTGCTTTATTCGTTTTATTTCAATTGATTTTGTAAATTAGCCAACACTATTTTATCAAATCACTACTATATCATGGATTTAAACTTCAATAAAAACGAAGATCACAATAAATTACTTCTTTCTGAACTAAAACAAAAATTCGCAAAAGTAAAATTGGGCGGAGGCGAAAAAAGAATCGAGAAATTACATTCTGAAGGAAAAATGACCGCTCGCGAAAGAATTGCTTATTTATTGGATGAAAATTCTAAAAGTATTGAAATTGGAGGTTTTGCTGGCGAAGGAATGTATCCAGAACACGGCGGATGTCCTTCGGGAGGTGTTGTGGTAAAAATTGGTTACATCAAAGGAAAACAATGCATAGTAGTTGCTAATGATGCTACTGTAAAAGCAGGAGCTTGGTTTCCTATAACAGGAAAGAAAAACCTTCGTGCGCAGGAAATTGCCATGGAAAACCGACTTCCTATTATTTATCTTGTAGACAGCGCTGGAGTTTATTTGCCAATGCAGGATGAAATTTTTCCAGATAAAGAACATTTCGGAAGAATTTTTAGAAATAATGCTCAAATGAGCAGCATGGGAATTACTCAAATTGCTGCCGTTATGGGAAGCTGTGTTGCTGGAGGCGCTTATTTGCCAATTATGAGCGACGAAGCTTTAATCGTTGACAAAACCGGAAGTATTTTCCTTGCGGGAAGTTATTTAGTAAAAGCTGCAATTGGCGAAACTATAGACAATGAAACTTTAGGTGGCGCTACAACACATTGCGAAATTTCGGGTGTTACCGATTATAAAGCTAAAGATGATAAAGATGCTTTGGACAAAATCAAAAATATTGTAGATAAAATTGGCGATTTTGACAAAGCTGGCTACAGCAGAATCAAAGCCGAAAAACCAGCTTTAGAACCAAATGAAATTTACGGAATTCTTCCAAAAGCTAGAACTGAACAATATGATATGATGGAAATCATCAAACGTTTGGTTGATAATTCAGAATTTGAAGCCTATAAAGAAGGTTACGGGCAATCGCTCATTACAGGTTACGCCAGAATTGATGGCTGGGCTGTCGGAATTGTAGCCAATCAAAGAAAAGTGGTAAAAACCAAAAAAGGCGAAATGCAGTTTGGAGGCGTTATTTATTCTGATAGTGCTGACAAAGCCACACGTTTTATTGCAAATTGCAATCAGAAAAAAATTCCATTGGTATTTTTACAAGACGTAACAGGTTTCATGGTGGGTTCAAAATCAGAACATGGCGGAATTATTAAAGATGGTGCCAAAATGGTAAATGCCGTAAGTAATTCTGTTGTTCCTAAATTTACCGTTATTGTAGGAAACTCGTATGGCGCAGGAAATTATGCGATGTGCGGAAAAGCATACGATCCTCGATTAATATTTGCTTGGCCAAGTGCGGAACTTGCCGTTATGGGCGGAACTCAAGCTGCAAAAGTATTGGCGCAAATCGAAGCTTCTTCGCTTAAAGCAAAAGGAGAAACCGTTGATGAAGCAAAAGAAGCCGAATTATTCGATAAAATAAAAGCACGTTACGACGAGCAGACTTCGCCCTATTATGCTGCCTCAAGACTATGGACAGATGCTATTATCGATCCATTAGAAACCCGTAACTGGATTTCGATTGGAATCGAAGCTGCAAACCACGCTCCTATTCAAAAACCATTTAATTTGGGAGTGATCCAAGTTTAGTGATTTAAGAATTCTCAACAAGACGTTAAATAAAAAGCAAAAAACTCATTTTCTAGCTGTTTAAAATATACATATCATTAAAAATTAGTAACTTAGTACATAATTTTTAATCACACAACATCATGGAAAATGTAAAAAGTTTGAATAAATGGGCGAATTCGCACACTTATTTACCAGTTGATTTAGTACGTATTGTTTTGGGTGGATTTTTATTTATGAAAGGTGTCTCTTTCGTCACCAATATTCAGTACCTGCATGATTTGATTTCCCCAATTGACAAGTTTGGAGGAGGTATGTTTATGCTGCATTACATTGCTCCTGCCCACATGATTGGTGGTATAATGATTATTTTCGGACTTTTAACCAGATGGGCAATCGCAGCCCAATTACCCATTTTATTTGGTGCTGTTCTTGTAAATTCTATGGGAAGAATGCATTCTGAAAGTTTGGCTTTAGCTATCATCGTTTTATTAGTCTGCATATTCTTCTTGTTTTATGGAAGCGGAAAACACTCGGCAGATTATTATTTTAAAATGCAACAATAGCCTCATAAGTCCTCAGTTTAGCTGAGGACTTTTTTTTGAGTGTTAATTAATTCCATAAAATTTCTTTAATTGCGTTTTATGACTTAAATTCGCCGACATGAATTGGATTCGTAAAACCGTTATTTTTATTACGCTTTTGCTCGCAGGATTGTTTGCTTATCAAGCAGACCAAACTTCTGTACGCGTAATCGAAACGGAAAAATCCGATACTAACTTCTGCAAAGACATTCCTGATTCGTCTGCTTTTATACAGCCACAAGGAAGCTACCAATTTGCAGCAAACATCAAAACAAATCCAACGGGAATAATTAAATGTTTTGATACTCTTTTACCGCTGATCCCGCAGCATCAAACCGTTACATCTGTTATAGCATATACTAAACTCTTTACAACTCAAAGTAAAAAAGTTTCGGTCATACTCTATGCTTTCCATTTTTTCTGGTAAATAAATACTTGATTTTCTTTAGAAGAATTAATTCTTCTGTACTTACATAGCCGTTTTCAAGCCGAAAACTGTTTTGCATATCATTTATTTATTACATTAAAACTTTATGGAAACTACTACCACAATAATGGGTATTGTAATTTTAATTATTGTTGCTATCCCAATTTATTTTTCTGCACGTTCATCAGCTGCAAGCAAATCAAGAATTTTAAATATTAAAAAAAGATTCAATCCCACTCATCCAGAGGATTTTGACTTGACAGAATCAATCAACAATAAGACTTTAACGATTGATCAGAAAAACAATAAATTTATTTTGATGAATTTCAATCCAAATCAGCAAGAATCAATTTATGTCGATTTGAATACTATTTCTTCATGCAAGTTAATTCCAACAACGGACGCCGGCTCAGATACTATTATCAAAATAGATTTTGAATTTCAAGAAAAAGAAACATCTAAAAAATTAATAATTCCATTCTATGATTTTGATGATGACCGCATCAAACAGATTAGTGTCTATCAAGATCATCAGTTTGCGAAAAAATGGCTTAAAATCATCCAAGATTCTATATCACGTTAGTTATTTAATTCAGAAAAGAGGCTCAATTTTGGGCCTCTTTTTATTTACAAGTTTCATGATATTTGTCATTTTATGTCTTAGCCTAAAGTTTTAATTTTGATGTAAACTAAATCCGTCATTATGAAAATTTCTTTGACTCAAAAGTACAATGTCCCAGGTCCAAGATATACTAGTTATCCGACAGTTCCATACTGGAATGAAGCAGACTTTACTGCAGAAAAATGGATTACTACTTTAAAGCAATCATTTTCTGAAAGCAATTCAAAGAACGGAATAAGTTTATACATTCATCTTCCTTTCTGTGAGAGTATGTGTACTTTCTGTGGATGCAATAAGCGCATTACCAAAAATCATTCAGTAGAAGAAAAATACATTCAGGCTGTTTTGAAAGAATGGAAAATGTATTGTGATTTACTTCCTGAAAAACCCGTAATTAAAGAAATCCACTTAGGTGGAGGGACCCCTACATTTTTTTCAAAAGAAAATTTAGAATGTCTTATTAACGGAATTTTTGATCATGCTGTAAGAGCAGAAAACCACGAATTTAGTTTTGAAGGACATCCAAATAACACTACTCACGAACAACTTAAAAAATTATATGATTTAGGCTTTCGCAGAGTAAGTTTCGGAGTGCAAGATTATTCTGCCACAGTTCAAAAAGCAATTAATCGAATTCAGCCATTTCATAATGTTGCCAAAGTTACTTTTTGGGCAAAAGAAATTGGATATACTTCTATTGGACACGATATTATTTTTGGCCTTCCATTTCAAACTATTGAAGATGTTGTCGATACGGTTGAAAAAACCAATTCATTAAAACCAGATAGACTGGCATTTTACAGCTATGCGCACGTGCCTTGGATAAAAGGAAACGGACAACGCGGTTTTAATGACGAAAATCTTCCAAAAGATGCAGAAAAGAGAAAGTTGTATGAAATTGGTAAACAACTCCTTATTCAAAACGGATATCACGAAATTGGAATGGATCATTTTGCCTTAGCAGATGATAGTTTATACAAAGCTGCTCACAACGGAAATCTGCATAGAAATTTCATGGGTTACAGTGCGTCTAAAACTCAAGTTATGATTGGCTTAGGCGTTTCTTCAATAAGCGACAGCTGGTATAGTTTCGCTCAAAACACGAAGAACCTTGAAGAATATTATGAAATTTTAGATTCAGGTAAACTTCCTGTTGTAAAAGGCCATATTTTAACTGACGAAGATTTAACCATCAGAAAACATATTCTGAATTTAACGTGCGAATTAGAAACTTCCTGGACTGACGAATCTTTAAACTTTACGGAACTTCCAGAAGCTTTAACAGCTTTAAAAGAAATAGAAAACGATAATTTAATTGTTATTGAAAATAATAAAATCAAGATTACAGAAGAAGGAAGACCTTTTGTCCGCAATATCTGCATGGCTTTTGATTTGCATCTAAAAAGAAAGTCACCGGAAACAAATCTGTTTTCGATGACTGTATAATTTAAAATCTTAAACCTATTTCTAGTGGCAGTTTGGAGTCTGCTGTACAAACAAACTCATGTTTGAAGGAGAAATATAAGGAATTCCTAAACCTAATCCGCGAAGGATAAATAAAACTCCAATTATAACCGCAACATAAGGGATTGCCTTTTGGATTTTGTTTCTGAAAGGCAGTTTTAATAATGTGTTGACATAAACTACAACTGTCATTAGAGGTATGGTTCCTATTCCAAATAAAAGCATGTAAAGCACACCATAACCAGCACTTTGCATTGCAATTGCTCCAAATAATGCAACATAGACCATTCCGCATGGTAAAAATCCATTTAAAAGGCCAATAGTAAACAGCGATTTATAGCTCTTATTTTTAAACTGACTTCCTAGATTGGCTTTAATTTTTGAAATGATTTTATAAACTGGTTTAGAAAAATTGTATTGAGCAATTTTTTTTTCAGGAATCAAAACCACAATAATCATGATTACCCCAATAATTATCGACATTTTCTGCTGTAATCCTGCCAGAAAAAAACCTCTTCCCAGTAATCCAAAAATCAATCCAATTGTTGAGTAAGCTGTTAATCGCCCTAAGTGATACGTCATAATCTGCGTTGCCTTTTTAGCTTCATTTTGTCTATCTACAGGAAGCATCATGGAAATTGGCCCGCACATTCCAACGCAATGCAGACTACTGATTAATCCTAAAAAGAAAGCAGAGAATAACATTTTTTTTAATTTACGTAAATAACTTCTTTAGTGAGATATTTTTTGCCCTCGTACTGCCACTCCATATTAACATCCCAACGTCCTTTTAATAATTTTTTCTGCGGAATAATTATTTCTGAATTAGTTAAAGCTATTTGAGTATTAAAATCAAATTTTTTATTTGAAGGTCTGTATAATTGAATATTTCCTTTCACTTTATCACTTTCAAATCCTGCAGGAAAAATTACTGCTACACCATTTTCTGTATACTTGATTGATGGCTTATGCTGTAAGTCATGTGCATTTTGAATTCTTGCCATTTCTTCCTGAAAGTGTGTATCATGTTTGTAATATTCCTCTACAACCAAATCATTATCATATTTAGAGTTTGATTGCACTTCAAAAACAAAATATAAAATAAATGTCATAAACAAGCCGAATGCAATGACAATCCCTGTTCCCCAATTAAATTTCATGATGTAAATGTTTTAATTAAAACTGCGTGGTCCTAAGAAATTTGTTGATGTAGTTTCTATGAGTTCAGAACCATTATAAACTCCTATTTTTACTTTAGTTTTATCACTTTCTAATAAAACTTCATCAATTTCGATAAACAATGTTCCTTGAGAAATTCCTTCTTTTGGAACTTTAAAATGTCTTTTACCAACATTTTTTATTTCACCTTTTTGATCGATTAGTTCAAAATGAATGTCGTTGTAATCTTTCATAGTTTTGTTTACAATCTTATAGGTGTAAACATTACTGATTTTTTCACCATCATGTTGGAACAACTGACCAGGTAAACGTAGAACAACTGCTTGAACATCTGTTCTTAAAAACAGCATACCAACAAAAATACTCAATAAAATAAACAAAACTGCCGTATAACCTTTCATTCTTGCTGTAAATTTGAAAGGTTCTTTTTTTGCAATTTCATCTTCAGATGCATAGCGAATAAGACCTTTTGGCAATCCTACAGATTCCATAATATGATCACATTCATCAATACAAGCTGTACAGTTTGTACATTCAAGTTGCGTTCCGTTTCTAATGTCAATCCCCATCGGGCAAACATGAACGCATTGAAGACAATCAATACAGTCGCCTTTTCCAGTTAACGCTCTATCTTCATTTTTTTTGAATTTTGCACGTCCTTCTTCTTTCTCTCCACGCACAAAATCGTAGGCAACATTTATCGATTTATTATCTAAAAGAACTCCCTGCAATCTTCCGTACGGACAAGCTATAATACAAACCTGTTCACGAAACCATACAAAAACAAAATAGAAAATTCCAGTAAATATAAGCAGTGCAATAAAATTGCTAGCTTGAGCAATAGGCCCTTGCTCTATCATTAAGAACAAAGTATCGCTTCCTACTAAATAAGCCAAAAAGACATTGGCAATAAGAAAAGAGATAAGAAAGAAAATAGTCCATTTTAAAACTCGTTTTCTAATTTTCTCACCATTCCATTCCATTCTTGCTAAACGAGACTGAGAACCTCGGTCACCATCAATCCAGTATTCGATACGACGGAAAACCATTTCAAGAAAAATCGTCTGGGGACAGATCCATCCGCAAAATATTCTTCCGAAAACAACAGTAAACAATATTATAAATACAACGCCGACAAGCATTGAAATTACGAAGAGATAAAAATCCTGTGGCCAGAAAGGAAATCCAAATATGTTAAAACGACGTTCCAAGATGTTGAACATCATAAACTGATTCCCATTAACCTTAATGAAAGGATTTATGAATAAAATTGCCAATAAAACATAGCTGACAATTTTTCTATATTCATAAAATTTACCAGACGGTTTTTTAGGAAATATAAATTTTCGTTTCCCACCTTCATCTATTGTTCCGATGGTATCTCTAAAAGCTTCGTCTGGTAAATTTGACATGATATTCTAATTATTTTTTAACTTCTGTGGTATCTTTTGGGGCTGCAGAGGCTGCATCTGTTTTAGGAGCACTATCATCTACCCAAACTTCTCCCTCTGCTTCTTTCGGATCTTTAGGATTACTTCCTTGTAAAGACAGAATGTAACTTGCCACTTTTTGTATTTCTTTTGGCTTAAGGGTTCCTTTCCAAGCAATCATCCCTTTACCGTCTCTACCCCCATTTGTGATAGTGTGGAATAGATTTTTAATCCCTCCTCCTAAGATCCATTTATCATCTGTAAGGTTTGGTCCAATCTGTCCTCCAGCATCTGCACGGTGACAGGCTGCGCAATTGGTTGTAAAGATTGTTTTACCTTCCTCTAAACTTGGTGCATCTGTTAGTAAAACAACTGTTTTTTCGTCCATTAAATCTGGCGCTGTTTTCATGTATTCTGCAACGTCAATCTTTGCTTGAGCCAATTCTTTTTTCAGCTCCATTTCTTGATCATCAGCTCCTAAAACATCGTAACGAACAACATAAATTACTCCAAAAATGATACAGATATAGAATAAATATACCCACCATGGTGGCAAATTATTATCTAACTCTTTGATTCCATCATAGTCATGATCCATCAATAAGTCACCTTCTTTTTCAATTGGCTCTGTTTTAGTCAATTTATGCATTAGATTCTTGAACCAAGTACTTTCTTTGAAGCTTAAACTTTCTTCAAGTTCTTTTTGCGCTTTCTCTTCTGGTGACAATAATTGGAACATTACTCGATTTACAGCACTAAGCGTAATTTCGATTGCAATCAGAATAAACAAAAAGACAAATAAAAAGAGCGAAACCATTGGGAATTTTATAAAAGCTGGTTTATCGCCTGAGTCTATAAAATATTCCATCAAAGCAAATACGATGAAGAAAATCAACGGTACTCTAACATATACTGGGAAAAACTTTTTCATTTTTATCTATCTTTTGTGATTACACTAAGTCCTTCATCTAAAGGTATATTACTCATTTCTTGAATTTTTTCTTTTCTATAAGAGAATACCCAAATGCCTAATCCTACAAAGAATAAGAAGAAAATCAAGAGGGAAATAATCGGGTAAATTTCTATACCCGATATTGTTTCCATATTGTGTTTTATTTGTTCAAACATAATGCTGTTATTTTGAAGTTTCTTTTACTTTAATATCAGTACCAAGTCTTTGAATATATGCGATCAAAGCAACGATTTCTCTTTCGTTCATCGGAATAAACTTCTCGCCTTTTGCAGCAGCTTTTTTACGGCTGTCTTCATAACTCTTAACAAAATCAGGATCGCTTTCTAAGCTTTTTTCAATCTTAACAGCCTGCTCTCTTAATGTCCTTTGTGCATTTGCAACTTCTTCTGGAGTATATGGCACTCCCAAAGAAATCATTGCCTGCATTTTTTTCTGAGTCAATGAAATGTCCATCGGTTTGTTATCAAACAACCATTTATAACCTGGCATTATTGATCCTGCAGATGTACTTTGAGGATTCCACATGTGGTTAAAGTGCCAGTTATCATTGTACTTACCACCTACTCTTAATAAGTCTGGTCCTGTACGTTTTGATCCCCATAAGAATGGATGGTCGTAAACAAATTCACCCGCTTTTGATTGTACTCCATAACGTTCCACTTCACTTCTAAACGGACGAACTGACTGTGAGTGGCATCCAACGCAACCTTCTCTAATGTATAAGTCACGTCCTTCAAGCTCTAACGGTGTATATGGTTTTACACTTGAAATTGTCGGAATATTTGATTTTACCATAATCGTTGGCACAATCTGAATTATACCTCCAATTAAAATCGCAATTGTTGCTAAAATGGTTAATTGAATTGGTTTTCTTTCTAACCATGAGTGGAATTTCTCTCCACTTAATCTACTGCTTTTTATTGTTTGTAAAGCTGGAGCCTGAGCCAATTCATCTTCAATTGTATTACCCGCTTTTACTGTCATGATAATGTTGTAAACTAATGTCAACATACCAATCAGATACAAACTACCTCCGATAGCTCTCATCCAATACATTGGCATAATAGCTGTTACCGTTTCAAGGAAGTTACCATAAGTTAAAGTACCATCTGGATTAAACTGTTTCCACATTGATGCTTGTTGGAAACCAGCTACATATAACGGAATTGTATATACAATAATACCTAAAGTCCCAATCCAGAAATGGAAGTTTGCTAATTTCTTAGAGAATAGCTCCGACTTTGTCATTCTTGGAATCAGCCAATAGATAATACCAAATGACATGAAACCGTTCCAAGCTAAAGCTCCTACGTGAACGTGCGCTACGATCCAGTCAGTATAGTGCGCAATAGCATTTACATTTTTTAAAGATAACATCGGACCTTCAAAAGTTGCCATACCGTAACCCGTAATCGCTACTACAAAGAATTTTAAAACTGGTTCTTCACGAACTTTATCCCAAGCTCCTCTTAATGTAAGAAGACCATTGATCATACCTCCCCAAGATGGAGCAATTAACATTACTGAGAATGCAACCCCTAAATTCTGAGCCCAGTTTGGCAATGCAGAATATAATAAGTGGTGTGGTCCCGCCCAGATATAGATAAAGATTAAAGACCAAAAGTGAATAATAGATAATCTATAAGAGTAAACAGGTCTGTTTGCAATTTTTGGAACGAAATAATACATTAATCCCAAGAATGGAGTTGTAAGGAAGAATGCCACCGCATTGTGCCCGTACCACCATTGTACAAGTGCATCCTGAACACCTGCATACACTGAGTAACTTTTTAAAGCTGAAACCGGAATTTCGATATTATTAAAGATATGAAGTACGGCTACTGTTACAAATGTTGCTAAATAAAACCAGATTGCAACATACAAATGGCGCTCTCTACGACGTAACATTGTACCAATCATATTAATCCCCATTACAACCCAAATTAAAGCGATTGCAATGTCAATTGGCCACTCTAGCTCTGCATATTCTTTAGAAGAAGTATAACCTAACGGAAGTGTAATTGCTGCAGCGACAATAATCAACTGCCATCCCCAGAAATGAAGGTTACTTAAAAAATCACTAAACATCCTGGCTTTTAGCAATCTTTGTAGCGAGTAGTACATACCAGCGAAGAAGGCATTACCCACAAAGGCAAAAATAACTGCATTAGTGTGTAACGGTCTTAATCGTCCGTAACTCAGCCACGGAATCCCATCTGTCATGTTGGGAAAAAGGTACATTACCGCTAAGGTAAGTCCCACTAACATACCCACAACACCAAAGAGTATTGTGGCGTAAATGAATTTTTTTACAATTTTGTTGTCGTAATAAAACTGTTCCATTTCCATAATTATACTTGTTTTTCTTCGATTGGTGAATTATTATTTTGGGAATTAATTTTGGTTTCGTCATCAAAAAGAATTCTGACTGAAGGTGTATAATCATCATCATACTGCCCAGATTTGACAGCTGCGATAAAGGCAATAAAGAAACAGATTGCCACAAAAATACTTACTGAAATTAATAGATAAATAACACTCATACCCTGGATTTATATTAACAAAATTAGCTTGTTAAAGGCGCATAAAATATGATAATTATCATAGAAGATTAGTTATGTTAAATTTAATAAAATATCTTCTCTAATAATTTATAATCATTCTAAATTTCTGCTACTGAAATAGTTAGACATAAAAGTCACAAAACTTACAATCGTAATTGTACTCAACGGCATAATGATTGCCGCAACCAATGGAAGTAAATTTCCTGTAACCGCAAACGCAAGTCCAACAACGTTGTAGAGCAATGATAATCCAAAACTCATTTTTATAATTAAAATAGCTTTGTGAGAAAGCTTTAAAAAGTAATTGAGACGCGAAAATTCTGTTGCATCTAAAATGGCATCACATGCAGGCGAAAAGACATTTACGTTCTCTGATATCGAAATCCCAACATTACTTTGTGCTAATGCTCCAGCATCATTTAACCCATCTCCAACCATCATTACATTTTGTCCATTCTCCTGAAGTTTCTTTATGTATTCTAGTTTTTGCTCGGGTTTTTGATTGAATATCAACTCAGTACCTTTTGGCAGAATGGCTTCCAAATTTGATCTTTCGCCATCATTGTCACCAGAAAGCACTTTGATTTGATAGTCCTTACTTAGACTTACAAAAAGTTTCTCCAGACCTTCTCTATATTGGTTTTGGAAAGTGTATTTTCCAAAATAAGTGCCACCTATCTTAATGTGTAATGCAGTTTTTTCAATTTCTGAACCATCCGCAACTATATCATCAACGAATTGTCCAGATCCTATTTTTATTTCCTTACTTTCAACAATCGCCAAAATACCTTTTCCAGTAATTTCTTGAAAGTCTTCTACATTAATACGCTTAGTTTCCGGCAGAAAATCATAAAGCATTCTGCTTAACGGATGGTTTGAACCGCGCAATACATTTTTAATCAACACAATATCTGAATCTGAAATAGGATTTCCTTCATACATTATATTCGACTTTTTGTTGGTTGTAATAGTTCCTGTTTTATCAAAAACAATAGTATCAACTTTAGCAAGCTGCTCAATCACAACAGCATTTTTTAAGTAAAATTTCTTTTTACCCAAAATACGCAATATATTTCCAAAAGTAAACGGAGCAGTCAGAGCCAACGCGCAAGGACAAGCTACGATAAGGACGGCCGTAAAAACATTAAAAGCTGTATTAGCATCTATAAAAATCCAATAACCAAAACCAGCAAATGCAATGAGCAATAGTACAGGGGTAAAATATCGGCTTATCGCATCTGTTATGGTTTTGTGTTTCTGGTCTACTTTTTTCTGAAAAATTTCATTACTCCATAATTGAGTTAAATAACTTTGAGAAACGGAATGTAAAACTTCCATTTCTATAACTTTTCCAATCTGTTTTCCTCCAGCAAATACTTTATCTCCAGACTTTTTTGTGATTGGCACTGCTTCACCTGTAACAAAGCTATAATCTATTTCGGCGCTTTCGCTAATTAAAATTCCATCAACAGGGATAAGCTCCTGATTTCTAATTAACAATCGATCTCCTTTTAGAACATCATAAATGGCGACATTTTCTTCAGAAGCATCTTTATTGATTTTAGTAACTGCAATTGGAAAATAGGATTTGAAATCTCTCTCAAAACTTAAAAAACTATACGTTTTAATTTGAAACATTTTGCCAAGAAGCATAAAAAATATCAAACTGGCCAAACTGTCAAAAAATCCTGGACCGTGATCCATCAGCATGTCGTATGTGCTACGAATAAACATCACGATAATTCCTAAAGCAATCGGAATATCAATATTAAGCATTCTGGTTCTAATACTATGATAAGCAGAAACATAATATCCGCTCGCTGAGTATAAAAAAGTTGGCAATGCTAAAAGAAAAATAAGCAATCTGAAAAACGGTTTGTAGCTATCTAGCCAAAATTCTTTCATTTCGAAATACTCCGGAAATGAAAGCAGCATGATGTTTCCGAAACAAAAAAATGCTACACCAAGTTTATACGTTAGACTTCTGTCTATCTTGGCTTTTGCGGACCCGTAATTTTCTAAACTAATATAAGGTTCATAACCTATAGAACTTAAGAGGTAAACTATCTCTTTTAAAGAAACGACATCAGAATTAAAGGTAATTCTAACTTTCTTTTCGTGAAAATTAACTTGAGAAGTACTAATTCCAGACTGAAGACGATGAAGATTTTCTAAAATCCAGATACAAGAACTGCAATGGATATGCGGAATATTAAGTGAAACAATTGATGTGTTTCCTTCTTGAAACTCTAAAACTTTTGCTAGTATAGTTTCATTTTCTAAAAAATCATATTTCCCTTTGATGTCTTGGGGAGTGGCTCCCGGAGACTTTTCAAAATCATAATAAGATGTTAGATCGTTGATACTGAAAATTTCGTAAACTGTTTTACAGCCTGTGCAACAAAACTTCTTATCATCAAAATCAATTTCTTCATTTTGTTCAATAGTTAAACCACAATGAAAACAACTTTGCTCCCTCATAAACTTGTTTTTATTTGATGCAAATTTCCAATTAAAGCACAATTATTAAGATGATAATTGTCATGTTATTTTGAAATCGGATTCCTAAATTTATAAAATAAGAAGCCCCGATTAGAGTTAGCCCTAATTTATAATAATTTTACCTTACAATGGTAGTTAAAACCCTTAAAAAAGTTTATTTTTGCAGCAAACAAATATTGTCATGAATAAATGTGATCAATGCATTGTACGCCAGCTAAGCTCATTAAAAGCCCTTAATAAAGAAGAAGTTATTAAATTAGCCAGCAGTAAAACGACTTATAAAATTAAAAAAGGTGAAGCTCTTTTTGAAGAAGGCGAAGTAACCAATGGTGTTTTCTGTGTAAAAGACGGTGTTGGAAAACTTTCAAAATTGAGTGCGAACGGAAAAGATCAAATCGTAAAATTGGTCAAATCTGGCGAACTTCTTGGACAGCGTTCTATGATTAGCAATGAGCCAGCAAATCTAACTGCAAAAGCGATTGCAGACATGGAAGTTTGTTTTATCCCTAAAACAGAAATCATCAATTTCTTTAATAACAATAATCAGTTTTCTTTAAATATGATGCAGTCTGTCTGCGAAGATTTAAAGGAATCTGAGAATGAAAAAATTGCCTTAGTCCAAAAAACAGTTAAACAGAGGCTTGCAGAAACTTTACTGCACCTGCATGATGAATTTGGTGAGGACTCAGACAAAACACTTAAAGTTCAACTAACAAGAGAAGAACTTGCGGGTATTATTGGAACTGCTACCGAAAGCTGTATTCGATTATTATCTGATTTTAATAAATTGGGATTAATAGAGTTAGTTGGTAAAAAAATCATGCTTAAAGACGTTCGCGCTTTAAAGAAATTAGCTGACAATTAAAGCTTTTTAGCTTCATTCCAAAAAACATCCATTTCTGTAAGTGTCATATCCATTAATGGTTTTCCTAATTCGTTTGCTTTACTTTCTAAGTATTGAAAACGTTTAATGAATTTTTTATTGGTTCTTTCTAAAGCGTCTTCTGGATTTACATTTAAAAATCGAGCGTAATTAATCATAGAAAACAAAACATCTCCGAATTCGTCTTCGATTTTATCTTGATTTCCAGATTTTACTTCGTCTTGCAATTCTTGTAATTCTTCTTGGACTTTATCCCAAACCTGATGAGGCTCTTCCCAATCAAAACCCACTCCTTTTACTTTATCTTGAATTCTGCTTGCTTTAACCAAAGCAGGAAGACTTCTTGGAACACCTTCCAAAACTGATTTTTTACCTTCTCTAAGCTTTAGTTTTTCCCAGTTTTGCTTTACTTCTTCTTCGTTTTCCACTTTGACATCACCATAAATATGAGGATGACGATGAATTAGTTTCTCGCAGATTTCATTGCAGACATCAGCGATATCAAAATCATTGGTTTCACTGCCTATTTTGGCGTAAAAAACAATATGAAGAAGCAAATCTCCCAATTCTTTTTTTACTTCATTTAAATCATTATCCAGAATAGCATCTCCCAGTTCGTAAGTTTCTTCAATTGTCAAATGTCTCAAGGTCTGCAACGTTTGCTTTTTATCCCACGGACATTGTTCACGCAATTCATCCATGATATTCAATAATCTCTCAAATGCCTTTAACTGGTTTTCTCTATTCATTTTGAAGTTTCTTATGATTTAAACTCGATTCTGTAAAATTAAAAAATCCTGTCAAGAAAACATCTCAACAGGATTATTTTATGTTTAAAGAAAAATTACTATTCTTCTTTTTTAGCTTTTGCTTTTTTAGCTGCTGGCGCTTTTTTTGGTTTTTCTTCAGCAACTGGAGCTTCTTCTTTTGGTTCTTCAGCTGCTGGAGCTAAATCTGTTACTAAACCTTTTGCTTGAAGCGTGTTGTACCAATTTAATACTTTTTTGATATCTGATGGGTAAACTCTTTCTTCGTCATAGTCAGGAAGAATTTGTTTAAAATATGCAGACAAAGTCGCGTTGTCTTCTTTGTGAGAGATCGCTTGACCTTTGTTTTCTTTAACGGCAATCTGCTGCATTACTTCAGTTAACGGTTTTTCGCCTTCATAAGTATAAATCGAAATTTCAGACAATAAACTTACATTGCTTTTTAGATTTACAGTAATCTTCTTCCCATCAATTAATGATTCCGCCACAAAACCTGTACGAGTTTGAACTTTCAATTCGTATAAACCTGGTTTTCCTGAAATGGCTAAAATTTTCGTTAAATTCATTTTTATTAAAATTAGTATTAAGAATTTTATTTATTTTTTGTTTCTAAGTATTTAGAAAACTTATCTTGCTTTTTTAGCTGCAAAAAACTTCATTCTATATTCCTGAGACGTTTTTCCTTCGGTAATATTTTTCAATTTCTTTTGGATTAAACGTTTTTTAAGAGATGAAATTTTATCTGTAAACAAGATTCCTTCAATGTGGTCATATTCGTGCTGGATAACTCTTGCAATTAATCCGTCAAACACTTCCGTTTTCATAACGAAATCTTCTTCACAATATTCGATTGTAACAGTTGGTTTTCTGTAAACGTCTTCACGCACATCTGGTATACTCAAACAGCCTTCATTAAATCCCCACTCTTCTCCTTCTTCTTTAACGATTTTAGCATTGATAAAAGTCTTCTTGAAACCTTTCAAATCTTTTTGTTCCTCAGAAGGAAGATCCTCATCATCACTAAAAGGCGTTGTATCTATCACAAACAAACGAATTGGCAGTCCAACCTGCGGTGCAGCAAGTCCAACTCCATACGCATTGTACATTGTCTCGTACATGTTTGCGATCGTTTCTTTTAGGTTTGGATATTCTGGTGTAATATCTTGTCCAACTTTTCTTAAAACAGGATCACCGTATCCTACAATTGGTAAAATCATTTGTTTTTATTTATGTTTTATGTGCTGTAAAAACAGAATTAAAGTTCTGATATTTCAGCTGGCAAAAATAGTAAAAAATAGTCAATGAATAATTCTTATAATGTATTATTCGTATTTTTTACTTGATCCTAAAAATCTCATCCATAATTATGCCAAAATCACTACTACAATTCTTACCTTTGTTAGTAAACCTCTTTTTATGATTGATAAGATTTCGAAATTTACTAACAGTACTTCCTTCCTCAACGCCTCTAAAGTAACTATTGCTTCTGTTGTTCCTGTTTTAGTTTTAAATTTTCTCGGTCATTTTGAAATTGGGTTTACAATTGCGCTTGGTGCTTTTTATACTTATCCCAGCGACATCCCTAGTTCTCTTAGCCATAAAATAAAAGGATTGATTGCAGCTTCTTTTATTGTTTCAGGGGTTAATCTTTTAGTCAATTTAGTTTATCCATTTCCTTTACTTTTCTACATATTTTTAGGTTTTCTCTTGTTTTTATGTTCCATGATTTCGGTTTACGGACAGCGAGCCACTTTGATTTCTTTTTCTGCTTTATTATCAATTTCTCTATCATTTGGGCATTTGCATGAAGGCTGGGAAGCTTTTGAATACTCTGGCTTTATTTTTATTGGAGGAATCTTATATTTAGTAGTATCACTTGTTTTTCATTTTGTACAACCTTATAAATATGTAGAATTACAAATTGCCGAAGGAATAAAACTCACTGCAAAATATCTTAAATTAAGAGGTGATTTGTGGAGTCCCGAGGCTAACAGAACAGCTATTATCGAGAAACAGCTTGCTGTACAAGTCGAATTGAATCTTATACACGAAGATTTAAGAAAGATGCTGATTGGAAACCAAAATGCATCTGGAACTACGAGCCAAAACCGAAAAATGCTTTTGGTTTTTATTACTTTAGTCGAAATTCAAGAATTGGCGCTATATACATCTTTTGACCACAGCAAACTTCATGAAAAATTTGCCAAGCATCCTGATGTTTTAAGAACGTATCAAAATGTGGCTTATAAATTAGCTTCAACCCTCAAAAAACTTTCAAAAAATGTCAATCATATCAGTGTTTATGTTGATAAGCATGATTTAAAAAATGAATTGGATGCTCTTGAATTTGCCATTTTTGATTATGAAAAAACATTAGGAAAAGAAGAAGCTGCAGAAGGTGTTTTAATGCTGACCAATATGCTGAAATATGCTAAGAATCAGGTTGGAAAAATTAAAACTATTCAGCGTGCACTTTCTTTAGCAATGCAATCCTATAAACTGAAAGATCAAGACAAAGAGCTTGAAAAATTCTTAACACCGCAGTATTATCCGCTGCGAACTTTAACTGAGAATTTAAGTTATTCTTCTTCAATTTTTAGGCATTCGATACGATTAACGATCACTATCTTGATTGGTTTTTTTCTTGGACAGGTTCTGCCGTTTCAAAATGTATATTGGATCCTCCTTACTATTGTAGTAATCATGCGCCCTGGCTATGGCTTAACCAAAGAGAGATCCTACAATAGAATGTTCGGTACTGTTTTAGGGGGAATTATAGCTTTCGGAATTGTATCTGTCATTCAGAACCACGTTGCATTAAGTATTTTCTCTATTGTATGTATGCTACTTGGGATTTCATTTACCCAAATCAATTACAAGATTAGCGCGACATTTGTTACGATGTATGTCGTTTTTATCTACGGAATTTTAACTCCAGACATCAATGAAGTTATTCAATACAGAATATTAGATACACTCGCGGGAGCAACTTTAGCTTTTATTGCTAATCAGTTTTTATGGCCTGCTTGGGAATTCATTAATACGCCCATTCATATTGAAAATACAATTCGGGCCAATAGAAATTACTTAAAAGAAATTGCCGATTTTTATAATAAAAAAGGTGAAGTGCCAACTTCATATCGTCTAGCAAGAAAAAATGCCTTTGTTGAAATAGGGAATCTAATGACTTCTTTTCAGCGAATGATGCAGGAACCAAAGTCGAAACAAAAAACAATGCCTTTGGTAAACAAACTGGTGGTTTTAAATCACTCGTTATTATCTGCTTTGGCATCACTATCAACGTATATTCAGTCACACCAAACAACATCTGCATCTGATTCTTTCAATTACATTATTAAAACTATTCTAGCCAATCTAGATCATTCTATTTCTGTTTTAAGAAATGAAGTTGTTATACAAGATACTTTTTTCGAAAAAGAAGATGTGACTTTACAATTTGAAGAATTAAAACGTAGGCATTTTACACGTTTGGCCGAAGATGATGATTTAGACAAAGAAACGCGTCAAGCCAAAATGCAGGAAGCGCAGATGGTTATTGAACAATTAATCTGGATGAGCAATCTGGCAGAAAAGATTCTAAAAAACACAACCGACTTAAAAGCAACAAATCCAGATTAATTCATCTGGATTTGTTTTTTATATTGAAATATGAGAAGCTTAATTTAATTTTAAGACTTCTGCTGTTTGTTTTCTAAGCTGCTCTAAAAGTTCTGGCTTATCATTTAAAGTTTGTCCGTAAGACGGAATCATTGTTTTTAATTTTGCTTGCCATTCTGGCGTTTTAATTTGATGAGTAAAACATCTGCTAATCAAATCCACCATAATTGCCACAGCTGTAGAAGCTCCAGGAGAAGCACCTAATAAAACCGCTAAACTTCCGTCGTGTGTATTGATTACTTCTGTACCAAATTCTAAAACTCCACCTTCTTTTTCGTCTTTTTTGATAACCTGAACACGCTGTCCTGCTTTTTCCAATTTCCAATCTTTAGAACGTGCTGTTGGAAGATATTCGCGTAAAGCTTTCATTCTGTCTTTTGGAGACTGGCGTACCTGTTCGATCAAATATTTCGTTAATGGAATATTATGATAACCAGCAGCCAACATCGGAATTAAGTTGTTAGACTTAATAGACATAGGCAAATCTAAATAAGAACCATTTTTAAGGAAACGAGTTGAAAATCCTGCAAATGGACCAAAAAGAAGCGCTTTCTCTCCATCAATTACACGAGTATCGATATGCGGCACAGACATTGGAGGAGCTCCAACACTTGCTTTTCCGTATACTTTTGCCTGATGCTTTGCAATTACTTCTGGGTTGGTACATTTCAGCCATTGTCCGCTTACAGGGAAACCACCGTATCCGTTTCCTTCTGGCACGTTTGCTTTTTCTAATAAAGGAAGAGATCCTCCTCCTGCACCAATAAATACAAATTTAGTATAAGCCTTACGAGTCTTTCCTGTTGACAAATCTTTAATCTTAATTCTCCAAGATTTATCTTCACGCTGTCTTAGTTTTTTAACTTCGTGATTAAAAAACAAAGAAACACCGTCTAATTTTTCTAAGTAGTTGAACATACTTCTTGTTAAAGCACCAAAATTAACATCGGTACCAATTTCCATATGTGTTGCTGCTAATTTTTCATCAGCATTTCTGCCTTCCATTACCAATGGCATCCATTTTTGAAGTTGCTCAAAATCGGTACTGAAAGTCATGTCGGCGAAGATTGGGTTGCTTTGAAGCGCTTCGAATCTCTTTTTTAAATAATCTACATTTTTATCTCCCCACACAAAACTCATATGAGGCACACTTTTAATAAAATTATCCGGAGAAGGCACTTTGTTTTGCTGCACTAAGTAAGACCAAAACTGGCGAGAAATCTCAAATGATTCTGCAATGCTAATTGCTTTTTTAGGATCGATACTGCCGTCTGCCTTTTCTGGAGTATAATTTAGTTCACAAAAAGCCGAGTGTCCCGTTCCTGCATTATTCCAAGCATCAGAGCTTTCTGCTGCGGCAACATCTAATCTTTCGTAAATTTCAATTTTTATATCTGGTTGTAATTCTTTCAAAATTACTCCGAGAGTGGCACTCATTATTCCAGCGCCAATGAGTACTACATCACTATTTGAACGTATGGTTTCGTCAGGCATAACAGTATTTTTATTTAAAGTGCAAAGGTACTTTTTTAATTGCAAAAAAAAACTAATTTTTAGATGATAAAAGTTAGGATTTTCTAAAAACCATTAAATTATAAATAAAAAATACGACGAACAGCGCTATTTTTTTGCGGAAAGATAATCTTGAAGCAGAATTGTGGCAGAAATTTCGTCTATCAAACCTTTATTCTGACGCTGCTTTTTATTTAAACCACTGTCAATCATTGTTTGAAATGCCATTTTAGAGGTAAAACGCTCATCAACACGAATTACTTTCATGTCTGGAAAGATATTCGAAAAGTGAGTTACAAATCCGTTAATCACAGAAGCACTTTCAGACGGAAGACCGTTCATTTGTTTTGGTTCGCCAATCAAAACTGCTTCGACTTTTTCTTTAGCAAAATAATCTTTCAAAAAGTCAATCAAAGTATGAGTCGGAATCGTTGTTAAGCCTGAAGCAATAATCTGCATTTCGTCTGTAACTGCAATTCCAGTTCTTTTTTGTCCGTAATCTATCGAAAGGATTCTTGGCATGTTTAAAATTTTCAACAAATTTAGTTTAAAATATTTTTCTAATTTTCCATTTCACTGAAAATAAACTTTTTCAATATTTCTTTCAATAAAAAAATCCGCCTTGAAAACTCAAGACGGACTTTTATCCAAATATTCAAACCTAAAAAATAACTCAATTTATCTTCCAAACAATCGGCTAAAAAAGCCTCTATGCTCCTCCTCTTCTCCTGCATCCTCTTCTTCAGAATAATTAGCAAACTTAGATTGTGACTTTTCATGTTCGTAAATCAGCTCCTTAATATATTCAACGTAAGTTCTCTTTTTCTCTTCTAAGAATCCGATTAAGTATTTTTCGCTAAATTCTACTCCGCTTGCTGCTTCGATCTGTAATAACTTTTTATACAAAGGTTCAATATGCAATGCAATTACTTCTTGTGGCACAGCTTGTCTTCTACCAAAAAAATTTACAATAACGTCGTTTTCATCGCGGGCAATTTCAAAATCGGTAATTACCCAATAGTATCTTCCAGACTTTGCAAGGTTTTTTACAATAGCGTGAAAGTTTTTTCCGTTTTTAAGATTTTCCCAAAGCACTTTAAAAATAACTTTAGGCATATCCGGGTGACGTATGATATTATGAGGCTGTCCCATTAATTCATAGTCTTCGTAACCGCAAACATCTACAAATACTTCATTGGCGTATTCGATTATTCCGTATGCATTTGTTTTACTCATAATAACCTGAGTTTTATCCCAGCTTACTTCTTTATCTATAATTACTCTGTTTTGAAGGTGATTTTCTTGATTCATATTTTACTGCTTATATGATTATTTATGGAATGGAATGTTGATCAACACTGCGAAATTAAAGCGAAGAAAAAGCAGAAATCCTGACTTTTGTCATATTTTGATATAAAAAAAACTTCTAGTGGCAGTAGGATTAATCAAAAACACATAAGACCACCACTAACCTTACAAATAAGAAACAAAAAGTTAAATCTATAACATTTTCAAGCTGTTTTGCTTTTTTGCATTTCTACAAATACCTTATCTTTGCCAAAAAATTAAACGTATGAATTCTTTACAGACTATAATTGAACAAGCTTGGGAAAACAGAGCTTTATTGCAAGAAACTACAACAACTGATGCCATTAGAGAAGTTATCGAATTGGTAGACGCTGGAAAATTACGTGTTGCTGAACCAGTTGGTGACAAATGGCAAGTAAACGAATGGGTTAAGAAAGCAGTTGTAATGTATTTCCCGATTCAGAAAATGGAAACATGGGAATCTGGTATTTTTGAATACCATGATAAAATGTTGCTAAAAAGAAATTATGCTGAAAAAGGAATTCGTGTGGTACCAAATGCTGTTGCGCGTTACGGAGCTTACATCTCAAGCGGTGTAATTTTAATGCCAAGTTACGTAAACATTGGTGCTTATGTTGACGAAGGAACAATGGTTGACACTTGGGCAACTGTAGGAAGCTGTGCTCAAATTGGTAAAAATGTACACTTAAGTGGTGGTGTTGGTATTGGTGGTGTTCTTGAGCCATTGCAAGCTGCTCCAGTAATTATTGAAGACGGTGCTTTTATTGGTTCTCGTTGTATTGTTGTTGAAGGTGTTCACGTTGGTAAAGAAGCAGTTCTTGGAGCTAACGTATGTTTAACAGCTTCTACAAAAATTATTGATGTTACAGGTGATGAGCCAGTTGAAATGAAAGGATATGTGCCAGCTCGTTCTGTGGTTATCCCAGGAAGCTATACTAAGAAATTTGCAGCTGGAGAATACCAAGTTCCTTGCGCTTTAATTATTGGAACTCGTAAACCATCTACAGATTTAAAAACTTCTTTAAACAATGCGCTTCGTGAGTACGATGTTGCGGTATAATTGATGTAAAAATCTTGATATATTAGGGCGGTCTTTACCGCCCTTTTTTTATACACAATATAAATAACAAAATAAAAATCTTACAAACAATAAAAAGTAAGAAAATTATTCTAATTTCGCATTTTAAAAAACTTCTAAACAAGAAGTCTATTTATATGCCTATTAATGAAAAATTATACATCAAGCTTAAAATTATTTCTCTATAGATATTTTTTAATTTTTTTTATCTATCAAATTTGCAATATCTTTTTTTATGTTTTGAACACTAAATACTTTGATCATATAACTGCTCAAAATATTCTGGGAAGCGTTTTGTTTGACCTGTCAGCTATTTCATATGTAACTTTAATTTTTTTAATAGCACATGCAATTCCCGGAAATTTCAAGTATCGTCAAACGTATCAAACAGTATTAAAAGTTTCTTTCTTCATAATCAATCTTTTGTTCATTGCTGCAAATCTCATTGATGTTATATATTTCCGATTCACAGGAAGAAGAAGCACTTTTAACATGATTACTGCAAAAGGAATGGAAAAAGAAGCTTTAGGTTTGTTTTTTTCTTTTGCAAAAGAATTTTGGTACATCCTTTTACTGTTCATTATCTTAAGCATCTTTTTTTGGAAATCGATACCTAATTTTAAAAACAAAAACGAAATAAAAAGTTTTACAAAAGAAAAATTCTTAAAACAATCTTTTTATTTTTTAACCTCAGTTTTTCTACTGCTAATAATTGGGCGCGGGGGATTTCAAAAGAAACCTCTTAGAATTGTAGACGCAGCCAAATACAGTTCTCTGAATAACGCTCCGCTTATTTTAAACACACCTTTCTGTATATTAAAAACAATATCTCAAAAAGAAGATATAGAGAAAGTCAATTATTTTGATAAAAAAGATCTTGATTCAATATATAAACCAATCTTGTCTTTTAAAAAAGCTCAAACAATAAGCAAAAAAAATGTCGTAATTATTATTTTAGAAAGTTTTGGTCATGAAAATATCGGCATAAAACAAACTCCTTTTTTAGATTCGTTGATAACAAAATCTTATTACTTTAAAAATGGATTTGCCAATGGAAAAGTCTCTATCGACGCTGTTCCATCAATTATTTCAAGCATACCTAGCTTAATGAACAACTCTTTTATTATTTCTAGCTATTCTTTAGACAAAACGAATAGTTTGCCTACAATTCTTAAAAAGGAAGGATACACTACTTCTTTTTTCCATGGTGCCTTTAACGGAAGTCAAAATTTTGATCAATATGCAAAGGCTGTAGGATTTGATAAATACTTTGGCAAAGACGAATACATCGGCCCAGAAGCTTTTGACGGAAAATGGGGAATTTTTGATGAAGAATTTTTACAGTTTTTTGCTGGAAAATTATCCAGTTTTACAGAACCTTTCTTTAGCACTATCTTTACCATTTCTTCTCATAATCCATACACGATACCAGAAAGATATAAAGACAAATTCCCAAAAGGAACAACAGTTATCCATGAAAGTATTTCATATACCGATTATTCTCTGAAACGTTTTTTTGAAAATGCCAAAAAGCAAAAATGGTACAACAATACATTGTTTGTCATTTCAGCAGATCATACTTCTTCTAGCGGAGAATCAGAAATAGACAAAACTATAATTGGCAAATTTCATATTCCAATTTTATTCTTTGATCCAGGCAATCCAAATTTTTCCGGTATAAACGAAAAGAACTTTCAACAAATCGATATTATGCCTAGCATAATAGACTATCTAGGCATAAAAACAGATTTAATTTCTTTTGGAAAGAGCTTTAAAAGCAATCAAAATTTTGCCGTCTTCTATTTGCAAGGAATTTATCATTGTGTTCAAGACGACTATTATCTAGCCTTTGCGAACAATCAAGTTATTGGACTATACAATTGGAAAAAAGACCCTTTATTAAAAAACAATTTACAAACTCAAAATACATTCAAGACAATAGAAATTTCAAATTTTCTAAAAGCCTATATTCAAAACTTTAACGAAAGAGTTATTGATAATAAACTTAGTTTTTGATTGTCTTTTTTTCACTCAAAGCATTAAAATTATCTCCCCAGAATGTGTTTCACGGTTTTAAAACTTTTTAAACTGTTTTTTTCTGTAAACATAAGAATGATACCACATTTTTAAGTAAAACATTTGCCAATTACATTTTTAATTGGCTTTACAATCAAAAAGCAAAAACATTCTTATAAATGAAAATAACTATCATTAGCCATGACAATTGGGGATACAATCAAAATATTGTTGAAGCACTAAAAAAAAGAGGACATATCGTAAACCATATTGATTTTAATACATTTAAATATAAGTATCCAAATTTTTCATACCGCATTTATAATTTTTTTCTAAAGGCATTTTTTAATAAGAACATAAAGAACATTCATTTTGGCACTGAGATAAATAATCGTTTAGAGGAACTAGGACAAATTCAAGATATAATTTTAACTATAAAAGGCGATTTTATCGATCCGAAAAAGATTTTGGATTTTAAAAAATATACTAAAAAATCAATTGCTTTTTTCAATGACAATATTAAACGTTGTCCAAAAATAATATCGACAATTTCAAATTTTGATGAAGTTTATACATTTGAAAAAGAAGATGCTTTAAAATACAATCTAAAATTCATAACAAACTTTATTTACAGGGAATCAAAGTTAAATACAGGAAGAGCTTTTAAATATGACGTTTTTAATATTAGTTCAAAAGACAATAGATTTAGGACTATATGTAAAATCGCTAAAGAATTGAAAGGAAAAGGAATATCATTTAAATTCATCATTCATGATAAGAAAAACAAACTTAAAGATCTTAATGTAGAATTCATTTCAGAATCTATTCATATTGATCTAGTAAATAAATTAGTACATGATTCGAAACTATTACTAGATATCCATCGTAAAGAGCAAAACGGGTTAACTTTTAGAGTATTTGAAAGTTTAGGCCTGCAAAAAAAATTAATTACAACAAATCATAACATTGTTCAATATGATTTTTATAATCCTAAAAACATTTTAGTCATTGATGAAAAGAACATAAATTTTGATATGGATTTCTTTACATCTTCTTATGAGCCAATTCCTGATGATATTTATAAAAAATATACTATTGAAAATTGGATCGAAACGGTTTTTACTTTAGATAGTAATAGCCAAATATCATGAAACTTGAATGATTTAAGAACTTCATTTTAACCTATTTAAGAGATCTTCTTTTCTATTTTGACTCAAATTTTAAATATCTATCAAGATATAAATAAAATCAGTTCTAATAGAAAATTACAAAAAAAAGAGGTGATTTAAAATCACCTCTTTTTTTTACTTTTTTGAAGCTTTATAAGCTTAGCATATTTCATATAAGAGAAAAAAGCCTGAATCATTGCAATTGACAATCCATCAAGACCATTGAAGATTCCTTTCTTGAAGAAATAACAACGTACAAAAGCTACAGTTCCATTAAGAACAGGTTTAAAAGCGCCAATTCGCTTACCTTGATCATATAATTGCTGCGCATGCCATCCTGAATATTGGTTCTTTTTAGCAATAATCTGATCAAAAGAATCCCATCCGTAATGCAAAATATGTACAGCAACTTTTTTCTCATTCTGAGCAACAATTTTCTGATGCACTTTAGAATCAGAAGGATGCGCTGTTTGTTTATTAAAAAAACGAACTTTATGATCTGGATACCATCCTGAAAAATCAATTAATTTATCGGCTAAAAAGTTTTTTACTCTAAAGCTGAAAGCATCGTAATTTCCTTCCAGATACTTTTTCTTTAGAATAAATTCTTCGGCATCTTTATCTAGAAACTCATCGGCATCAAGATTTAAAATCCAGTCGTTTTTACAAAAGGGCAATCCGTGGGTACGCTGTGGACCGTCTCCTAGAAATGCCTGCTGAATAACTTGCGCTCCTTTCTCTTGAGCTATTTCTACCGTACGATCTTTACTGAAAGAATCTACAATAATAACTTCGTCACAAACTTTAAATAAGGCATCTATACATTTCCCAATGTTTTTTTCCTCATTGAAAGTAATAACCAAACCGCTAATTCCCATTGTTAATTTTAATTTGTTGAGCACAAAAATATAACTTTTTAATTTAGTTCAATCTTATTAATACCATCTCTTGTACACTTCATAAAATAGTTTGTACTTTAGCCTTGAAAATTGATACCACAAAAACAAATGAGAATATTAGTTATCCAACAAAAGAGAATTGGAGATGTCTTAACGAGCACAATTATTTGTAACAATCTTAAAGCCAAATTCCCAGATTCTACAATTGACTACATGTGTTATCCTAATTCGATTGATGTTCTTCTAGAAAATCCAAATATCGATAACATTATTCCGGTAACTAATAAAATCAGAAAATCGACTTTTGGGTTTATTAAGTTCATTTTTGAGATGCGAAGAAAAAAATATGATGCTGTAATTGATGTTTATAGTAAATTAGGAACTAGCCTAATCACATTTTTCTCTGGCGCAAAATACAAAGTTTCATACCACAAATGGTATTCTAATATTTTTTACAATTATAGCTATGAGCGTTTTGATGCTATAAAATCAGAATTTGGTCTTGCGATTGAAAACAGACTATTATTGCTTAAACCTTTTTTCTCTGAAAAGATAACAAACGTAAAACCGAAAATCTTTTTAAAAGAATCTGAGATTACCGAAGCAAAAAATATTTTAAAAAGCTATAATGTAGATCCTGAAAAACCATTGATCATGTTTGGAATTTTAGGAAGCGAGCACTATAAAACTTATCCGCTTGAAGGAATGGCAAAAATTATTGATTTTACAGTAGCCAAAACAAACGCAACTATACTGTTTAATTATATTCCGAATCAGAAAGAACAAGCTCTGGAGGTATATAATCATTGTTCTGAAGAAACGAAAAAGCATATTATTTTTGATTTGTACGCTACCGATCTACGTCAGTTCTTAGCGATACTTTCTCAATGTGAAATGCTGATTGGAAATGAAGGTGGCGCTGTAAACATGGCAAAAGCTCTCGAGATTCCGACTTTCTCTATTTTTACGCCTTCTGTTCGAAAAGAAACATGGCAACTTTTTGAAAATGAAGCGAAAAATGCTTCTATCCATTTAAAAGACTTAAAACCTGAGATCTACGAGAAGCATACAGAGCAATATATAAAAGAACATACTTTTGAATATTATGCGGAATATCCGTTGGAATTAATGCTTAAAAAACTAGAGACTTATTTTCAAGAATATAAAAATTGAAAATAGTAAAATGCATCTCTAATGAATAGTGAAAAGCAGAAATTATCAGTTTTGATTATTACACTTAACGAAGAAGATCATATAAAATCGCTTCTTGAAGATATTGATTTTGCTGATGAAATCATTGTTGTTGATTCCTATAGCACCGATAAAACAGTTAGCATTGTTGAATCTTTTGCCAATGTAAAATTAATCCAGAATCATTTTGTTGATTATACTGCACAGCGAAATTTTGCCTTAGACCAAGCCAAAAATCAATGGGTTTTATTTATTGACGCTGATGAAAGACTAACATCTGAATTAAAATCTGAAATCGTTACTGCAATTAATTCTGAAAATGCGGCAAGTGCTTATTTTATCTATCGCATTTTTATGTTTAAAAATAGCCGACTGAATTTCAGTGGCTGGCAAACTGATAAGATTTTCAGGCTTTTTAATAAATCGAAATGCCGATACAATGAGGAAAGAACCGTTCACGAAAAATTAATTGTCGACGGAAAAATTGCTTCTTTAAAACACAAAATCATACATTATTCTTATTCTTCTTATGAAGATTATAAATCAAAAATGTATAATTACGGCATTCTTAAAGCCAATGAAAAATCAGCAAAAGGAAAAAAGTCTTATTTCCTAATGCAACTTTTCCACCCTTTATATACTTTCTTGTATCAGTTTATAATCCGTTTTGGTTTTTTGGATGGCAAAAAAGGTATAATTATATGTTATTTGAATGCCTACAGCGTTTATATTCGCTATAAAGAACTAAGAAAAATTACTTCTTCCAGAATTTAAGCTTCTTTTTTAGGCGTTTTTTTCTATAAAACTTCTCTTGAAAATCTGAAGTGTATTTCCATAAAGTCTCAAAAATTTTCTCTTCAGATGCTTCTTTATAATATTTCGCATATTCATTGCTCATTGTCGCAACCATTTCTTTCAACGGTGTTAAACGGCACAAGTTTTTCATACGCATTTCAAAAGACATAGAATTATGAAATTCCATTCTGTTTAAATCTACCAGAAAGAAATCATAATTTCCGCTGGCATTCTTTTTAATTAAAGTATTTCCTGGAGAATGATCTAAAAACTCAATTCCTTTTTCATGAAGATCGAAACTAAATTTAGTAAACTGTCTTAAGATGTTTTCACGGTCTGGAAAATCTGGTATTTCCACTAATTCTCTATAAGTAAGATCACATTGTAATTGCTCACTTACGTAAAAGCTTTTTTCTAAACCTAGTAGTGATGAAAATTCAGCAAATGCAATAGGTTTTGGAGTTCCTACACCTAATTCTAACAATTTGTTTGCAAACTCAAAAGAGCGTTTTGCTTTTGATTTTCTGAAGTATTTATAAGCGATTTTATTGATAAAGTGCGGAACCTTAAACGATTTTATGTTTATCTTTTTATCGTCTAAATCAAAAAGTTTTATCTGATTGCGCTGGCCAATTACAAAGTCCTCTCCTTTTGTATCGAAAAAACGAATATATTCTAGAAGAATATTTTCAAATTTTTCATATCCGCGATTTAATCTTAAAATCATAAAAATTGTTTCAGCAAATTTAGCTAGTTTTACCAACTAATAAAAACTATTTCGTAGATAATGCATATTACTCTTATAAGTTTAGACAACTGGGGACTTAACAAACATATAGCGGCAGACTTAGAAAAACAAGGACATACTGTTCGCCATATCGATTTTAATACTTTCAAATACAAATATCCTTCTATATTTCATAAAGCATATAATCTTGTATTAAAAGCGTTCTTCAAAACAAATTTAAAGCACCAGCACTACGGAAAAGAAATCATCAATGAATTAAAGAAAAACGATCAGATTCAAGATGTAATTTTAACCATAAAAGGAGACTTTATAACTCCTGAAAGCATTTTAGAATTTAAAAAATATACCAAAAAATCAGTAGGATTTTTTAATGACAACATTTATCGATGTCCAAAAATTAAACGTGTCCTTCATTGTTTTGATGAAGTTTTCTCATTTGAAAAAGAAGACTGCGAAAAATTCAATTTAAAATTTGCGCCAAATTGGATTTATAATTCAGAAAACGCTATCCAAAATAATCAATTTGAATATGATGTTTTCAATATTAGTTCAATTGACAAAAGACTACCAATATTAAAAAGAATCGCAGCCAATCTGGCTTCGCAACATTCAAAATTTAAATTCATTGTTTACGATAAAAAGCAAAAAGACAGTGATAAAAACATTACTTATATAAAAAGTCATATGCCTTTGAGTGAAGTAAATGATTATATCAATCGATCAAAAGTGCTTTTAGACATTAATCGACTTGGTCAAATCGGACTTACATTTAGGGTTTTTGAAAGTTTGGGTTTAGAGAAGAAACTTATAACAACAAATACAGATATTAAAAACTACGATTTTTACAATCCAAATAATATTTTAATTATTGACGAAAAAAATCCAGTTATCCCCGTAGCTTTTTTTGAAAATGAATACGAGAAAATTCCAGATTCTATTTTAAGCCAATACACTTTAAAAGGCTGGACAAATCGAGTTATTTTTCAAGAAAGTCTTTCTTCTTAATTGCTAATAAAAATCATTTTACGCTTGTAAGGATTCCTATTTTGTTTAGGATAATTTTAACCCTAATATTTTTGCATTTGAAAATGTTTCCTATTTTTGCTCAAATATTAAAAATCTGTTAAAAAATATCTCAATAAAAAGCTATCCTCTCAAAAATGACATTAACCTTCTTGCTTTGTTTTTCCCTCATCTTACTTGCTCTTATTTTTTCAGTAATTATTACTAATAGAGTAGTAAAAATAGATGCTCAAGAAGTTCGTTATCCAGAAATTGATGGCTTAAGAGGTTATTTAGCATTTTTTGTTTTCCTTCATCACAGTTACATCTGGCGTTTTTTTCTTCAAAATGAAGAATGGGAAGAACCAAAATCAAATTTATTCAATCACTTTGGACAGACTACGGTTGCTTTTTTCTTTGTAATCACCGCTTTTTTATTTACCCTAAAATTAATCAACAGCAAAAACAAACAAATCGATTGGTCGGCTTATATTAATGCTCGTCTGTACAGACTTTTCCCGATGTATCTTTTTTCTGTTGGAATTATATTCTTTATCGCAGGTTATTTAACCAATTTTAAAACAAGAATTCCCTTTTTTGAAAACCTCCTGCATTTGCTTTCATGGATATTTTTCAACGTAAGAAAGGGGTTAAGCATTAACGGACTAGAAGACAGTTTTTTATTTAATGCTGGAGTAACCTGGACGCTTCCGTACGAATGGGCTTTCTACTTTATATTGCCTCTTATTGCGTTGTTTTTTAAGATTAAAGTAAACTATAAGACATTATTGCTATTTATCTCGACTGCAGCTATTATAATGATTATTAATGAATCTTCATTACGACACTTTTTCCCTTTTCTTGGAGGCATTATTGCGGCTTTAGTAATTAGCAAAAATAAATTGGGAGCTGTTTTAAAACAGAAAAAATATGCTTTTCTAGCTATTTTACTAATTGCAAGTTCTATTTATTTCTTCAATAGCGGAAGAAAGCCTATTCCAATCATCATCACTACGATTGTATTTATCATAATTGCTTCTGGAAATAGCTTTTTTGGGCTTCTGTCAAGCACTTTTTCACGCAAATTTGGACAAATCACCTATAGCATTTATTTACTGCACGGCATTTTATTATTCGTCCTTTTTTATTTTGTCATCGGGTTTGAAAGAGCAAAAAATCTAACTGAGTTAGAATTCTGGTCGATCATTTCCTTGTCAATTTTCCCGTTAATTTTCATCAGCCAGCTAACATTCAAATATATTGAGCATCCATTGATGGAACTGGCGAAGGTTAAATTAAAATCTTCTGTAGTAAAATCATAAACATCTACTTCCAGTAAATAGCCACAAAAACTTTAAACGCTTCTATTTTCAAACTCTAAAAAGCTTTTACAAGTAAAATTTATAACTTTGCAACCTTAATGAAGTAAATTATAATTTGTAAAATGAACGAGGAAATCATCAACGCATACGAGGTAATTAAAAACGGAGGCATAATCTTGTACCCAACTGATACCGTTTGGGGAATTGGCTGTGATGCCACAAATGCAGAGGCTGTTGCTAAAATTTACAAATTAAAACAACGTGCAGAAACACAAAGTATGATTGTTTTGATGAATAGCGAAAAAATGATGTACAATGTTTTTAAAGACATTCCTGAAGTTGCATGGCAAATTATGGATTTATCTGAAAAGCCAACTACTTTAATTTTAGACGACGCCAGAAACGTTGCGCCAAACATCATTGCGGCCGACAAATCTCTTGGAGTTAGATTGGTAAAAGAACCTTTTTGCTACAAATTGATGGAAAGAATGAAAAAACCTTTAGTTTCTACTTCGGCTAATATTTCTGGACAGCCAACACCGCAAAGTTTCAAAGACATCAGCCCTGAAATTATCAACGGCGTTGATTATGTTGTAAAATTAAACCAAGACAAAGTCAACGGAAAATCTTCAACCATTATCAAATTGACTAAAGATTCGCAAGTAAAAGTAATTCGAAAATAGTTTTTTTTGTTTCAAGTTTCAGGTTTCAAGTTTTTGAAAAAACTTTGAGTATAGTTTTTACCGCAAAGTCACAAAGAATTACGCAAAGGTCGCAAAGTTTTTTTTACAGCTATTAAAATGAAAAAGTTCGCAAAGCTTATTTTGACAAAGCTTTGCGAACTTTTTTTAACTCTATTTAGATTCTCAATAAAAGCTTCTTTGCGACCTTTGTGTAATTCTTAGCGTGCTTCGCGGTTAAAAAAACTTAGAATCTCAGAACCTTAGAATCTTAGCAACTTAGACCGTTTTCAAACTCTCAATAAGCCAATCGATATCTTCTTTAGTGTTATAATGACTAAATGAAATTCGGAGATTTGGTAATTTTAAATCAGCCTCCGAAAGCATTTCATTTAAAACATGTGAAGGTTTTATACTTCCAGATTGACAGGCACTTCCTCTAGAAACCGCGATTCCTTTCATATCTAGACTAAAAAGCAGCATTGAAGTTTTGTCTGACGAAAACGGCAGAATAATATTGATGATGTTATAGAAATCATCTTTCTTTCCGTTGATTCTAAAATCTGGAAAATGAATTTCTAACTGCTCAATCAAATAGTTTTTTATTCCCAAGATATAAGCTCTTTCTTCATTTAGTTTTTCGTATGAAATAGACAACCCTTTTGCCATTCCAGCAATCTGATGTACGGCTTCTGTTCCTGCACGAAGCCCTTTTTCTTGTTCGCCTCCAAAAAGCAACGGCTGTAACCCAGAATTTTTTCTGACAAAAGCGAACCCAATTCCTTTTGGTCCGTGAAACTTATGTGCACTAGCCAAAATAAAGTCAACAGGAGTCTTTTGCAGGTCAATTTCGGTTTTTCCAACAGATTGAACTGTATCTGAATGAAACAAAGCATTATACTGCTTGCAAATCAAACTAACTCGATCTAGATCTAAAATTGTTCCCGTTTCGTTATTGATATGCATTAAACTAACTAAAGTCTTTTTTTCTTCAGCCAATAAATTAGACAAATGCGTTAAATCTAAACTTCCGTCTTCATTTACATTTACGTAATCAACTTGAACATTATACTCTTCCTGAAGCACCCAAACGGTATGCAAAACAGCATGATGTTCAATTTTTGAAGTAATGATTCTTTCTACTTTTAAATCTTCAACAGCAGAACGCAAAATCCAGTTGTCAGCTTCCGTTCCGCCAGAAGTAAAAATGATTTCTTGAGCAGTACAATTGAGATGTTTGGCAATGCTTTTTCTTGAAAGCTCCAAGATGGTTTTAGCGTTTCGTCCAAAACTATGTGTAGACGACGGATTTCCATAATCCTCAAGCATAATCCTTGTCATTTCCTGAATTACTTCAGGACGCATGGCTGTTGTTGAGGCATTATCTAGATATACTTTTTTCATTGCTGCAAAGTTAAGAAATATCAATTGTCAAATCTTAAATATCATTTGGCAATTTTTTCACTATTTTTGACCCAAATAAATTTTACGATGAAAAAATATGCTGCCCTCCTATTATTTGCCCTTCTCTTGAATGGTTGCGATGATGGGGATTTGACTGTGGATGATATAGACTTTTCAGATATTGAAACGTCACAAGCCTGTGATCCTACAACTAATACTTTAATTTATAAATTAAAACCTCAGGAAGCTCTTTTACTTCAAATGCCAGAAGGAGCGATCATCAATGATAACGGCACCAAAACATACACAATAGATTCAAAAGGCAATGGCGCGTATCGTGTAGTTTACAGAGCCTATGATGGAGCTGTTGCAAAAGACAATATCTGTGGTACAATTCCGCCGAGCAATCCAAAAGTAACCGAAGAATGGAATGGAATTGATGGAATAATAGAAATTACCACTAAACAAATAGATCCGCCCAATAGTAATAATGACGGAGGAACTCGAATTACAGGTTACGAACACACAATTGTTTTTAAAAATATAACATTTGCAAAACCGGCTGGAAACCAAACGGAAGCAGAATTTGTGTTTGGAAAATACAATACCTCTATAACACCAGCCAATCTAACTTTCAAAACCAATCCGAATGGTTCTGCATATGAGTGCGATGAAGTTGCTAGAGTATACAATTACAACAATACGTTTTATTTATCTATTGACGATATCGATCCAACATTGTTTGCAGAGCCCATTACTCCAGGTCAACCTCGTACAAGTTTAATAACAGCAACACAGAATAAAGTATTTTATAAAACTGCAAAAGAAGGAACTGGATCTATAACACCAGCTTTTGTTTGTGCCAAATTACAGCCGTCTGCACCTGCAATTGAAGAAACCTGGACAGGACAGCTCGGCAAGCCAAATGAAAGTGGAATTATTGAAGTAACCACTACTTTAACTGGACAAATTTATGAGCACACAATAGTACTTAAAAATGTAATTTTAGAGAAGGGTAATAGCAGCTTTAAATTGGGAAGCAGTTTCGTTCTTGGAAAAATTACCAGACCAAAAACAAACTAAAAAAGTAGATTTCTGAAAAGAAATCAGCAGAAATAATTCTTACAAAAAAACGTCTGTTTTTTGAGATGATTTTACAATAAAATCGAATCAAAAAACAGACGTTTTTTTATGCTTTACAAGTAAGCTTTTTATACGCTTAAAGAGCCGTATTATTTATTGCTTTGTCTTATATAAACTTCGGTAGCTCCAAGACCATACTTTTGATAATTGGCATCTTGGAAATCAATTCCGTCATAACGTCCTAATAAAAAATCAAGTTCAGCTTTCAAAATCCCTTCACCAACACCATGAATAAAAACGATTTTCGGAATGCGGTTTCTTATCGCAAATTCGATATGTCTTTTTGCCGTTTCCGTCTGTAATGTCAAAATATCATAGTTCGACATTCCGCGCTTATTAGGAACCAATTTTTCGATGTGTAAATCAAACTCTGGAACGCCAACTTCGCGCTTATCTTTCTTTTCTTTAACAAAACTTCTCGGTTTTGGCTCTGTTTTCTCCTTCGAAATTTCATCTAAATTAATTCTTTTAATAGAATTCATTAAATTACTGGTTTCTTGAATTTTAAGCAATTCGTTGACTAAAAATGTCATCATAAATCCGTCTTCAGTTTCTATCAAAACCTCGTTATTTTTAACCGAAACTACTGTTCCGTTTATAGCTTCGTCTAGTACCGAAACCTTATCTCCTTTTGCCAACATCCTACTCTTCTTTATCGTTATTTTTACTTGGCGTTTTTGCACTCAGCTGCATCATTCCGAACATGAAAACTACAATTGCAGCAATCATGATATAGATGTTCTTCTCTTCCGAAACCTGTTCGTATAACGCAACCGAAATCGCAAGAATCATTATTATAATTTTAAAAGTTTTCATCCTTTCTTTATTTTAAGATTTCAAAAATATAAAACTTTCAGATAGCGCTCCACTACTTCCCTAAACGTTTGTCATATTTTTTTAGTAAAATTGCAAAAAAGATCTGCCATGAGTTTAGAGAAATACATGATTCCTTGTCTGTTCAAAACCGTGTTTGGTTATGACTGTTTAGGATGCGGATTTCAGCGATCTCTATTCTTACTTTTTCAAGGTGATTTTTTGGCTGCTTTTAAAATGTATCCTGCCATTTATACCTGCCTTTTACTCTCTATTTTTATTGCCTTTCATTTTTTAGACAAGTCTAGAAACTATAAAAAACTAATCTGGAAAATGGCTATTATAAATCTATTTTTTATGCTTGGCGGATATTATCTAAAACATTTTTATTTTTAGATTTTAGATTTTAGATTTTAGATTTTAGATTTTAGATTTTAGATTTTAGATTTTAGATTTTAGATTTTAGATTTT